>CP031585.1:1218461-1519423 GCA_003217735.2 Marinibacterium anthonyi | reverse complement strand
CGAGGCCGACCTGCAGGCCGAGCTTGACGCCGTCGCCGCCGAACTGGCCGAGGCGCAGGCCGCGCTGAACCCGCCCGACGAGGCGCCCGCCGCCGCCGACCGCCCGCGCGAGCCGATCGCGGAACGTGAACCGGATGTCTCGCGCCTGATGGCCGAGGCCGACAGCAAGATGGGCGAGGCGGAAAATTCCTCGCGCCGCGAAGCCTATACCCACCTGCGCGCCGCCGTGGCCGCCGCCGAGGCCGAAGAAACGCTGTCGCCCGAGACCCGCAAGATCGCCCTGGCCGATGCCGCCTATCGCGAGGATCTGGCCAGCGTCGTGCGCCCCCGCCGCCCCGAAGCGTCGGGCGACGCATCGCGTCCGCGCCGTCCCGGCGACAGCCGACCCGCGCCGCTGAAGCTGGTGGCCGAACAGCGCGTCGATGCCGAAACGACCCAGCCCGAAAGCGCCCCGGTCCGCCCCCGCCGCGTGGCGGCCGAAACCGAACAGGACGACGAGCAGCCCACCGGCTTTGTCACCTTCGCCCAGGAGGTCGGCGCGCGCGAGCTGCACGAATTGCTGGAAGCCGCCGCCGCCTACATGTCCTTCGTCGAGGGCTGGGAGCAATTTTCGCGCCCGCAGCTGATGAACCGCGTCAAGCAGGTCGAGAAATCGGGTTTCAACCGCGAGGACGGGCTGCGCACCTTCGGCCGCCTCCTGCGCGAGGGCAAGATCCAGAAGACCGCCGGGGGCCGCTTCACCGCCTCAGAGCAGATCGGCTTTCGCCCGACGCACAAGGCCGCAGGCTGAGACCACCGACCGACCCAAAGAAAAACCGCGCCAGGGCGCGGTTTTTTCGTTTTATGGATGGGACTTATTCGTCCGCCGGCGCGTCCGGGTCGGGCTTGCCGACCCCCTTGAAGACGAACTTGAACGGCACCGCCCAAAGCAGGCCCAGCACCACGTAGACGATCAGTTCAAGCCAGATCGGCGGCCGCCCGAGCCAGTTCATCACGCTGACGGCCACCACCGCGTAAAGCGGCAGGCCGATCAGCAGGATCACCAGCGACCAGCGGCGGCGCGCCTTGTAGCTTAACCCTGGCTTGTCCCCCATCAGCCCCCCCTGTCCGGCCGTCAGTCCGCGAAGGGATCGGTGACGAGGATCGTGTCTTCGCGTTCCGGCGAGGTCGACAGCATCGCGACGGTGCAGCCGATCAGTTCCTCGACCCGGCGCACGTACTTGATCGCGTTGGCCGGCAGATCGGCCCAGCTGCGCGCGCCCTCGGTCGATTCCGACCAGCCCGGCATTTCCTCGTAGATCGGCACGACACGGGCCTGGTGATCGGCGGCGGTCGGCAGATAGTCGATGACCTTGCCGTCCAGTTCGTAGCCGGTGCAGATCTTCAGCGTCTCGAACCCGTCCAGCACATCCAGCTTGGTCAGCGCGATGCCGTTGATCCCCGACAGGGCACAGGTCTGGCGCACCAGGACAGCATCGAACCAGCCGCAGCGGCGCTTGCGCCCCGTGGTGACGCCGAATTCATGCCCGCGCTCGCCCAGGCGTTCGCCGACCTCGTCGGTCAGTTCGGTCGGGAACGGGCCTTCGCCGACGCGCGTGGTGTAGGCCTTGACGATGCCCAGGACAAAGTCGATCGACCCGGGGCCGATGCCGGTGCCGGTGGCCGCCTGGCCCGCGATCACGTTGGACGATGTGACATAGGGATAGGTGCCGAAATCGATGTCCAGCAGGGACCCCTGCGCGCCTTCGAACAGGATCCGCTGGCCGGCGCGGCGCCGTTCCTGCATCACCTTCCAGACCGGTGCGGCGAAGGGCAGGATGTGCTTGGCGATCTCTTCCAGCGACGCGATCAGCCCGGCGCGGTCGACAGGTTCCAGCCCCAGACCGGACCGCAGCGCGTCATGGTGCACCAGCGCGCGGTCGACGCGCAGTTCCAGCGTGGCCTTGTCGGCCAGGTCGGCGACACGGATCGACCGGCGGCCGACCTTGTCTTCGTAGGCGGGGCCGATGCCCCGGCCGGTGGTGCCGATCTTGGCGACCGAATTCTGCGATTCCCGCGCGCGGTCCAGCTCTCCGTGGATCGGCAGGATCAGCGGGGTGTTTTCGGCGATCATCAGGGTTTCGGGGGTCACCTGCACGCCTTGTTCGGCGATGGTGGCGATCTCTTTCATCAGGTGCCAGGGGTCCAGCACCACGCCGTTGCCGATGACCGACAGCTTGCCGCCGCGCACCACGCCCGACGGCAGCGCATGCAGCTTGAACACCTCGCCATCGATGACCAGCGTGTGGCCGGCGTTGTGACCACCCTGGAAACGCGCGATCACATCCGCGCGTTCGCTCAGCCAGTCAACGATCTTGCCTTTTCCCTCGTCACCCCACTGGGCGCCGACGACGACGACGTTTGCCATGATATCTCTCCCGAGACGGTCGCTTCGAACCTCGCCCCTATAGCGACAGCGTTGGCGTAGTGAAACCGGATTCTCGGGCGAGGATGCCGCAGGTGGGTGCGTATCGGGACATAGCCGGCATGCAGGGGAGCGTGTTCGGGCGCCGCGCACGTTGGACGTTCAGGATTATCAAACGCCGGTTTCCGTTGGCCCGCGCGCACCGGCACGCCTGTTATCCGGCACTCCTTTCGGCGCGCGCGCCCCGGCGTTCTTTTGCTGGCGCGCCCCGGCATTCTCTTAGCTTGCGCGCCCCGGCATTCTCTTAGCTTGCGCGCCCCGGCGCGACGGGGTGGGTGGGTGGGAGTTGCGACGGGGCGCGTCCCCCCTACCGCAAATGCACCGGCTGGCCGTGGGGCGTGGACAGGTACGCCTCTTCCCAGGCCGACCGGATCTCCTCCACCTCGTCGCCCCGCGCAGACCCTTCCTCGGCCAGCAGCGCTTCGAGCGTCTCAAGCCAGGCCGCAAAGTAATCCTCGCCACCATCCAGGTCCCTGGACACCCCGTGCCGGGCCAGCGTCGCACCGAACCGCGCCGCCCAGTCGGGCCAGGTGAACCGGCCGCATTCATGCAGATGAACCGTCAGCGCAAAGACCTGCGCGTGCCAGGGTTCGGCAAAGACGGGATCGGGGGCGGCGGTCATGCGGGCTCCAGGTAGCTTTGCCAGAGGTCCAGGATCACCTCGTCGTTCGGATGCTCGGGCACGGCCCAAAGCTCGGATGCCGGGAAGACCACCGCGTAAAGCGGCTCGGGCGCTTCGCCCAGGCCATGGGCGTTGCTGTCGGGCAGAACATGGGTGCCGTGACAGCGCAGGATTCGCCCCCTGGCGCCCGCGGCATAGCGGGGCAGCCGCGTATGCCCCCCGTCCACCAGGCGGTTGGCCGAAGGGCGCAGCGTGCGCACCATGTCACCGACGGCAAAGCGGGCCGCCACGTTGCTTTCCCGATCCGCCGGGCCGCCGCGCGCCAGCACGCCCGGCACCGCTTCCGGCCGCAGGGTCCGGTCCTGCAAGAGCTGCTGCGCGACGTCCCCGCCGCTTTGCATATCCTCGCGGGTCACCAACCCGGTCTCGACCAGCAGGTCGGCGACGCCGGCCATCCACTTCTCGTAATAAGAGAACCGCGCGTAATCCTTGGGCGCCACGCTTTCGCGGGCGCGGCGCGACATGTCGATGTTCCAGGTGCCCAGCGTCGCGGTCGCCAAAGTTACCGCCATGGCGCGCCGGTGCCAGTCCTCGGCGAATTTCGGCGCGTCCTCGGCCTCGGGTTCCACCGGCCCGTCGCCGAACCGTCCGCCCATGTCGTGCACCCGGGTCATGGCGCCGCCACCACGCCGGTGCCGATCATCGAATCCCGGGTGACCAGCGCCGCCAGCTCGTCGGCCGACATGCCTTCGGTCCCCTCGGGACGCATCGGCAGCACCAGATAGCGCACCTCGGCCGTCGAATCCCAGACGCGCACGGACATGTTCCCGGGCAGCGTCACGCCGAAGTCCGACAGCACCTTGCGCGGTTCGCGCACGGCGCGGGCGCGGTAGGCGTCGGATTTGTACCAGGCCGGCGGAATGCCCAGAAGCGCCCATGGGTAACAGCTGCACAATGTGCAGACGACCATGTTGTGCACCTGGGGGGTATTTTCGACCGCGACGATATGTTCGCCCTGGCGGCCGAAAAATCCCATCTCGGTCACCGCGGCCGTGCCATCGTCCAGAAGGAAGGCGCGAAACTCGGGATCGGTCCAGGCGCGGGCGACCACGGCGGCGCCGTTCTTGGGGCCCACCTTGGTCTCGTAGGTGTCGATGATGACATCCAGCGCCGCGGGGTCGATCAGCCCCTTGCGCGTCAGGATGGTCTCTAGCGCCTTCACCCGCAGCGCCGGATCCGGCGGCAGGAGGGCATGGGGGTGGTCGTGATCATCATGTGGCATGCGCGCATCCTTACCCTGCGCACCGCATCGGACAAGCCCGGATTCCTCCCTTGCCCCCCGGAAAGCTTTTGCCTACATGTCGCGCGATCCGATCCAAGCCTGACCTACCAACCCAAACGGGGCCCCATGGAAAACGTCGTTCTCATCATCCACCTCCTTCTGGCCCTGTCGCTGATCGGTGTCGTGCTGATGCAGCGCTCCGAGGGTGGCGGTCTTGGCATGGGATCGTCGGGGCCCAACACGGCGGGACGGGCCGCCGCGACGGCATTGTCCAAGGTCACCTGGGTCCTGGCGGCCGGCTTCATCTGCACGTCGATCTTCCTGACGGTGCTTGCGGCCCAGAACGCGGCAGGCACGTCGGTCATCGATCGGGCCGGGGTTCCGGCAGCCGATGGAACGGCAGCGCCGGCCACGCCCGCGTTGCCGTCGGCGGACGATCTGCTGCCGCCGGCGTCGGACGATGACGCGCCCCTGGTGCCGAAAGCCGACTAATCCACAATACTTTGGCCCAAGCGAAAAAGCCGCAACAGCATGTAGCGGCTTTCTTGCCTTTTCCGCGCGAATCCTGATAGGATGGAGTCCCGTGGTGAAGCGGTGTTTGACCACCGTCAAGGCTATCTGAGACCAGATATTCACGCAGTTAATCACGGGGGCAGCCGAGCGATGGCGCGTTTCATTTTCATTACCGGCGGTGTTGTTTCCTCATTGGGCAAGGGCCTTGCGTCCGCGGCCCTGGGCGCACTTCTTCAGGCCCGCGGGTATTCGGTGCGGCTGCGCAAGCTGGATCCCTACCTGAACGTCGATCCGGGCACGATGTCGCCTTTCGAACATGGCGAGGTCTTTGTCACCGATGACGGGGCCGAAACCGATCTGGACCTGGGGCATTACGAACGCTTCACCGGGGTCGCCGCGCGCAAGACCGACTCGGTCAGTTCGGGGCGGATCTATTCCAACGTGCTGGAAAAGGAACGCCGGGGCGACTACCTGGGCAAGACGATCCAGGTGATCCCGCACGTTACCAACGAAATCAAGGACTTCATCTCGATCGGCGAGGACGAGGTGGATTTCATGCTGTGCGAGATCGGCGGCACCGTCGGCGATATCGAGGGCCTGCCGTTCTTCGAAGCGATCCGCCAGTTCAGCCAGGACAAACCGCGCGGGCAATGCGTGTTCATGCACCTGACGCTGCTGCCGTTCATCAAGGCGTCCGGCGAGCTGAAGACAAAGCCGACCCAGCACTCGGTCAAGGAATTGCGGTCCATCGGGCTGGCGCCCGACATCCTGGTCTGCCGGTCGGAAATGCCGATCCCGGCGAAGGAACGCGAAAAGCTGGCGCTGTTCTGCAACGTGCGCCCCGACAGCGTGATCGCGGCGCTGGATCTGAAATCCATCTACGAAGCGCCGCTGGTCTATCACCGCGAAGGCCTGGACCAGGCGGTTCTGGACGCGTTCCAGATCCACCCGGCGCCCAAGCCCAAGCTGGACATCTGGGAAGACGTGGCCGACCGGATCGAACACCCCGAAGGCGATGTCAGCGTGGCCATCGTGGGCAAGTACACCCAGCTGGAAGACGCCTACAAATCCATCGCCGAGGCGCTGACCCACGGCGGCATTTCCAACCGCGTGAAGGTCAACGTGGAATGGGTCGATGCGGAGCTGTTCGAGCGTGAGGATCCGGCCACCTACCTGGAAGGCTACGATGCGATCCTTGTCCCCGGCGGCTTCGGCGAACGCGGGACCGAGGGCAAGATCCGCGCCGCGCAGTTCGCGCGGGAACACAAGGTGCCCTACCTGGGCATCTGCCTGGGCATGCAGATGGCGGTGATCGAGGCGGCGCGCAACGCGGCGGGGATCGAAAAGGCGGGGTCCGAGGAATTCGACCACGAGGCGGGCAAGAAGCGGTTCGAACCGGTGGTCTATCACCTGAAGGAATGGGTGCAGGGCAATCACAAGGTCGAACGCAAGGTCGACGACGACAAGGGCGGCACCATGCGCCTTGGCGCCTATGACGCGATGCTGGCCGAGGGATCGAAGGTCGCCGAGATTTACGGCGAGACCTGCATCGAGGAACGTCACCGCCACCGGTACGAAGTCGACCTGCGCTATCGCGACAAGCTTGAAGCGGCCGGGCTGAAGTTCTCGGGCATGTCGCCGGACGGGCGCCTGCCGGAAATCGTCGAATGGTCGGATCACCCGTGGTTCGTCGGCGTGCAATTCCACCCGGAACTGAAATCCAAGCCCTTCGCGCCGCATCCGCTGTTCGACAGTTTCGTCCGGGCGGCAAAGGAAACCTCGCGCCTGGTCTGACCGGATCCCGACGCGCCGAACCGAACCTGACAAGGCGGGCCGCAAGGTCCGCCTTGTGTCGTTCCGGCGGTCGCCTCACGCACGAGGCGAGCAAAAGTGATGGACACAGGCCCCGTTCTGGACAACCGTAAGGAACCACATGATCTATTTTGACGTTGGCTATTTGAATGACAGTCCTTTTTTCCAGATTACAGGTGAGCGACGATGCGTTCCGTTATCCCATTTTCCCCGGCGACCCGCTTTGCCCCGATTTCCTTTCTGATGGCTGAGGCGGAAACGATGACCTCCGTCCTGTCCCAGATGCTGCACCGGTTCCGCGCGGCGGAACCGGCCCCCCTGCCCGACCCCGATGCCAAGCTGGCCATCGGTGCGCTGATGGTCCAGATCGCCATGTCCGACCGGAATTACCAGGTCGAGGAGATCAGCCTGATCGACCGCGTATTGGCCCGGCTCTTCGACCTTGACCCCATCGAGGCGGCCAAGATGCGCGCCACCTGCGAAAAGCTGAACGCGGCGGCGCCCGACACCGAAACCTTTGCCGCGCTGATCCGCGCGGAACTGGATGTCGACTCCCGCTGCGAGGCGCTGGCTGCGCTCTGGCAGGTGGTGATGGTCGACGGAGACGTCCAGGAGAACGAGACCGCGATCGTCGAGACCGCGCGCCTGGCGCTGGGTCTGTCGGTCGCCGACAATGCCGCGGCGCGCGCCCAGGCCAAGACGGCGCTTGGCTGAGATTGCCTGAACGACAACGCGGGGCTATATGGCTGACATGCTATCGAACCTGATCCGCCGGCTGTCCGACCCGGCCCCGCAACGCCTTTCCGACGAAGATGCGCGCCACGCGCTGGCGGCTCTGCTGGTCCGCGTGGCCCGGACCGACGGATATTACGCCCCCGACGAAGCCGAAAAGATCGACAGGATCCTGGCCGCGCGCTACGGCATGTCCCCGTTCGAGGCGACGGCCCTGCGCCGCACCGCCGAAGAGGTCGAGGCCGGCGCGCCGGACACGGTGCGCTTTACCCGCACCATCAAGGACGCCGTGCCTTACGAGGAACGCCTGGCCATCATCGAGGCGCTCTGGCAGGTCGTCCTGGCCGATGGCCAGCGCGACGCCGAGGAAGACGCGCTGCTGCGCCTGGTTGCCAGCCTGCTGGGCGTCAACGACCTGGACAGCAACATGGCGCGCAGGAAGGCCGCCGGGGAATGACCGTCTGATGACCGTCTACCTGGGTTTTTACGACATGGCGCCCGTCAGGGACGCCAACGATGCCTACTGGTCCGAGATCCGCCGCCACCTGGGCCACGGCCCCGACCGGATGGTGCGCCCCGACGACCTGTGGCCGGTCTGGCGCGCGCCCGACCTGCTGCTGGCCCAGACCTGTTCCCTGCCCTATCGCCAGCACCTGGCCAATGACGTGACCCTTGTCGGCACCCCCGATTTCGGCCTGCCGGGCTGTCCGCCGGGCCATTACCGGTCGGCCATGGTGGTGCGCACGGGCGAGGCGTTGCGCAGCGGGGCGCGGATGGCGATCAACGACCGGCATTCGCAATCGGGCTGGGGCAATCCCATCGCCTACCTGACGGCCCATGGCATCACGCCGGGCGAGGTGGTCGAAACCGGCGCCCATGCCCATTCCGTGGTGGCGCTGGCCGAGGGGCGGGCCGACATGGCCGGGATCGACCTGCTGAGCTGGACCATGTTCGAGGAACTGGGCCTGCTGCCCGAGGGGCTGGAAATCGTGGACCTGACGCCGCCATCGCTGGGCACCCCCTACATCACGTCCAGGGACCGCGATCCGGACCCGATCGCCGCCGCGATCGAAGCCGCCATCACGTCGCTGCCCGACGACGTGAGCGGCCGGCTTCACCTGAAGGGCTTCGTCCGTCATGGGGTCGATGCCTATCTCGCCGAACCCATCCCCGCCCCGCCCAACGACGCACCGACCGCACCGGTTGCCTGAAATTCGGGCACGTCGTAGCGGCACCCTGTCGTTTCCCGCAGGGCAATAGGCGTTTTGCGGATTGCCAACCCCAGGTGAATCCGCCCAGTATTTCGGCAAAGCAACCTTGCCGCGGATCCTGCGTGACCGATAAAACGACTGCTGACGCCCCGACCGTCATCGAAATCCGGAACCTCCACAAAGCCTATGGGTCTCTTGAGGTGCTGAAAGGCGTCTCGATCGCCGCGCGCCGTGGCGACGTGGTGTCGCTTATCGGCTCGTCGGGGTCGGGCAAGTCCACGCTGCTGCGATGTGCCAACCTGCTTGAGGACAGCCAGCAGGGCGATGTGCTGTTCAAGGGCGAACCGGTCAGCTGGCGCGGAACCGACCTGACCCGCCGGCCGGCGGACGCCAAGCAGGTGCTGCGCATCCGCACCAACCTGTCGATGGTCTTCCAGCAGTTCAACCTGTGGTCCCACATGACCATCCTGCAGAACGTGATGGAAGCGCCCCTGACCGTGCTGGGGCGCGAGCGCGCCGAGGTCGAGACCGCCGCGCGCGGTTACCTGGACAAGGTCGGCATCGGCGACAAGTGCGATGCCTGGCCCGCCCAGCTGTCGGGCGGCCAGCAGCAGCGCGCGGCCATCGCGCGCGCCCTGGCGATGGAGCCCGAGGCGCTGTTGTTCGACGAACCGACCAGCGCGCTGGATCCGGAACTGGAACAGGAGGTGGTGAAGGTCATCAAGGACCTCGCCGCCGAAGGGCGCACGATGATCATCGTGACCCACGACATGAAACTGGCCCATGATGTCAGCGACCACGTGGTGTTTCTGCACCAGGGCCTGATCGAGGAGGAAGGCCCGCCGGACGAGCTGTTCGGCGCGCCCAAATCCGAACGCCTGCGCGGGTTCCTGTCCCACGCGGCGTAAAACCAACAAACAATAAACCGGGAGTAACCAACATGAAGTCTCTGATCCTGAGCACAGCCATCCTGGCGCTGTCCGCCGGCCTGGCCATGGCCGATACCGTCCGCATGGGCACCGAGGGCGCGTACCCTCCGTACAATTTCATCAACGACGCCGGCGAAGTCGACGGGTTCGAACGCGAAATGGGCGACGAGCTGTGCGCGCGCGCCGAACTGACCTGCGAATGGGTGACCAACGACTGGGATTCGATCATCCCCAACCTGGTGTCGGGCAACTACGACACGATCATCGCCGGCATGTCGATCAACGACGAGCGCGAGAAGGTGATCGATTTCACTCAGGACTACATCCCGCCCGCCACATCGTCTTACGTCGCGCTTAGCGAAGATGCCGACCTGTCGGGCGTGATCGCGGCGCAGACATCGACCCTGCAATCGCAGTACATTTCGGAAAGCGACGCGACCCTGCTGGAATTCGCCACCGCGGACGAGATCATCACCGCGCTGAAAAGCGGCGAGGCCGACGCGGTGTTCTTCGACACCGACTACCTGGCCCCGATCGTCGAGGAATCGGGCGGCGAGCTGATGTTCGTGGGTGACACGATCACGCTTGGCCGCGGCACCGGCATGGGCATCCGCAAGAGCGACACGGACCTGAAGGACAAGTTCGACGCGGCCATCACCTCGATGAAGGAAGACGGCACGCTGAACACCATGCTGATCAAGTGGTTCGGCGAAGGCACCGACACGTACTAAGCTGATGCGGGCGGCGGGGTTTCCCCTGCCGCCCGTCACGCGCCATGTTTGGTTTTTGCACCGATCCCTCGCTTCTTGCGACCCCGGCCTGGTTTGCCTGCTACCTGACCACCGGCAAGCTGATGCTGTTCTACGCCTCCTTCGGGACGGTGCTTTTGCTGCTGGCGATCACCGCGCCCGTGGCGCTGGCCTTCGGGTTCGGGGGCGCCGCCGCCGCGCGGTCGCGGTTCGCGCCGCTCAGCTGGGTGGGCCGGATCTATATCGCGATGGTGCGCGGCGTGCCCGACATCGTGTTCTTTCTGTTCTTCGTGATCGCCCTGGACCAGGGCATCGAATACGTCCGCCACAAGATCAAGTGCCCCGACTGGGATCAGCCGATCCGCCAAGGGTCCGATTTCATCGTCTGTGCGGCGGCCAAGATGCCGCTGTCGACCGCGCCGCAGGTCTGGCACGAGGTCTACGGGTTCTCGCTGGCGGTGCTGACGTTTTCCATCGTCTTCGGCGCCTTCGCGGCCAACGTCCTGTTCGGCGCCATGCGCGCCGTGCCCCGTGCCCAGCTTGAGACGGGCGAAGCCTACGGCATGTCCCCGCGCCAGACCTTCTGGCGGATCCTGGTGCCGCAGATGTGGGTCTATGCCCTGCCCGGCCTGTCGAACCTGTGGATGGTGCTGATCAAGGCGACGCCGCTGCTGTTCCTGCTGGGGGTCGAAGATATCGTCTACTGGGCCAAGGAACTGGGCGGCGCCAAGACCGCGCGGTTCACCGATTACCCCCACGGCGACTGGCGGGTCTGGTATTTCCTGGGGCTGCTGATCTTCTACCTGCTCTTCACCAAGGTCTCCGAGATCGCGCTGGACCGCATGATGAAGCGCCTGACCCACGGCCAGGCGACGGCCGGCGGCGAAGCCCAGCGGAAGGCAGCCGCATGACCTGCGCCGAAGCCTTCCAGGCCTATGCCCTGCGCTCGCTGGGGATCGGTGAACGCCTGCTGCCCCGGTCCGATTTCGAACTGTGCGAACAGGTCGTGCTGATCGGATCGGGCATGATCTGGAACATCTACTTCGGGGTCATCGCCCTGGTCACCGGTTTCTGCCTGGCCACCGCGCTGGCCCTTGGCAAGGCGTCCCCGCGCCCGTGGCTGCGCAAGCCGGCGGAATGGTTCATCTTCGTGTTCCGGGGCTCGCCGCTGTTCATCCAGTTCTTCTTTGCCTACTTCCTGTTCCTGTCGCTGAAGGGCGTCAGCCCGATCTTCGATCCCTTCACCTCGGCCGCGCTTGGGGCGCTGATCGTGCTGTTCTTCAACACCGCCGCCTATTCCGGAGAGATCTTTTATGGCGCGCTGCTGTCGATCCCCAAGGGCGATGTCGAGGCGGCGGATGCCTATGGCCTGTCGGGCGCATCCCGGTTCCGGCGGATCATCTGGCCGACCATGCTGCGCCTTGCCTGGCCCGCCTACACGAACGAGGCGATCTTTCTGTTCCACGCCACGACGCTGGTCTTCTTCTCGGGTTTTCCGGCCTGGCGACAGCAGGGCGACGCGCTGTATTACGCCAATTACTTCGCCGACAAGACCTTCAACCCGTTCGTCGCCTACCCGATCCTGGCCGGCTATTTCATCGTGGTCACCCTTGTCATCGTCGGGATCTTCGGGCTTATAAACCGGCGGTTGAACAGGCATCTGCCGTCCAACACCCGATCCCGCGTGAAATACCGTCCCAACCTTCTGCGCTGATTTCCAGCCGAACCAACGAGTACCCCGATGACCTCCTCCGCTTATCCCACGATCCGAATTGCCGCCTGCGACCTGAACGGACGGATGCGCGGCAAGCGTGTGCCGGGGCGGCAGCTGGGGTCGCTGGACAAGGGCGTGCGGATGCCGTTTTCGGCGTTGAACGTGGATCTGTGGGGGCACGACATCGAAAACTCGCCGCTGGTGTTCGAAACCGGCGATGCCGATGGCGTGCTGGTGCCCACCGATCGCGGCCCGGTGCCGATGCCCTGGCTGGATACGCCGTCGGCGCTGGTGCCGATGACCATGCGCCACGAGAACGGCAAGCCTTTCGCGGGCGATCCGCGCGCGGCGCTGGAAGGTGTGCTGGCCCGCTACGGCGATCGCGGCTGGAACGTGATGGCCGCGACCGAGATGGAATTCACCCTGGTCGACGACAGCGGGCGCGAGATGCTTCCCGTCATCGACCCCCATTCGGGCCGCCGCCTGGCCCATGGCGCGGTGCTGTCGATCCAGGAACTGGATGCGTTCGACGCCTTCTTCACCGATCTGTATGCGGGCTGCGAGGAAATGGGGATCCCCGCCGACAACACCATCGCCGAAGCGGGCGTCGGCCAGTTCGAAGTCACGCTGACCCACCAGAACGCCCTGCGCGCGGCCGATGACGCCTGGCTTTTCAAGGCGCTGGCCCAGGGCCTGGCGCGCAAGTACAAGATGGCCGCGACCTTCATGGCCAAGCCCTATTCCGACGATGCCGGCAACGGGATGCATGTGCATTTCTCGGTGCTGGACGGGGACGGCAAGAACATCTTTTCCGACGGCGGGGCGCGCGGCACGGACGTGCTGCTGAACGCGGTCGCGGGCTGCCTGCAGGCGATGCCCGACAGCACGCTGATCTTCGCCCCCTTCGGCAATTCCTACGACCGGCTGGTGCCCGGCGCGCATGCGCCCATCGCCGCCGTCTGGGCCTATGAAAACCGCACCGCCGCCATCCGCATTCCCGGCGGCCCGCCGGTCGCGCGGCGCGTCGAACACCGCAGCGCGGGCGGCGACGTGAACCCCTACCTGCTGCTGGCCACCGTGCTGGGCGCGGGGCTGGTGGGGATCGAGGACGGGCTGATGCCGCCCGAACCGATTTCCGGCAATGCCTATGAAATCGAGGGCGTGCCGCTGCTGGCCCCCGACTGGAAAGCCGCCATCGACGCCATCGAGCAAAGCGCTCTGATGCGGCGCATCCTGCCCGCGGACCTGATCGATTATCTTGTGATGACCAAGCGGCAGGAGCTGGATATGTTCCTGTCCATGGACCCTGACCGCCACTGGGAATCCCTGATCGAGACCGCCTGAGGAGGGTTGAAAGGCGCCGGCCGTCAGCGTATCCTGAATTTGATCAAATTCGGTGTTTCATGAAAATCGGCATCCTGCAGACGGGCCATGCGCCCGACGCGATCCTTGACGTAACCGGCGACTACGACCTGCTGTTCGAAAAGCTGCTCGACGGTCACGGCTTTACTTTCCAGACCTGGGCCGTCGTCGACGGCGTGCCCGTGCCCCGCGCGGACGAAGCCGACGGATGGCTTATCACCGGGTCCCGCCACGGGGTCTACGAGGATCATCCCTGGATCGCGCCGCTGGAGGCGCTGATCCGCGACATAAAGGCCAGCGGCCGGCCCCTGATCGGGGTCTGTTTCGGCCACCAGATCATCGCCCAGGCGCTTGGCGGAACGGTCGAGAAGTTCAAGGGCGGCTGGGCCGTCGGCCGCCAGGTCTATGATTATGGAGGCCGCCAGGTGGCGATCAACGCCTGGCACCAGGACCAGATCACCAAGATGCCCCCCGAGGCGAAGACCCTGGGCGGCAACGCTTTCGCGCCGCACGCCATCCTGGGCTACGGCGACACGATCTGGACCTGCCAGCCGCATCCCGAATACGGATCCGACGTAATCGGCGGCCTGCTGGAACACCGCGCCCCGGGCGTGGTGCCGCAGGATCTGATCGAAACGGCAACGGCCGACCTGGCGACGCCGACAGACCGGCTGGATGTCGGTGCCGAGATGGCTGAATTCTTCCTCAAGGAGCGCGTGGCATGAGTGACTGGATGAACGACCTGCCGCAATCGGCGGCGGATTTCCTTGAAGGCCGCCGGCTGGACGAGGTCGAATGCGTCATCGCCGACCTGCCCGGCATCGCGCGCGGCAAGGCCGTGCCCGCCAGCAAGTTCGCCCGCCAGAAGATGTTCCACCTGCCCGACAGCATCTTTTTCCAGACCATCACCGGCAGCTGGAGCGAGGCCGCCGGCGACGACGGCTTCATCGAGCGCGACATGATGCTGCGGCCCGACATGTCCACGGCCACCGCCGCGCCCTGGACCGGGGACTGGACGCTGCAGGTGATCCACGACGCCTTCAACATCGCCGGAGAGCCCATACCGATGGCCCCGCGCAACGTGCTGAAGCGGGTGGTGCAGCTGTATCATGACAAGGGTTGGAAGCCGATCGTGGCGCCCGAGATGGAATTCTACCTGGTCGCGCGCAACATCGACCCGGCGCAGGACATCGCGCCGATGATGGGCCGGTCGGGTCGCCCCGCCGCCGCGCGCCAGGCCTATTCGATGACCGCCGTGGACGAATTCGGCCCCGTCATCGACGACATCTACGATTTCGCCGAAGCGCAGGGCTTCGAGATCGACGGCATCACCCAGGAAGGCGGTGCCGGGCAGCTGGAGATCAACCTGCGCCACGGCAACCCGGTCAAGCTGGCGGACGAGGTGTTCTATTTCAAGCGGCTGATCCGCGAGGCCGCCCTGCGCCACCAGTGTTTCGCCACCTTCATGGCCAAGCCCATCGCCCATGAACCGGGGTCGGCCATGCATATCCACCATTCGGTGCTGGACATGGAAACCGGGCGCAACCTGTTTTCGGACGAGAACGGCGAAGCCACGGATACGTTCTATCACTTCATCGGCGGGCTGCAGACCCACCTGCCGGCGGCGGTGGCGGTGCTGGCGCCTTACGTCAATTCCTATCGCCGCTACGTGAAGGACCACGCCGCGCCGATCAACCTGAGCTGGGGGCACGACAACCGCACCACCGGCATCCGCGTGCCGCTGTCGGAACCCGACGCGCGCCGGGTGGAAAACCGGCTGGCGGGGATGGATTGCAACCCCTACCTGGGCATCGCGGCCTCGCTGGCGTGCGGGTATCTTGGCCTGATCGAACAGCGCCGGCCCGACGCCCAGTTCAAGGGCGACGCCTATGCCAACGAGAGCGAGGAGACCGAGGTGCCGCGCGTTCTGGGCACGGCGCTGGATCTGTTCGACGAGGCCGCGGCGCTGCACGAGGTGCTGGGGCCGGAATTCGCGCGGGTCTACGGGATCGTGAAGCGGACGGAATACGAGGAATTCCTGCAGGTGATTTCGCCCTGGGAACGGGAGCACCTTCTTCTGAACGTCTGACGCCCCCGGGCTGACGTCCGGCCGGGTATTTTCGAAGAGAAAGAAACAGCATGAACCTGCTTTATGCCAATGACCGGCCGGGCCGGTATCCGGAGTCGTGGTACGTGGCGAGCACCGGCGAGATGCCGGAGCGCCCGGCGCTGGACGGGGATGTGCGGGCGGATGTCTGCATCGTGGGCGGCGGGTACACCGGGTTGTCGGCGGCGCTGCACCTGGCCGAGGCCGGGCGATCGGTGGTGCTGCTGGAAGCGCACCGGGCGGGCTTTGGCGCCTCGGGGCGCAACGGCGGGCAGCTGGGCGGCGGACAGCGGGTGACGCAGGACGTGCTGGAGGCGCGGCACGGGGCGGACGTGGCAAGGACGCTGTGGACCCTGGGCGAAGACGCGAAGGACCTGGTGAAGGCGCTGATCGCCAGGCATGGGATCGATTGCGACCTGCGGCCGGGGGTGGCGTGGCTGGCGTCTTCGGCGTCGGAAGTCGGGCATCTGCATGAATACGCCGATCACCTGAACAAGCGGTACGACTATGACGCGATGGAAGTTCTGGATGCCGAGGCGGGCCATGCGCTGTGCCCCTCGCCCATCTACAAGGGCGGGATCCTGGACTGGGATGCGGGGCATCTGCATCCGCTGAAGCTGGCGCTGGGTCTGGCGCGGGCGGCGGAAGCCGCGGGCGCGCGGATCTGCGAGAAGACCGAGGTGACGGGGATCGAGGATGGCGCGCAGGTGCGGGTAAGGACCGCGCAGGGCACTGTTACCGCCGATCACGTGATCCTGGCCTACAACGGCTACCTGGGCGGGCTGGAACCGAAGGTGGCGGCCCGGGTCATGCCGATCAACAACTTCATCGTGGCCACCGAACCGCTGGGCGCGCGCACCGCCGAGGTGCTGACCAGGGACGTGGCTGTGGCCGATGATCTTTTTGTCATCAACTACTTCCGCCTGTCCGCCGACGGGCGGCTTCTGTTCGGCGGCGGCGAAAGCTATGGCTACCGCTTTCCCCGGGACATCGCCGCCACGGTGCGCAAGCCGATGGAGCGGATCTTTCCCCAGCTGACGGGTGTGCGGATCGACCATGCCTGGGGCGGCACGCTGGGCATCACCGTCAAGCGGCTGCCGTGGATGGCGCGGATCACGCCCCGGATCCTGTCGGCTTCGGGGTATTCGGGCCACGGGGTGGGCAGCGCGACCCATGCCGGGATGCTGATGGCCGAGGCGGTGCGCGGGCAATCCGAAGGGTTCGACACCTTCGCTGTCCTGCCCACCCCGGCCTTTCCCGGTGGCACCGCCCTGCGCAGCCCGCTGCTGGCGCTGGCGATGACCTGGTTCGCCATGCGCGACCGGCTGGGCATCTGAGACCGGCGCAAACGTTAATATTTCGATGACATTTTTAAGGATGCCGGGTTTTGACTTGGCTTGCCCGCCGTCCTGTTTTATATTTCCCAAAGGTTCAATTAAGGAAAACGAAAATGGTCAGCGTCCCGAATGTTCACGAGGCAGAGCCTATCCCAGATGCCGCACGTGCCCAGATCGAAGCGTTGCTCCAGTCCGGAGACCTGTTCCGGTACACTTCCGAAGATGCCCCCGTCAGCTTGCTGGAAGAAGAATTCGCCGCGATGATGGGCAGCCGCTATGCGCTGGCCGTGTCGTCCTGTTCGGCGGCGCTGTTCCTGTCGCTGAAGGCGCTGGGGCTGAAGCCCGGCGCCAGGGTCATGATCCCGGCCTTCACCTTCGCCGCCGTGCCGTCGTCGATCGTGCATGCCGATTGCGTGCCGGTGCTGTGCGAGGTGGGCGACAATTACCGCGTCGACATGGGTGATTTCGAGGCCAAGCTGGACGATGTGGATGCCGTCATCATCAGCCACATGCGCGGCCACACCTCGGACATGGACGCGATCATGGCGCTGTGCGCGGCCCGTAATATCCCCGTTGTCGAGGACGCGGCTCATTCGCTGGGCACTCTCTGGCACGGCAAGAAGATCGGTACGATCGGCCAGATCGGTTGCTTCTCGTTCCAGTCCTACAAGATGGTGAACTCGGGCGAAGGTGGCATCATGATCACCGACGATGCCGACCTGATCGCCCGCGCCGTCATCATGTCTGGCGCCTACGAACACAACTGGAAAAAGCACCGCGGCTTCGGCCAGGGCAACGGCGAGCTGGAAGCGGCCTTTGCCAGGTGGCAGAACCAGTTGCCGCTGTACAACCTGCGGCTCAACAACCTGTCGGCCGTGGTCAGCCGCGCCCAGCTGCCCGAGCTTGACCGCCGCGTCGCCGATGGCCGCACCAACCACGATTACGTCGCGGCCCGGCTGAACCAGTCGCCCTTCATCACCGTGCCCGATCCGCTGGCGCACGAGCTGCGCGCGCCGGACTCGATCCAGTTCAACATGGAAAACATGACCGCAGACGAGATCCGCGCGTTTTCCAACGAGGCTGCCGCGCGCGGCGTCAAGGTGCAGGTCTTTGGCATGTCGACCGACAATGCCCGCGCCTTCTGGAACTGGCAGTTCCTGGGCGACCTGCCCGAACTGCCGCGAACCCGCGCCATGCTGATGAAAGCCTGCGATGTGCGCCTGCCCGTCCGCCTGACCCGGGACGAGCTGGACATCGTGACCGACATCCTGCTTGCCGCCGTCGACGCCGTCATGGGAGAGATGCGCGCCTACGGCACTTGAAGACGACCCGCCCGCTCACGGCACCACGCCCCTTGCCTTCGGGTGAGGGGCGTGTCTATTTCCTCACACCCGATCGCGGCCCCGGCCCTATCATGGCGTCGATCAATCAGATCAACGAGGCACAATGAGCGAAGTTCTCCTTCACGTCGGTATGGACAAGACCGGCTCTTCCTCCATCCAGCACAGTTTCGCAGGGTATGACGACGGCACACTGGCCTATGCCAAGCTTGCTTCGGCCAATCATTCCATGCCGTTGCAGATGGTGTTCCGCGACCCCGAAGAACCGACCCGCGCGGTCCGGGCACAGGGCATCGGGCGCGAAGGGATCCTGGAGCAGCGTGAGAAACACCGCGCCGATCTGACGGCCGCGTTGAAGGGGCCGCGCGAGCGGCTGCTGATTTCGGCCGAAGGCGTGCTGTCGCTGAAGGCCGATCAGGTTGCCGACCTGCGCGACACGCTGTTAAGCCACCGCGACAAGGTCAGGGTGCTGGCCTATGTGCGCGAACCGATGGGCTATGCCTCGTCGGCGTTCCAGCAGGGGCTGAAGTCGGGCACGCGGAATTTTCACGTGCCGATGCCGCGCTATACCCGCCGCCTGGGGACGCTGGACACGGTGTTCGGCGCCGAAAACGTGACCTTCCTGCGCTTTGATCCGGCCAGTTTTCCGGACCGGTCCGTGACACAGGATTTCGCGGCGCATATCGGCGCCGACGTCTCGCGGCTGGATGAACAGCGCAGCAACGAAAGCCTGTCCGTCGAAGCGGCCGCCGCGCTGTTCCTGTTCAATCGGGAACGGCCGGATCTGACCGGATCGCGCGAACTGTTTCAGGCAAGGATCGTGCTGGTCCGCCTGCTGATGCAGGAAGAGAACCGCCGGATTCAACGGATCGCGAAGCGGATCAAGCGCAGGCTGGGGCTGGGCACCGCGCGTCGCCGGCCGCCCGCCCAGGCGAAGACAGAGAAATTCCGTTTTTCCCCGTCCCTGGTGCGCGCGCAGATCCCGAAGGACGACATCGAATGGATGGAAAAGCGCGCCGGCCTGTCCCTCATGCCGCCTGAAACGGATGCGTCGGACACGCCCGAACCCGGCATCCACTCGGAGGAACATCTGCTGGATGTCGCCGCCTCCGCCGCTGACAAGTTCCTCATGCCGTTCGTGGACCGGCTCAAGCTGAAGCCGGCCGACAGATCGACGCTGGCGATCATGGATGCGATGTTCGCATACGCAAAAAGCAAGAACGGCCGCCGCTAGCGACGGATGCGTGACGACGGACGGGCTGCGGTTGCCGCCCGTCTGCCGGCGTCAGCTGAGCTTTGACAGCTTTTCCTGCAAATCGGCGAGCTGCTTCTTTATCGCGTCAAGGTCGTCCTTGGATTCGCCCTCGCCACCTTCTTCGTCCGACGGCGCGGACCAGTTGGGCGACAGCCCCCCGGTCATCGCCTTGAGGAACGCTTCCTGCTGTGCCTTCATGGCTTCGAACCCGGGGATCTTGGCCATCGGGTTCATCGCGGACATGTTGTCCAGCATCTTCGACTGGCTTTCGCGCAGCATGTCGAACGAGGTCTGCAGGAACTGCGGCATCATCCCCCCGCCCGGCACCATGTAGCTGCGGACCAAGTCGTTGAGCACGGTCACCGGCAGGACGTTTTCGCCCCGGCTTTCGTGTTCGGCTATGATCTGCAGAAGGTATTGCCGGGTCAGGTCGTCGCCGGATTTCAGGTCGACGATCTTCACCTCGCGACCATCGCGAATGAAACCCGCGATATCTTCCAAAGTCACGTAGTCGCTCGTCTCGGTGTTGTAGAGGCGGCGGCTTGCGTATCGCTTGATGAGAAGCGGTTTATCAGTATCGGCCACGGTAGCCTCCCCGGTCATGCAGCGTTGCAGAAAAGCCTATGCGAGCGCAGAACGAAAAGGAAGAGCCCGTTTTTTTCCAATGCACTGTCCGATACAATTGCCCCGGCGGCGCAGCATGGCCACCGGGGCGGGCCGGCGCGGCGATCACTCCCGCGCGCGGAAGGCGGCCGGGATCACAAAGACCTCGTCCGCGCGGCCATAGCCGCCGTCGGGGATCTCCTCGATCAGGACCATCGTGTGCGGGCGCGCGGCCTCGCCGAAGTAACTTGCCAGCAGATCGGTGGTGCGGTGGATCAATTCTTCCTTCTGCGCGCGGCTCAGCGCGGCCTGGGGCAGTTTGAAATTGGCGAATGGCATGTCAGGGTCCTTGTCGCTGGGGTGAAGGTTCAGATCACGCCGCCATTGGCACGGATGGTCTGGCCGCTGATCCAGCCGCCATCCGGCCCGGTCAGAAGCGCCACGGCAGCCGCGATATCCTCGGGCGCGCCAAGCCGCCCCTGCGGGTTCATCTTCTCGATGGCGGCCACTGCCTCGGCGGTCTTGCCGCGCAGGAACAATTCGGTTTCCACCGGGCCCGGCGCGATGGCGTTCACGGTGATGCCCCGCGGGCCAAGCTCCTTGGCCAGCACATGGGTCAGCGCCTCGACCGCGGCCTTGGTGGCGGCATAGATGCCATAGCCGGGCTGATACAGGCCGACCACGCTGGACGACAGGCTGACGATCCGCCCACCGTCGCGCATCCGGTTGGCGGCCTCGCGCATGCCCCGGAAGACGGCGCCGATGTTCAGTGCCACGTGGGCGTCGAAGGCCGCGTCATCGGCCTGGGCCAGGGGCGACAGGCGCATGATGCCGGCGTTGTTGACCAGGATGTCGACCGGGCCCAGGGCGTCTTCGGTGGCATCGAACAATGCGGTCATGCCGCCCGGCGCGGCGATGTCGCTGCGGATCGCCACGGCCTTGCCGCCGTTGGCTTCGATGGCGTCGACGACCGCGTCTGCGGCGCCGGCGTCGCTGGAATAGTTCACGGCAACCGCGATGCCCTGTTCGGCAAGCCGGCGGGCGATGGCCGCGCCGATGCCCTTGCTTCCTCCGGTCACGATGGCTGTTCCTTGCTGTGTCATGGGGATCTCCTTGTGATGTCACAGCAGATAGACCCGGAGGCCGGACCGAATAATCCCCGTAGATCCGGCAACACAATTCGGATAATCCGAACAACATGGACCGTCTTGATGCCATGCGCCTGCTTGTCCGGGTCATCGAACGCCGCAGCTTTTCCGCCGCGGCGGCCGACCGGCGGATCCCCCGGTCAACCGCGACCGAAGCGATCCGGCGGCTGGAAAACGATCTGGCCGTGCGCCTGCTGGAACGCACCACGCGCCACGTCGCACCCACCCCGGATGGCGAGATCTACTATCGCCGATGCCTGTCGATTCTCGCCGAAATCGACGAGGCCGAAGCCGCGCTGCGTGGCGCGAGCCCCGAAGGTGCCCTGCGGATCGACGCGCCGGGGTCGCTGACCAGGGCGGTGATTCTCCCCCGCCTGCCCGAATTCCTGGACGCTCACCCCGGCCTGTCGCTGCAGATCGGACAAGGCGAACGGCTGGTGGATCTGGTGCGCGAGGGGGTGGATTGCGTGATCAGGGTGGGTCAGCCCGACGACAGCGCCATGATCATGCGCCGCCTTGGCACCCTGCCCGAGATCACCTGCGCCAGCCCCGCCTACCTGGACCGCCATGGCACGCCACGCGATCCCCGCGATCTGGACGGGCACCAGATGATCGGGTTCCTGTCATCGCGCACCGGCCGGCCCATGCCGCTGGAATTTGCGACGCCCAGGGGCGTGATCGAAGTCCCCCTGCCCGCCCGCGTCAGCGTGAACGAGGCCGACACCGCCCATGCGCTGGCGCGGCTGGGCTACGGGCTGATCCAGGCGCCGGGGTACCGCTTTGCCGAGGACCTGGCCTCGGGCGCGCTGGTCGAGGTGATGGAGGATTTCCTGCCCCTGCCGATGCCCGTCGCCGCCTTCACCCCGCAGAACCGGCAGCTGTCGCCGCGGGTTCGGGTGTTCCTGGACTGGGTGACACAGGTCTTTGCCGACGCGGTGCCGTAACCGCAACCGCCTGTCATTGTTCACCAATTCAGGAAATTTTCAGCGGGCATGAAAAAAGGGGGCAGACCGTGTGGCCTGCCCCCTCCTGCGATTGCACCTGAGGGGAGGAGATGGTGCAAATTGCCCGTAGGCGACCGAATTACTTCGCGGTTGCCTTCTTGGTGGCAGCGGTCACGTCGTCGGTGGCCTTTTTCATCGCGGCGGTTGCGTCTTCGGTCATGTCCTTGCCGGCAGCCATCATCAGTTCGACGGTGTCCATCTGAACCTTCTTGGCGATCTCGGCAAAAGCGGCCATGTGCTCGGCCGAGATTTCAGCCGAAGCCGAAGCGAAATCGGTCAGTGCCTTGGCATAGTCGGCCGGCTCTGCTTTCGCCTTGGCGAATTCGCCGAGTTTTTCGATGGTCTGCTTGGTCCAAGCCGTCGAGATCTCGGCGGTCTTGTCTGCGGCTTCCAGCGCAACGCTCGACAGCTTTTCGTTCAGCGTGGCGCTGGTTTTGAATGCGTCTTCCATTGCGGTGGTGTCCACCGGGAAAGCACCCATCATGTCTTTCATCATTGCGGTGAAGTCTTGTGCGTTAGCCATTGTACTCTTCCTGGTTCTCCGTCCGGGCCCACCCCGTCCTTCAATTCCTGATTTACAATATATGCTGCGGCGCAGCATTTCAAGAGAAAGTGCTGCGCCGCAGAAAAAATTCATACTCCCAGGGAACAGAAAGCGAAGTTCCGCCGACCGTATTATTGGTCGGCCGGCCCGGCCCTGCCCGGCAGCTCCGTTCCGGCCGGTATCGCGCGGACATATTCGCCCGGCGCCGAACATAGTGGCGGATGAGACGGGTCTCCGGGCGTGCGGGCGGGGATCATCTTGCCCGACCGCCCCTTCAGCCAGGCCTCCCATCGGGGCCACCATGACCCTTCGGTGAACTCGGCCTGTTCAAGCCAGGATTGTGCATCCAGCTTCAGATCCTTGTTCGTGTAATGGCCGTATTTCTTCTTGGACGGCGGGTTCACGATCCCGGCGATATGGCCCGACTGGGTCATGATGAAGGTCTTGGACCGCGATCCCATCTGCTGGATGCCGCGATAGCTGTCGCGCCAGGCGGCGATGTGATCGGTCTCGCAGGCGATGGCGCAGACCGGCACGTCGACGCTTTTCAGGTTCAGCGTCTGGCCGAAGAACTCGATCCCGTCCTTGGCGAATTCGTTGCGCTGGCACAGCTGGCGCAGGTATTGCATCGCCATCTTCGCCGGCAGGTTCGTCCCGTCGCCATTCCAGTAGAGCAGATCGAAGGCCGGCGGGGTCTGGCCCATCATGTAGGACCGGATCGCCGGCGAATAGATCAGGTCGTTGGACCGCAGGAACGAAAAGGTGCGCGCCATGATGTAGGACGGCAGGATCCCCCGCGCCTTGGTTTCCAGCTCCAGCCCGTCGACGAAATCGTCCTGCAGGAAGGGCGTGAATTCCCCCTGCTCGGCGAAATCGGTCAGCGCGGTGAAGAAGGTCGCCGACTTGACCGACTTGTCGCCGCGCGCCTTCATCAGCGCCAGCGTGATCGCCAACGTGGTGCCGGCGATGCAGTATCCCACCACGTTGACCTGCTTCTGCGCGGTGATCGCCTTGACCTCGCGGATGGCGGCCAGGAACCCGTCCTCGATGTAATCCTCCATGCCGACGTCGCGGTAGCTGGCATCGGGGTTCACCCAGCTGACCACGAACAGCGTATAGCCCTGGTCGGTCACCCACTTGATCAGGCTGTTCTGCGCCTTCAGGTCGAGGATGTAGAACTTGTTGATCCAGGGCGGGAACAGCAGCAGCGGGACCTCGTGGACCTGCTCGGTGGTCGGGGCGTACTGGATGATTTCCATCATCCGGTTGCGATAGACCACCTCGCCCTTGGACGCGCCGATGTTCTCGCCCAGGCGGAACGCGCTTTCGTCGGCCAGCCGCACGACCAGTTCGCCGTTGTTGGTTTCCAGGTCGCGGATCAGGTTTTCCAACCCGTCGATCAGCGACTGCCCGTCCGTTTCCAGCGCCTTTTCCAGCGCATCCGGGTTGGTGGCCAGGAAGTTGGTCGGCGCCATCATGTCGATGATCTGCTTGGCAAAGTAGCTCAGGCGCCGCTTCTCGATCTCGTCCAGGTCCCCGACGGACTCCACGGCCTGTTCGATGGCCTCGGCGTTGATCAGGTACTGCTGCTTGATGAAGTTGAAATAGGGGTGACTGTCCCACAGCGGGTTGGTGAACCGCCGGTCCTTCGGCCCCGGGTTCGCGGGCGCCATCAGCTTGCCCTTGGCCAACGCCTGCTGGGCCTCGACGAAATGCATCACCGACTTGGACCAGTACTGGATCTGGTGCTCGATGATCTTGGCGGGATCCTGCAGGGCCTCGGCCCAGTAGGCCGCGGCCGCCTTGGCGAACAGATCCTGATTCGGCGCATCCAGCGCGGGTGTATGAGGCTTGCGGTGGGCCAGAACGTCGATCAGGCGCGAGGACAGGTCTTCGACCCGGCGCATGTTTTCTTTCAGGCGATCAAGGTGCTCTCCGGACATCGTAACCAATTCTTGAGTATCAGTTGTCATTCTAATAAATCCCCCATACCTTGCTGCTATGCAGCGTAAAGTCGCTTTGGTGCCGGAACAAAGCGACGTTTGGTCCCTTCCTATGAGGACTGAGTCCTGTCGAGTTTAGTCGACCAACCGGCAAAAAGGAGTCCCCTTATGCGCTATATGATGACGTACGACGTCATGGAGACGGTGCGGAACACCAACCAGTGGCTGGGTGCCACCGCGCAGGCGTTCGCCTCCTATCCTGCCTTCGCGATGGTCCCCAACCCGATGTTCAGCTGGACGGCGGCCTGGGGCGAGGTGACCGAACGCGCCTTCTCCCGCATGGTTGTCAAACCCAGCTGGGGCATCCGTTCGATCACCTGCGACGACGGCAAGGACCACATCGTCGAAAAGGAAATCGTGGTCGAAAAGGATTTCGGCGACCTTCTGCACTTCCGCGTCTCGGGACGCGAGGAAGCGCGCCGCAAGGTGCTGGTGGTGGCGCCGATGTCGGGCCACTACGCGACGCTCTTGCGCTCGACCGTGCTGTCGCTGCTGCCCGATTGCGAAGTCTACGTCACCGACTGGCACAATGCCCGCGACATCCCCGTCAGCTGCGGCAAGTTCGATGTCGAGGACTATACGCTCTACCTCGTCGACTTCATGCGCCACCTCGGCCCCGACACCCACGTGATCGCCGTCTGCCAGCCCGCGCCCCTGACGCTGGCCGCCGCCGCCTACCTGGCCGAGGAAGAACCGGCGGCGCAGCCCCGGTCGCTGACCCTGATCGGCGGTCCGATCGACCCCGACGCCACGCCGACCGAAGTCACCGACTTCGGCCGCCGCGTGACCATGGGCCAGCTCGAAGAAACGATGATCCAGCGCGTCGGCTTCAAGTACAAGGGCGTCGGCCGGTCGGTCTATCCGGGCCTGCTGCAGCTTGCGTCCTTCATGTCGATGAACGCCGAACGCCATTCCAAGGCCTTCACCGACCAGATCCAGCGCGTCGCCAAGGGCGAGGCGTCGGACCACGATCCGCACAACCGGTTCTACGACGAATATCTCGCCGTGATGGACATGACGTCGGAATTCTACCTGTCCACGGTCGAACGCATCTTCAAGAACCGCGAGATCGCGCGCAACGTCTTCACCGTGAACGGCAAGCCGGTCGACATCGGCAAGATCACCACGGTCGCCGTGAAGACCGTCGAAGGCGCCAACGATGACATCTCGGCCCCCGGCCAGTGCATCGCGGCGCTGGCGCTGTGCACCGGTCTGCCCGACAGCAAGAAGGCGTCGCACCTGGAACCCGGCGCGGGCCATTACGGCATCTTCGCCGGCCGCAGCTGGCGCAACAACATCCGCCCGCTGGTGCTGAGCTTCATCGACGCCAACAGCCCGGCGCCGAAACCCTCGGCCGCGAATTCCAACGCGGCGGCCTGAGGCCAAGGACCACGGACGCGTCCGGCCCGCCGCCGGACGCGCCCGCCCAATCATCGTTTGATCCCGGTCATCGCGGGATCCCGGTCATCGTGGGGCCTGGATCATCGTCGGGTCCGGGTCATCGCAGGACCATCGGCGCGGACAACCAAACATGCAGCGCGTCCAGCACCTCTCCGGGTGCTTCCATCATCGGCAGGTGCCCGGCATCGGGGATCACCGCCAAGGCCGCATTGTGGATCAGCTCGGCCATGAATTCCTGCCGCTTCACCGGCGTCAGCCGGTCATGCGCGCCCCCCATCACCAACGTCGGCACCCGGCACTTGCGCAGGGTCGACTGCTGATCGCGCCGCCGCTGCAGCGCCCGGGACTGGCGCACAAAGACCTCGGGGCCCAGGTCCATCGCCATCTCGTGGATCATCGCCTGCACGTCGCGCCGCCCCGTCCCCGGGGCCAGCGTCTCGGGCGGAAAAATTGCCTCCAGCACGTCGCCCAGCCGCCCGGCCTTGGCCTTGACGATCTGCATCTCGCGTTCCGCCGCTTCCTGCGGAGTCTCGGCCAGGGGATGGGTGTTCATCAGCGCGATCCGCATCACCCGGTCGGGCGCCCGGCGCAGGATCTCCATCGCCAGCACGCCACCCAATCCGTGGCCGGCCAGCGCGAAACGGTTGGGCATCTGGTCCAGCAGGATCGAGGCCATCTCCTCGATCCGCTCGCCCCTCACGGGGGGCGCCACCATCACGGCGCGTTCATGCGACAGCACCGTGATCAGCGGATAGAACGCCCGCGCGTCGGCCATCAGGCCGGGGATCAGGACCAGGGGTTGGTTCATTGCGACCTGCTCGGTTCCGGGATCTTGGTGGCGTCCCTTGCGGCCTCGACTCTGCGGATTTTTGCCGGTGCCCGCAAGCGCTATCGGGGATAGGATATACCCCGAAACGGCGGGAAATCGCGATAGCACGCCTGCCGCGCCGGCAAGTCCTCGCCGGGCGCCGCCCCGGGTCTGAGCAAACATCCGCGCGGGGCGATGTAGCTGTCGATGCGTCGTTGCGGCACCGGCCGCCAGGCGATGTTGAAGGCGCAGAGCTTGGGGAAGAACCAGATCTCGGAATAGTCCAGGTGGTCATGCATCCACCACGCCAGGTCGCGCCAGTCGCGCCCCTGGGCGTACCGGTCGGCGAACCACGGCACCACGATGGACGCGCCCGCGATCCGCGCATCGCCCTGCGCGCGGTCCCAGATGTGGCATTCCAGCGGATAATCGTTGCGCGCGCAGTTCAGCCCGTGCGCGTTGCCAAAGGCGTTCAGCCGGGCCGACCGATAGCCCGAGCGCACCGCGATCCGCCCGAACGTTTCCTCCAGCGGATCCAGCAGCGTTTCACATAATTCCCGTCCGCAGGCGATGGCCAGGTCGGGATCGTCGGGGATGTTCTGCACCCGGTGGAAATTGCCGATCTCGGACCCGAGGAAATCGCGCATGTAGAAATGCCGCGACAGGCGCACCCGGCCCAGCGTCTCCAGGCTCCACATGCTCCCCGGCCGGCGCATCAGGCGCGGACCGCGTCCGGAAAGCGGGGCGGGCGGGCGGGCGCTTTGCGGACGCGGTCCGCGCCGCTCCGCCTCATCCCCCGATCCCTTCCGAGCGCAGCCAGTCCAGCATCCCCGCCACCGCCGCATCCGTCTGGCCCGGCGACACCAGGTCACCCGCGATCACGTGGCTCGACGGATCGTCGCCCGGCCCCATCCTGACCACCTCCATCGACACCCGCCCGCCCCAGGCGTTGGCCACCTGGTGGGTCATCTCGGGGCGCACCACCTGGTCTTCCTCGGTGAACCAGAACAGCGCCGGCACCCGCGCCCCGGAAAAATCCTGCGCCACGGTCTCGCTCACCAGCGCCGCCATCGGCAGGACAGCCACGCTGGGATAATCCGTCGTCCAGTAGCGCCCGATCGCCTCGCTCGCCGGCGTGTAACTGCGCCGGTCGCCGATCACCCAGGGCAGCCACCACCGCGCCCCGGGCCAGCTCAGCAGCCCCGCCGCGACCTCGTTGGGACCAAAGTTCGGGCTGATCAGGATCATCGCCGCCACGCGGTCGGACATCGCCGGATCCAGCGCCGCCAGCGCCGCCAGCGTCCCCCCGGTCGAGGTCGCGATGACCACCACCTTCTCGCCCACCGCCCGGCCCGCGGCCAGCGCCTCGGCGGTATCCTCGACCCAGTCGATTGCCGTCACCCTGCCCAACGCATCGCCTGGCCGCCCGTGCCCGGCCAGCCGCGTGAAAACCAGGTTCGCGCCCAGCGCCTGCGCCACGCGATCGGGCACCGGACGGATTTCCTGCGACGTCGCCGTGAAGCCGTGGATATAGACCACCGACACCGGCGTGCGCCGTTCCTTGAACCCGTCGGCCCAGATCACCCGCTTCTCGACCCCGGGCGTGATGTCGTCAAAGGCGCTTTCGATGCTTTCGAAATAGACCTGCACGCCTTCGCCGAATTTCCGCGGATCGAAATCCGCGCTCAGCACCACCGGTTCGCGCGGGCCGAACAGCCACAGGGCACCGACAAGGGCAGCGACAAGGGCACCGGCTGCAATCAGCAGACCCAGCAGGATCCGTCCCAGTGCCTTGCCGATCCCGCGCATCGCCTCTCCCTAACCGGACATGGGGGCAATATCGCGCCAGCCGTGGATCAAACTCAAGTCCGGCAAGGCGAACGCCAGAACATTCCCCCCGCCGTTCGCCGGCTGATCCTGCGCCCGGCTGATCGCCACGCCCATCCGGTCGCACAGCAGCAGCGCCCCGACCCCGCCATGGGCCACGATGGCAATGTCGCCCTCGGTGCCGTCTGCCGCCGCGATCCCGCTCACCGCCGCACAGATCCGCGCCTGCGCGTCCGCTGCCCGCTCCCATCCACGGACCGAAACCTCGGGCCGGGCAAAGAACGCATCGGCCATCGCCTCGAAGTCTTCCCGGGGAAGGTAGCCCGTCGCCGTCCGGTCGTTTTCATGCAGCGCCGCGACGGTCTGCACCCGCAGCCCCCGGGCCTGCGCCAGGATCGCCGCACCGTCCTGCGCCTTCTGCTCGGCACTGGCATAGACCGCCGTCACCCCCGCCACCGCGTCACTGGCCGAGAATGCCGCGTGCCGCGCCCGGCCGCGATCGTTCAGCGGCCAGCGGTCCACCGGCACGTCCGGGTCGATCCGCACGTCGGCATGGGTGATGAACAGCAGCCGCCGGCTCACCCCGAGACCTCTTCGACCGCCGCCTTGATCAGGCCCAGGCAGGTGTCGTCGGAAAACCGGTGATCGGCGTCCTTCACGATCGTCAGCCGCATGTCGGGGCTGGTCGCGTGGTCCAGCAGCGCGACCGCCGTGGCGACCGACACGGCCGTATCCGCCGTGCCCTGCAACAGCCGCACCGGGAACGGCAGGTCCAGCGGCGCGCGCAGCACAAGGCAGCGGCGCCCGTCGTCGATCATCTTCTTCGTGACGATGTAGGGCTCCATGTAATCCGACGGCAGTTCCACCGCCTGCCCGGCCTCGATCCGCGCCTTCTGCGCGTCGGTGAACCCGGCCCAATAGCCATCTTCGGTGAAATCGGGGGCTGCCGCCACGGTCACCAGCCCCGCGACGCGTGAGGGCAAAGCCCGAGCGAGGAGCAGCGCCTGCCAGCCGCCCATGGACGACCCCACCACCACCAGCGGTCCCTCTGTCAGCGCCTCGATGGCGGCCAGCGTATCCTCGTGCCAATCGGCGATGGATCCCTGCTCGAACGTGCCGCTCGACTGGCCGTGGCCCGAATAGTCGAACCGCAGGAACGCGCGCCCCGCCGCCTTGGCCCAGGCTTCCAGGACCACCGCCTTGGTGCCCTCCATGTCGGACTTCAGCCCGCCCAGGAACACGACCATCGGCCCCCGGCCTTCGGTGCGGTGATAGGCCAGCCGCCGGCCCTGCGGCGTTTCCAGGTAGTTCGGTTCGCTCATGACATGCCTCCGGCTTTCGCCGCGATCATGCACGACCCTGTCCCGGGGTCCACCCGCTTATAGGTTACCATCTTGTCACGTGACCCAATAGTAACGTATAAGCGATTCCATGGACGCGATCTTCAAGGCCCTCAACGACCCTGCCCGCCGCGCGCTCCTGGACTCGCTCCGCGCGAAGGACGGGCAGACACTGACCGAGCTGGAAGAGCAGTTGGACATGACCCGGTTCGGGGTGATGAAGCATCTCAAGGTGCTCGAGGACGCCCATCTCGTCGTCACGCGCAAGCGGGGGCGGTTCAAGTACCACTACCTGAATGCCCTGCCCCTGCAGGAAGTGATCGATCGCTGGATCCATCCCTTCCTCAAGCCCCAGGCCCAAGCGCTGGCGGATCTGAAAGCCCAACTCGAGGACCGAACCATGACAAAACCGGACTTTATCCTGTCGACCTTCATCAACTGCACCCAGGACGCCCTGTGGGACGCGCTGACCCGCGGCGACGTCATCGCCCGCTATCACCACGCCTGCCAGGCCGCGCGCGGCAACATGGAAACCACCGGCGACGAAATCGCCTATCTGTTTCCCGACGGAAACCCGATGCTGACCAACCGGGTCATCGCCATCGACCCCAAGACCCGGATCGAGATGGTGTTCCTGCCCTCCTGGGGGGGCGATGCGACGGAGTCGCGCTGCGTCTACCTGGTCGAGCCCACGTCATCGGGCATGAAGCTGACCGTCGAGCATTACGACATTCCGGGCAGCCAGCCGGGCATCGGCGACGGCTGGACCCGGTTCCTTGCGGGCATCAAGACCTTCCTGGAAACCGGCGAGGCGCACCGCTTCTTCCCGGAAATGCCCCAATGACGCCCGAACTGTTCTGGCTGGTGCTGACCGCGATCCTGGCCGGTTCTCTCTGGATCCCCTTCGTGGCGCTGTCGGCCACCGGTTCCAATGCACGCTATGCCACCTTCGACCGGATCCCGCAGATCACCGCGATGACGGACATGACGCAACGCGCCTGGCGGGCGCACCTGAACCTGCTGGAACAATTCCTGCCGTTCGCGGTGCTGGTCCTGGTCGCACAGGGCATGGGGGTGTCGACCCCGGTCACCGCCGCCACCGCCTGCGCGTTCTTCTGGATCCGCGTTCTGCACGCGGCGGGCTACATCACCGGCATCGCCAAGATGCCGCTGCGCCCGCTGCTGCACCTGGCCGGCTGGGCCTGCCTGCTGACCTTTGCGGTGGTCCTTCTGACGGCCTGACACGTCGCTATCGCAAGGGCCGCACAGGCGGCCCTTGCCGCTTGACTCCGTGTCCTCCTGCCGTCACTTAAACCCCCGCAACATACCCGCAACCGGGCGTTCCGTGGGCGCCAAACCGACGAGGAGAGCCGACATGGCCCCAATCTCTCTCACCCTTCCCGATGGCAATTCGCGTTCCTACGACGCCGGCATCACGCCTGCGCAGGTCGCTGCCGACATCTCCACCTCGCTTGCCAAGAAGGCGATCAGCGCCACCGTCAACGGCAAGCACTGGGACCTGCAGTGGCCCATCGACACGGATGCCGACATCGCCATCCACACGATGAAGGACGAAGCCCAGGCGAACGAGCTGATCCGCCACGACCTGGCCCACATCATGGCCCGCGCCGTGCAGGAGATCTGGCCCGACACCAAGGTCACCATCGGCCCCGTCATCGACAACGGCTGGTATTACGACTTCGACCGCAAGGAACCGTTTACTCCGGAAGACCTTGGCCAGATCGAGGCCAAGATGAAGGAGATCATCAACCGCCGCGATCCCGTGACCACCGAGGTCTGGGACCGCGAGCGCGCGGTCAAGTTCTACGAGGCCAACAACGAGCCGTACAAGGTGGAGCTGATCGACGCGATTCCCGGCGACGAACCCCTGCGCATGTACTGGCACGGGCACTGGCAGGATCTGTGCCGTGGGCCCCACCTGCAGCACACCGGCCAGGTCCCGGCGGATGCCTTCAAGCTGATGTCGATCGCCGGCGCCTACTGGCGCGGCGACAGCAAGCGGCAGATGCTGCAGCGGATCTATGGCGTGGCCTTCACCGGCAAGGAAAAGCTGAAGGCCCACCTGCACATGCTGGAGGAGGCCGCCAAGCGCGACCACCGCAAGCTGGGCCGCGAGATGGACCTGTTCCACATGCAGGAAGAAGCCCCGGGCCAGGTGTTCTGGCACCCCAACGGCTGGACCATTTACACGACCCTGCAGGATTACATGCGGCGCAAGCAGCGCGCCGGTGGCTACCGCGAGATCAACACGCCGCAGGTCGTCGACCGCAAGCTGTGGGAAGCCTCGGGCCACTGGGACAAGTACCAGCACCACATGTTCATCGTCGAAGTGGATGAAAGCCGCGACGGCGAGAACGACGATGCGTCCGCAAAGAATAAGGACCAGACGCGGATCAACGCGCTGAAACCGATGAACTGCCCCTGCCACGTGCAGGTGTTCAACCAGGGGCTCAAGTCCTACCGCGACCTGCCCCTGCGGCTGGCCGAATTCGGATCGTGTTCGCGATTCGAACCCTCGGGCGCGCTGCACGGCATCATGCGGGTGCGCGGCTTTACCCAGGACGACGCGCATATCTTCTGCACCGAAGACCAGATCCAGTCGGAATGCGCGCGCTTCATCGATTTCCTGGCGAATGTCTATGAAGAGCTTGGGTTTGAGAAGTTCGAGATCCGATTTGCCACGCGCCCCGAAAAGCGCGTCGGGACCGAGGAAAGCTGGGACTATGTCGAAGGCGCGCTGGAAAACGCCATCAAGGCGGTTGGCCGCGACTATACGCTGGAACCGGGCGACGGGGCGTTCTACGGGCCCAAGCTTGATTTCTACCTGACCGATGCGATCGGCCGGGTCTGGCAATGCGGCACCTTCCAGGTCGACCCGAACCTGCCGGAACGGCTGGGCGCCAGCTATATCGCCGCGGATGGCGACAAGCACCGGCCCTACATGCTGCACCGCGCCTGCCTGGGATCGTTCGAACGCTTCATCGGCATCCTGATCGAGAACTGGGAAGGCAAGCTGCCCTTCTGGCTGGCCCCGCGCCAGGTTGTCGTCGCCTCGATCACGTCCGAGGCGGATGACTACGTGACCGAGGTCGTGGCCCAGCTGTCCGCCGCCGGTGTCCGGGCCGAGGCCGATCTGCGCAACGAAAAGATCAACTACAAGGTCCGTGAACATTCCGTCGGCAAGGTCCCGGTGATCCTGGCCGTCGGCGCGCGTGAAGTCGAAGAGCGTACCGTGTCGGTCCGTCGCCTGGGCGAGAAGCAGACCAGGGTGGAAAGCCTGGCCGATGTGGTCGCCGGCCTTGGCCGCGAAGCGACGGCGCCGGATCTTCTGTGACGGCGGCGTTTTCGTAACATCGCGTGAAACAAATCGGCCGGGTTGTCATCGACGCCCGGCCGGTTTCGTTACAGGTCCTCGTGTTATCAAGGGGTTGTCGCCGAACAGGCGTCACGCCCCCTGACAGGCGTGTGAGCCTGCGCCTGGGGAGTTCCCGCAACGCGCCTCTCCGTCTAGGCTGAAGATGTCCAATGATGACACCCGATCCAGTCAAGGGAGATAAGAGATGTCGAAATCCATGAAGACGATGACCGTGGCCGCCTCGCTGGCCGCCGCGTTTGCCACGCAGGGCACCATCGCCGAGGCGCAGGCCAAGGAGAAATGCTTTGGCGTGGCGCTGGCGGGCGAAAACGATTGCGCCGCCGGCCCCGGCACCACCTGCGCCGGCACCTCGACACGCGACTACCAGGGCAACGCCTGGATGCTGGTCGACGCCGGCACCTGTATGGAAATCGTCCTGCCACCCCAGGACGACGGCGCCGAACGCCACGGCGCGCTGGAGGCTCTGGACCGCGACCTGCCGGCCTGAGCTTGTGACCTTCTGACCGTCCAGGGATGGGTTCAAAGAACCCATCCTACACACCCGTCCGCGCGGGGCGGGGTTTGCCCCGCCGCCCCCGCCGCCCCGCCACCCTGCCGGAGGTTCGCCATGCTCGACACACGCCCGCACAGCCCCCTGCCCGCGGCCCCCGGGGTCGGCTTCAAGCCGCAGCACTTCGCGGCGATCCTGCAAGACCCGGGCCCGATCCGCTGGCTTGAGGTCCATGCCGAGAACTACATGGGCGACGGCGGCCGCCCCCACGCCCAGCTGCGCGCGCTGTCCGAACGGTTCCCCATCTCGGTCCACGGCGTCGGCCTGTCGATCGGCGGCGAAGGCCCGCTGGACCCCGACCACCTGGCCCGGCTCAAACGCCTCGTGGCGTGGTCCCGCCCCGCCAGCTTTTCCGAACACCTGGCCTGGTCGACCCACGATGGCCACTACCTGAACGACCTGCTGCCCCTGCCCTATACCGACGCCACCCTTGCCCGCGTGGCCGACCACATCGACCAGCTGCAGGAGACGCTGGGCCGCCCCATGCTGCTGGAAAACCCCTCCAGCTACCTGGCGTTCGACGCCAGCACATGGTCCGAACCCGATTTCCTGGCCGAGATCGCGCGGCGCACCGGCTGCGGCCTGCTGCTGGACATCAACAACGTTTTCGTCTCGGCCACCAACCTCGGGTTTTCGCCGCAGGGCTATATCGACGCCTTTCCGCTGGGCAAGGTCGGCGAAATCCACCTGGGTGGCCACGACAGCGACACCGACGACCACGGCGCCCCCCTGCTGATCGACAGCCACGGCGCGCCGGTGGCCGATCCGGTCTGGGCGCTGCTGGATCACACGCTGCACCTGTCGGGGCCGAAACCGACGCTGATCGAATGGGACAACGACATCCCCGACTGGCCGACCCTGAAGAAAGAAGCCGCCCGTGCCGCGCAGGCCCTGGCCCCCATCCGATGATCCCCATCCAATGATCCCCGACCAGACAACCTTTCACGCCGCCCTCTTCGACCCGGAGCAGCCGGTGCCCAAGGGCCTGTCGGACGGCGCGAACCGCCCCGCCGGCCGGCGCTTTGACGTCTATCGCAACAACATCGCCGTCTCGCTGACCGACGCCCTGCACAAGGCCTTCCCGACCGTGGCGACCCTGCTTGGCCAGCGGAACATGGACGGCCTCGCCCGGCTGTACATTCGCCGCAACCCGCCCGACACGCCGTGTCTGATGCAGTACGGCGCCAACCTGCCCGGCTTCATCGCCACCCTGCCGCACCTGGGCCACCTGGGCTATCTGCCCGATATCGCCCGGCTCGACCTGGCCATGCGCCAAAGCTACCATGCCGCCGATGCCACCCCGATCGGCGCCCCCGACCTGCCGCCCGAGGACCTGATGCGCTGCCGCGTCACCCTGGCCCCAGCCCTGCGGCTTATCCGATCGAACTGGCCCATCCACGCCATCTGGCGCTTCAACACCCGGCCCGGCGCGCCCAAGCCCGTGCCCGGCCCGCAGGACGTGGTCATCCTGCGCCCCGGCTTCGACCCCGAACCGCATCTTCTGCCGCCCGGCGGCGCCGCATTCATCACCGCGCTTCAGCAGGGCGCCACGCTGGCCGACGCCCATGCCGCCGCCGACACCCCGGCCTTCGATCCGGGCCCCGTCGCCGCGCTGCTGCTGCAAGGCGGCGCCATCACCGACCTGAGCCCAAAGGACCCGCCCGCATGAGCCCCATCCAGACGCTGCACACCGCCGTCCTCGGCCGGCTCGACACTGCCGGAAACGCCCTGCTTCCGCTTCTCGCCCGCTTCGTCTTTGCCGCCGTGCTGCTGGTCTATTTCTGGCGCTCCGCCCTGACAAAGCTGGGCGATGGCGTCCTGGGCGTCTTCCACCCTTCGGTCGGCGCCTACGCCCAGATGTTCCCGAAACAGATGGAGGCCGCGTCCTACGACATCACCCAGCTGTCGCCGCTGTACGGGCTGATCGCGGTGATCGGCACCTGGGCGGAATTCCTGCTGCCGCTGGCGATCGTCATCGGGCTGTGCACCCGGCTGGCCGCCCTTGGCATGATCGGCTTTGTCACCGTGCAGTCGCTGACGGATGTCTACGGCCACGGATCGACCGACGCGCAGACCCTGGGCGCCTGGTTCGATGCCGCCTCGGGCAGCCTGATCCTGGATCAGCGGACGCTGTGGATGTTCGTGTTGCTGACGCTCGTCTTCAAGGGGGCCGGCGCGCTGTCGCTGGACGCGCTCCTGCGCCGGGCCCTGTCCTTGCGCTGATCAGACGCCCAGCGCCGCCTGCACGTCCCTGGTCCAGCCCAGGTACATCGCCTCGCCATCCTCGATCAGCGGCCGCTTCATCAGGGTCGGATGATCCGCCAGCAGCTCAAGCGGCGGGCGCGCGCGCTCGGTCTCGTCCAGGCCGCGCCAGGTGGTCGACCGGGTATTGAGCAAGGCATCGCCGAAGGTTTCAAACCCTCGGCGAAGCACCGCTTCTGGCACGCCATCGGCGCGAACATCCTTGAAATCGGCCCCGGGCAAAGCCCGAATTGCCTTTCTGCAGGTATCGCAGGTCTTTAATCCGTATATTCTCATGACCATTCCTCTTTCTTAAAAGTTCAAATAAATGGCACGCCTTGGAATTCACAGGTGTTTTTCTTGATTTTTCGTCTCGCCGTGCGAAACTCAACAGGCGCCAACCGTCATGTCAGCTTCGGTCTAAGCCAACCGGACCGATGGTCTGAAAGGCGGGTTCGTGTGCAAATGCGGTCTTTTGGGGCTGCAGGACCTAAGGCAAAAGGAGACACGGGACATGCCGACTGGCACCGTGAAATGGTTCAATACAACCAAGGGGTACGGTTTTATCGCCCCGGACGAAGGCGGCAAGGACGTGTTCGTTCATATTTCGGCAGTGGAACGGTCCGGTCTGACCGGCCTCGCCGACAATCAGAAAATCGGATATGAACTGGTCGAAGGCCGTGACGGTCGAACCATGGCCGGTGACCTGAAGCCGCTTTGAAAGACGCCTCAAGCGGCAAGGTCTGAAGGCTGTCCCATCAGCTGAAAAATCCAAGCAGCCTTTGCGCCCAGGCTTTGCCGGGGCGCATTTTCCCAGGCGCGCCTGCGTTTCCCAAGCATGCGTGCAGGGGCCACAAACGCGCCTGCGCGGGCCACAAGCATGCCTGCGCGGGCAGGTCGCACGGCGGCCCGCGGGCCAAGGCCGCTCAATAGCAGCCTTTGATGCCCGGTGCGCAGCTGTCGTAACGGGCCGTGCCATGGCCACCATAGGGCGTGCGCCTGGCCTCGTCATACGTGCCCGACCGGTTCGGCGTGCCGCAGCTTGTCGTGCCGTCCACCGTCACCGGCTGCAAGCCGGCCGGGCAGTAATTGTCGCGGCTGCCGGTTGCATAGATCCCGAGCGGGGATTGCGATGACGATTGCTGGACATTGGCCGCATCGCTGGCCATCACCGCCCCGGCGGCAAGTGTTGCCGCACAGGCATAAAGAAACGGTTTCAGAAACATGGCAGCTCCCGGTCAGGAATGAAAACGTGGTGGATCCGGTCATCAGACGACCGGACGGCGATCAAGTCCACCCTTTTTCGGATTGCCGCCACATTTGTTTCACGATTCACAACGATCCCTGCCGTCAGGCCGGATCAAGATCGCCCTCGGGGACGTCCGAGCGCCCATTCGTCTGATCGGTCTGCTGCCAATCCTCGCCCATCGCCACGATGCACGACGTGCCGGTCGCATAGGTCACCACCATGGTCCAGTCGCCGCGCGCATCGGTCCAGACCTCCATCACCTCTTCGGGGCCGCGCAGCCCCATGGCCTGCCGGCGCGTGCCGAACTGGTGTTCCAGCCGGTCGCGCATCCGGTCCGTGCTGTCACAGATGACCTCGGCCAGGGGCGACCCCTTGGCCAGGCCGGTCACGGGCATCAGCAGGATCAGCGCAGGAAGAAGACGGTGGATCATGCGCCCGGATGTAACAGATTCATGACATTGCGTATATAGGGATGCTATACATCTACCATTAATCACACCGCGATCGGCCCTGCGGCCACCTGCGCATTTGACAGGCGTCGTTTCAGACGCTCTCCATCGGGCCATGAACGCACCGGACCCCATACGCCCCCTCGACCGCGACGGCCTGCGCCTGTCCGGCACGCCCCTGGCCCAGGCCCGGCGCATCCTGGTGGTGACCCCCGGCGCGCTGACCCGGCTGGAAACCTTCGCCCCGCTGACGGATGGCCTGCCCTCGGGCACGGCGCTGGTGGAACTGGCCTTTCCCGGTCTGGATGGCCGCGCGCTGGATCACCCGGTGCGGGTGCGCGCCAACGGACGGCGCATCGCGGCACGGCTGAACAAAAGCCCGGCCAAGCGGATCGACCTGGTGGGCATCTCGGCCGGCGCCGCCATCTGTTTCGAAATCCGCGGCCGCCTGACCTGCCCGGACGTGACCTTCGCCGCCATCGCGGCCCCGGCGCCCTTTCCCTACCTGCTTGCTTCGGTGATCTGGATGGGCACCGACATCCTGAAGATCCGCCGCCGCCATCCGGGCGCCCCCTGGCGCGTGATCTGGTTCGAGGTTTTTCAGCTGCTGCTGTTCGGACGCACCGACAGGCGCCCGCCCCTGGCCGCCGACCCCGGCGGTCGCAGCGCCGGGCCGACGATCACCCCGTCCTTCCGCATGCTGTTCTTCCACGGGATCGGCACGGCATTCTGGACCCCGTCCCGCCAGGCCCGCCGGCCCGACACACCCGTGCGCTTCTTCCACGGCACCCACGACCCGGTCAGCCCCTCGGCCGCCATCGTCCGCTTTGCCGCGCGCCTCAGGAACGCCGATGTCACCTGGTATCGCGACCGGGGCCACCTGCCCCACGTCATGAACCCCGACCTCTACGCCGAGATCCGCCGCTTCTGGCGCTACCGGGGCAAGACGCCGTCCTGAGCCACTCGCGCCCAAGGTTCAGCCCGCGATCGCGGGGTGGGCGGGTGGGCGCGATCGGGGGCTGATGACGGGTTTCACCCAGTTTGATACCTGTAGAAAACAGAACTTAATGTTTTCAGTGGGTTGCGGATTGGCGATTTCATGGGGTTTGATACTTTTCGGGCAAAAATCGCCAGAAACCCAAGCCTGACAGGCATTATTGCAGCAAATTATTCAATGTTTTCAACATGGCGTTGCGCGAGTTGTGCGCATTTCTGCGCACGCCGCATGGCTTAGGTCTTGTCCATCTTGAAGAGTTCGCGCGGGTCCAAGACAAGAGGTCGTGAACCGTCTGTTGCGGGGCCAATCCGTAAGTTCGTGCCTACATGGCCTGCCAAGATTTCCGAGCGTAGTTTCAGGATCCGATAGGCATAGTCACTCGCCAAGTCGGCCGGGTCGTTTCCAAAAAGCTTTCCGTCAACGAACAGAGAGCCAGCCTGAGACCTTTCCGCCCATTGCTGGGTATAGTTCACTGTAGCGATGAACTGCTCAAGTACCGCTTTCGCAGCGACTTCGGTCGCCTCGACCTCCGAGTGGGAATGGATGCTGTCAGTGGATAGGCCCAGAAGCCAATCTGCGGAGACGTCGAAGGCACTGCAAATAGCAACAACGGCATCAACGCCAGGAGTGACCGCGCCAGTCCTTAGCATATACTTTTCAAGGGTTCGCTTCGAAATACCGCACAAGTCGGCCATTTCCTGAACCGTAAGGTTCTTCTCATCCTTCAGGCTTCGAAGCCTTTCAGAAAAAACTGGTGCCGTCATGTCAGCCCCTTGATTTACCCATATCCGGGTGTAATATACCCTCGAATGGGTATAAACACATGGTCGAGGGTAGCGCAAAAGATGAAGGATCGCCAGAACCGTATCCGGTCGGGGTTTGTGTTGCGTGGCACATCATTGCGCGCGTGGTGCCTTGCCAATGGAGTTGCACCGCAAAATGCGAACAAGGCGCTCAAGGGCACTTGGACAGGACCGAAAGCAAAGGAGTTGGTTGCTCGCATCCTGAAAGCTTCCGGGGCCAACGACCAATGATGCTTCGCGTCCGTGACATCCTCGGCTTGGGCCCAATTCCGATACATCGATCCTCGGCCTCAAGGTGGCTCCGGGTAAATGGAATCGAGATCGCGCATGATTTCAAGGATGGGCGCTCACCGGAATATGTTGCTCTCTCCGCACTACCCGGTGAAGTGCGCATCGCATACCTCCGTCGCGACATGGACTTTCTGCACCTTGAACCGGGTGTCTACAACACTGACGCACACCGCATGCTTGAAGAGGTCGCGCCAACCCGACGGGCGCGAGCGGAGCGCCGGGCAGCCATCGCTCGACTGCTCACGGCTCTGCGTGCGCAGGGGTTGAAAGAGGCGCAGCGCTTCGCGCTCGTGCGTGAGAGGTTCGGGTTGGAAGGCACGTCAGACCCGTCTTTGAAGCGACTTACAAAGGCGGTTCAAGGGGTAGATCCGATCAACTTTGCCCCAGCGCTTCTGGACGACTACAAGGCGACGGTGAAGCGTGCCGAGATCAGTGATGACGCCTGGCGGTTCTTTCTGACCATGATCCGGGATGCAGCCCCGGATTGGCCCCTCAAAGAAGCTTGGCGCAGGGTGCGAGACGCAGGCCCGGCAATGGATTGGGCGGTGCCATCCTATCCGACTTTCTATCGTCGCTGGAACGAGTTAAGCGAAGCGCAACGGCGTTCTGTGCGCCTAGGACGCGATCAGACCGCAAAGCAGCTTAGCATCCCGGCCCATCGCGACAAGACCTCTATCCTGTCAATGGAATGGGTATCGCTCGACGGTCGGACACTGGATTTTTGGGTGGACTGGGGGGACGGCAAGGCGGTTCGGCCTGTCATGCTGGCGCTTGTGGATGTGGCTTCGAACATGGTTCTCGGTTGGGAACTTGGCCCTTCGGAGAACGCGGTGGGCACGGTTAGGCTGATCAAGCGGGTCTGCGAGCGGCATGGTATCTTCGACCGGCTCTATACCGACAACGGTTCCGCCTTTGCCGGGCATTTGGTGGCGGGCGGCGCGGCGTATCGGTTCCGCAATGGCAAGGCGAACGGTGTTCAGCCTATCGGCATTTGCAAGACGATGGGGATCAAGCTGCATTTCGCCCTTCCGAAGAACGCTCAGGCGAAGATTGCCGAGCGGACCTTTGCAACGCTGTCCCGTTCTGTGGACGATGGGCCGGAGTTCCGGGACGCGCACGCGGGGCATGCGCCTGGCGCGAGCCCATCGCCAAACGTGGTGCCAGTTCCGGTTGAGGCGGCAAAAGCCGTTCTGGCGCGCGAAGTTGCCCGTCACAACAGCGAGACCGGGCGGCGCAGCCAGGGCGCACGCGGGCGGTCCTATGATCAGGTGTTCAGCGAGGGGCTTGATCTGCGCGCGCAGGACGGACGCCCGGTGCGCCTTCCGACCGCGCATCAGCTCTATCTGGCCGGGTTGATCTGGAAACCGGTCGCGGTTGATCGGTTTGGGCGGGTGACGGCGAATGGCTGGCTCTATGGTGGGCCGGAAACGCAAGACGTGCTTTTGCGGTTCCACGGCACCGGGAAACGCATTCTGCTGGGACGCGACCCCGACGATTTCAACGCGCCTGCCATGGCGTATGATGAAGACGGCGTTTTCATCTGCCGGGATATCGAGCCGGTCAAACCCGGGGCCTATGGCAGCGTTGACAGCATCCGTGAGGCTGCGCGCAACCGCAAGGCCGCTCGTGTAGCAGTCGCTGCGGCGGAGGCGGCCAACAATTACCTTGATGACGCATCCTATTGCGAGGCGCTGGCTGCACTGAACGCCGCGACCATGCCCGAGGATACGCCGAAGCCTCCGGCCCGAAAAGTTGTCGGCGGCCGGTTCGGTACACCGCTGCGCGAGCGCGCGCCGCGCGACAATCAGGAGAAACAAACTATTCCCGCAGAGTTCCTGCGGAACATGGATGCCGCTCTTGCAGCCAAAGGCTCGCGAGGCGGTTCGTCGGCATGAGAGGCGTTGCACCGCCCCCCATGCCATTCACCGAGGGCGTCAGCCCTCACATTGAACGGAGGCAACAATGGCACAGCATCTAAGCATTGCCAATCCCGGCATTGTCCAACGCGGGATCGGCGATTGGGCAAACACGGAAACTGCAAAGGACATCCGGCGTTCGCTCGACCTGGTAAATGCGGCGGATCGCCCAGCCCTCACAATGATCGCTGGCGCACCGGGCACCGGCAAGACGTCCGCTGTTCAGCGCTTCTGCGAGACGCTAGGGCAAGACGCGATCTATATTCAGGCGGCATGTGGAGAGGGTACGGCGTGGAACTTCGCTCACGCTCTTGCAAATCTCTGGGGGTATGCGAAGCCAACATTCAACTGCCATTCCGAGGCGCGCGACAAGATCGCCGCATACATCGGTCAAGGCCGCGTGCTGATTGTTGATGAAGCGCAGTATCTCAATCAGCGCAACCGCAAGACCGGTCAAATCGGCGAAGCCTTCGAATGGCTGCGAGCTACGGCGGAAACAGGGCGGTTTCACCTAGTGTTCTGTGGAGATCTGGACCTACCCAGCTCCATTGAGAATAAGCCGCAGCTGCAAAGTCGGATGATGCGCCCGGTCGTGATCCGGCACTCCAGCAGGGCCGACGTTGCGGCATTGGTTGAGGGCACTCCCTTCGCCAATCCGGCAGCTATCGACGCGCTGCATGCGATTGCGAGGCTGAAAGGCGGTCTCCGCAATGTTGTGAACGTCACCCAAATCGCCGTGCTGTTCGCAGGCGAAGATGCGCCGACGCTGGAACATCTCAAAGCGGCGATCATCGACATGAAGCTTGCACCGAGGGGCATGAAATGAAGGAGGATCGTGACGTGAACGTCTTCTTCCCGCTTAAGGCGTCTCAGGTGGAGCCGGCTCGCGAAATGACGGCCGCCCTCGCAGAATTTCCGACCATCGCCTGGAACTATTCGGAACGGTTCTTGGAGATCCTGAATGCAGATCAAATCGGGCCGTCCGAGTCACAAGATCTATTGGCACTGGCGACGGGCCTTCGGCAAGACGCGGAGCGCGCCGAAAGGATGAAGCGGGCACTGGCCCCAGTCATCCTTAGCGCGGTCATTTCTGACCCTCATGGCAAAGGGGGGCCGATCCAATGAAAGACCTCCATTCGATGGCCGACCTTTTCACGGAGTTCGAAGCGCATCTGGCCGGGCTTGAGCACCCTCTTTTGACCGCCGTTCACTTGATCCAAGATGAAATCGGTCAGTGTGAGCATACAGCGTTCGGTCACATCGTGGGTGTCGTGGACGAAGCCCACCGACTGACTGGCGAGCTGCGCCGTTTGCGGCAGGCTCACGATCAAGGCGATTGCGTGACACTTGCTCTTCCCCGCACAGAGGCGAACGCTGTATGCAGCTCGACCGAGGATCTGCAAAACCTTCTGAACTCCGCAGCTTCGGTATTCGAGTTGCTGCATGCTGGTATCAGCATGGGTTACTTCGCATCCGATGACTATGGCCCCCTGGCTGTAATGGAACTCGCCGAACGTGCCATGCGCAGTGCGGCTGAGACCGAAGGTAAGGCCGCATCTCGACTGGCTTCCATCATCCGTAGCGCAACCACTCAGGCATCAGAAAAGGAGTTGCTCTCATGACAATCACTCCTCAACAGCTCAAGTTCCTCTGGACGGGGAAGTCCAAGACCGGACTGGACGATGCGACTTGGCGTAGCGCCCTCGTGCAGATCGCCGGAGTTACCAGCACGAAGGAACTGGACGGTGACGGCTTCGAGGCCATGATGGGCTTCCTGCAATGGCTGGGCTTCACGCCGCTCCAGGCGCGCGGTGCAGACTACGGCGACCGGCCCGGCATGGCGAGCTTCGCACAGATCGAACTGATCCGGGTGCTCTGGCACGAATACACGCGGGGCGAAGCCGGGGAAGATGAACTGAACAAGTGGCTTGAGCGCTGCTGGAAGGTGTCCAGCCTTCGGTTTCTGCGGGCGCGGAACGCGCCGAAGGTCATCACGGCGCTCAAGGCCATGAAGGCAAGGGCAGCCTGACCGTCCCCGGTCGAACATCACGAGGGCGGTGCCGCAAGGTGCCGCCCTTGTTCATTTCGGGACCGCCTGAATGCGCCAGACATGGGTAGATCTACGGTGTGCGACGAGACACCGTTCAAAAACGCCGGAGCGCGTTCAAAAATGCCCATCTCCCTCATTTGCGATCCCTTGGGGCCGAAATCCCTATTGGCCCCTCAGAGGGCTCCTCCGGGGCTGGCTGCATTCGGTGAATGGATGAAGCCAAGAGCGTAGGAGAGGGCATTGCGCCAACGGTCGCAATCGGGCAGTGTCCACAACCAATACCCCCGCTCGAGCCTTGCATTCGCTCGCTTGATTTCGAACCCAGGGCGGACGAACGCGATTTCAGGCGACGTAGGCATGCGGATCTCAGGACCGCATCCCCCGGGTATACCAGTCCATTCGGCGATAGCACTAATGCATCACTAATGGGGTGCGGTGCATGAAGGTTTATTCCGTCTCTAACGTCGCTAGGACCGTTATTTCTGCCTGCGGCCAGGAGTTGGCTTTCAAACTGGTGCAGGAATATGGCGGTCAGAGGATCGACATTCCCAAACGTGTTGCGGGAAAACTTGTCGAAACTCTGGGTGAAGAGCTTACTCGGGTGCTGGTCGAGGCCTACGCCGGGTGCAATATCGATGTTCCGTCGCGCGGGCATGTCGAGCGTATGCACAAGACCATGTGCCTTTGGCGCGATGTTATCGAAACCGACCTCTCATCCAACGAACTCGCCGCGAAACACGGCGTCACCAGCATGTGGGTCAGGAAGCTGCGCAGCAGATTGCGCGGCGAGACCCCGCCTGCTGCGAAATCGAAGAAAGTCTGAAAATGGATATTACGGCTTCGCTGTTGAACGAAATGTTCAGTGGTTTCAATACGGTCTTCAACAAGTCCGTGCAGGCGACACCGGTGTTCTGGAACCGGATCGCGATGGATGTGAAGTCCACCGGCTCGGATGAAACCTATGGCTGGCTCAGCGGCATGCCCCAGATGCGCGAGTGGCTGGGCGAACGGTACATCAAGGCCGTGCAGTCCGCCCGCTACACTCTGGAAAACCGGAAGTTTGAAAGCACGATCCGGGTCCGGCGTGAGGATATCGAAGACGATCGGCTCGGGGTCTATTCCCCGCAGATCAACATGATGGCTTATGCCGCCGCGACCCATCCTGACGAGCTGGTTTTCGAAGTGCTGAAGAAAGGGTTCGAAACGGAATGCTACGATGGCCAGCCCTATTTCGATACAGACCATCCCGTCCTGGACAAGGACAACGTGGAGCAATCCGTGTCGAACTTCCAAGGCGGCGCTGGCACGCCCTGGTTCCTGCTGGACGTCAGTCGCCCCGTCAAGCCGCTGGTATTCCAGACCCGCATCCCATACCGGATGCAGTCGTTGACCAAGGACGATGACGGGAACGTCTTCATGCGCGACGAATACCTTTACGGGGTGCGGGCGCGTGTGAATGCCGGGTTCGGCCTCTGGCAGTATGCCTATGGCTCGAAACAAACGCTGGATGCAGCGAACTACGCGGCGGCACGGGCGGCGATGCAGGCGATGCGCTATGATGGCGGGCGGGTCATGGGGGTGGTTCCGACGTTGCTTGTGGTGCCTCCCGACCTGGAGGGTGCAGGGCGCGCGTTGCTTACCGCTGAAGAGCTAACCGGTGGCGGAACCAACGTCTGGCGTGGCTCGGCCGAACTTCTGGTCTCCCCCTATCTGCAAGCGTGACCGTGATGAGTTTGAACCGTGAAACCGGGAACGCGTTGCTGCTGGCAGATATCGAGCTTGCGAGCGCTGACGGCAAGCCCGAGAGCTGGGTGCAGCTCCTGCCTGCGGGGCGCTTCGACCTGACGGACAAGCGGGGTCCCTGGGTTGTGAAGGACGTTGCGGCAGTGATCGCCCGTTCGCGAGGCGATCTGGAACGTGGCATGCCGGTGGACATGGATCACGCCCTTGAACGCCATCGTGAGGCCGAAGCGCCGGCGGCTGGCTGGATCGAAGAACTTGCGGCCCGAGACGATGGTGTCTGGGGCCGCATCGCCTGGACCCCGACCGGCAAGGCCAAGATCGAAGGGCGGGAGTACCGCTTCATCAGCCCTGTTGTGATGGTCACGAAGGCGGGCGAGGTCATGTCGATCAAGCGTGCCGGACTGACCAACGATCCAGCTATCGCCATGAAGGCGATTTGTTCCACCGAGGACGAAACGCCAGAGGGTGATGTGGCCCAGGACAAAGCCGATGTCATCGCGATGTTGCGTGAAGCCCTTGGGGCCTCGCCGGATACACCGGTCGCGGATCTTATCCGCAGAGCACAGGCGATCCTGGCGGCGGCGGACAGCACCAGAACCGACAACGCTTCGGCCAAGGCACTTGCGTCCAGCTACATGACGCTCCTGAGTGAGTTGCATGAGGACCGGGTGGAAGCCGCGCTGGAGCGTGCCAGAAGCACGGGCAAGCTCGTACCCGCGATGGAGGGTTGGGCACAGGAACTGGCGTCCAGCAACCTCGCCAGCTTCGAGGCATGGGAGGCGACCGCGCTACCACTGGTCAATCTTGGTCCGCCCCGCCTAGCGGGAAAGACGCCACCGGCCACACTGGAGCGGGGACGGTTTCGAGGCAGTAGCGAGCGCACGGCCATTTGCTCGCAGCTCGGAATTGATCCTGAGGCAATGGACGGCACCGAATGAGGCGCGCGCTTCTGGCGAGTTGGCGCGCGTCTTGTCGGTCCGTGACGGAGATCCGGCCGTCACGGACCGTATGACTTTGAGCACGTTGGTAACACCATGGCTTCAGAACTTCCTGACCACCTCCTGCAAGCGCTGGCCGATCTTCGAGCCGGTCACGCCACCCAAGGCTGCGCAATATCCGCCCTTGAAACGGCGCTTGAAGCCACCCTTCAAGGCGGTTTGGTCTATCCGCCGCAAAGCGCAGCTCCTGTCTCGGAGCATCGCCGTTTCCACCGACCTGGTCGGGCTCCAAAGATCGACGGAGACCCCGAGCTTCAGGCATTCATCGCTGCGAGGATCGACAGCATGACTTTCCAGCAATTGGCAGATGCGGTGGCTAAGGCTTTTCCGCCCGCTCGGCGCGTGGGTAAGAGCGCGATCTATGAATGGTGGAGGAGGAGTACCGATGGACGCTGAAAAACGGAAGTCGTTGATCAACGGTACCAAAGGCTGGAGCTTGAAGGAAAAGTATGCTCATTACTACTTCGAAGCTCTTGAGTGCGAACGTGAACCGCTCGATGAGTTGGAACAAGTGATGCATGACATTGTAGTCAAAGGTGCCGAGGGATCGCGCTGGCTACACGGCGGTCCAACTGGTCGTTTTGTTGGCGATGTTCTATTGCCCAGCAGCGTCACAAATTTCTCACCGCACTTCATGCCTTGGAACAAAACATCAACGTATTTTCACGAGCAAATATTTATTACAAACCAAGAGAAATGGGCGCAAATGTACGCGTCCATTTCCAGAGGAGTTGTTTACGAGGTCGAGCCTGTTGGCGAGATTTCGTTCCATAGTAAGTTCGTGTCGCTTTACACGCTTTGTTTTGAAGACCCTGAGTTTAAGGAAATGGTTCCCAAACTCCCCACTTTTGTGCCTGCGGAGTTTTGTGTGCCGTACGCGCGTGTGGTCTCAGTGTTTCCCCAAACAAATTCTCCGAACAAGGATTCCCAAAAGTCAGACCGCGAATCCCCCCAGTTTTTTGCGAGGGCATCTGGTTTGAACAAAGAGCGGCTGTTCAAAGAATACCATTCGGTCTGGCTGACCTCTCCGGATCATCCCGGATAACCCCCGGACTTCCCGGCTCTTCCGGTGTCAAACCTCATGAAATCGGCATATCAAACCGGGTGATAACTAACAGCTGAACCGCCCCCGTAAACGCCCCCCCCCCCCGCACCCGTGTGACGGGCCTAGCCCTTCAGCACGGCCTCAAGCTCGCGCCATTCGCGCTTGGTCAGACCGGACGTCTCCTGCGTCACCGCCTCGCCCTTCAGCATCCGCCGCACGCACTCCAGCGCCGTGGCGCTCAGCGTCTCGGCGCCCAGCCGGTATTCCTCGAACGCGCCATAGGCAAAAGGCACCCAGTCGGCGACGATCTTGCAGATCTCCTCGGCATAGACCCGGATTTCGTATTGCGCATGGGAATCCGCGCGCAGCCGCAGGAAGTGGAACAGGTTGTGCAGGTCCACCTTCCAGTACCACTGGGTGTAGATGTTCGCCGGCAGGTTCATCCGCGCCAATTCGCGCGCCAGCCCCTGTTCGGCGATCATCGCCTCGTAATTGTCGTAGGCCCGCATGCTGTCGGTCTTCAGAACCTCCAGCACCTGCGCCGCCGCATCGCCTTCCAGCACCGCGCCCCGCCCCTGGTTGTTCACCTCGGACTGCGCCGCGACATGCTCGGGCGCGGGGATATAGAATTCGCGGTCCAGGATCGAATAGCGCGCCGAATATTCGTTCACGTTGGCGGTGCGGTGGCGGATCCACTGCCGCGCCACGAAGACCGGCAGCTTCACGTGCAGCTTGACCTCGCACATCTCGAAGGGTGTCGAATGCCAGTGCCGCATCAGGTAGCGGATCAGCCCCTCGTCGTTCTGCACCGACTTGGTGCCCTTGCCATAGGATACCCGCGCCGCCTGGCAGATCGCCGCGTCGTCGCCCATGTAATCGACCACCCGGACAAAACCATGATCCAGCACCGGCTTGGCTTCATAAAGATGCGCCTCCATCCCCGGGGCGACGGCGCGCAGGGTGTCCTGCCGCTGGCTGCGCAGGTCGGCGATTTCGGCAAGCTGGTCAGACGACAGGGCCATGGCGGCAATTCCCCTTAGATACGAGTCGCCCACCACTATATATGGCCGCCCGCCCAGACGAAACGCGATATGAGGTATAAGGTATGGCAACGATGCCATGCCAATCGATTGAATCGCCGCCCCAACCTCGCCCCTTAATTGACTTTCACCCGCATGACAGGAAAACTCGCTGCGGATCGAGTATAAAAAAACACCGAGGCAGACAGGCATGAACAGGTTGATCGTCGCACTCGCGACGGGCCTCGCGCTATGCGCATGCGGCGACGGGAACCCGTTCGACGAGGCCGACCCCGAAGACCCCGACACCGGCACCACGTCGGAAATCCCGGCCGATATCGCCGGCGACGTCGACAGCATCACTTACGATGCCGCCAACCAGACCCTGATCGTGCGCGGCCAGTCCATCGACGACACGCCCTATGCCGCGACCTATACCCGCAAGCCCGGTCTCGACCGCGGCGGGTACGAAGCCTATACCGCGCAAGAAGGATCCCTGGGCCGCCACCACACCGCCTATGTCAAGGAAATCGACGGGGCGCAGGCCTTTGTCGTCATGGCCGGCGGACAGTTCAACGAGGTGTTCAGCGGCGCCACCTATTCGCGCAGCGGCAGCTATTCCGCCCCCGACGTCAGCCAGCCGGGCGGCATCGTGCATTACGCCGGCAATTACGTGGGCCTCGTCAACGGGCCCGGCGATAGCGGAGACCTGAACCCGGTGGCCGCGGGCACCGATCCCGCCGTCCTGCCCCGTCAGGCCGCCGAAGTCACCGGCGACGTCTTCATCACCGCCGATTTCGCCGACAACGTCACCGATGGCGTCATCTACAACCGCGCCATCCCCGACTATGCCGACGGCGATCTGAAGGACGTCACCCTGTCCAACACCGCCATCAACTCCGATGGCACCTTCACCGGATCCGCAACCATCGACAGCACCACCGAAGTCGGCACCTACGGCGGCAATTTCGCCGGCCAGGGCGCCACGGCGGTCGCCGGGGCGGTCTTTCTCAGCGATCATATCGACGGCGTCGACAACGAGATCGAACAGGGCATCTTCGTCCTCGGCCAATGCGGGACGGCAAACGATGCGGCGGTCTGCGATCAGCCGCTTCCGTAAAATTCTGTCGGCCCTGGCGGCGGCGCTCCTCCTCGCCGCCCCGGCCGGGGCCGACACCGTCCGCGTGGGCCTGGACCAGGCCCGCGACATGGCCGTGCAGGCGCTGAAGGCCGGCGATCCGGGGCTGGCCATCGCACTGGCGCGTGGCCTGCTGCAGGCGAACCCGGACGATTTCGTCGCCCATTACGTCATCGCCAACGCCGAGGCGCAGCAGCATCACCCCGACGCAGGTCGGCGCGCCGCCGCCCGGGCCTATCACCTGGCGCGGACTCCCACCGCGCGCTTCCGGTCCGCCCAGCTGGCCGCGCAGTTGGCCTACCAGGAACACCATTACACGCTGTCGCAATACTGGCTGCGCCGCGCCGCCATCCACGCCCCCGACGACCGCGCCAAGACCGCCGTGGCCAAGGATTACCGCGTGCTGCGCCGGCTCAACCCGTGGTCGGTGCGCTTTCAGGCCGATCTGCGCCCTTCAAACAACGTCAACAAGGGCGCGGATACCGCGCTGCAGATCATCGACGGCGTGCCGGTCACCGGCTACCTTTCGGGCTCGGCGCAGGCGCTGTCGGGGCTCATCACCTCCTACGATTTCGCCACCTCCTACCGGATCGACCGGACCGAGCGCAGCGAAACCGCCGTTCTGGGCCGGCTCTACATCCAGCGCGTGGCCCTGTCGGACGAGGCCCGCGACCAGGCGCCCGACGTCGACAATTCCGATTTCGCCACCACCTACGCCGAGGCCAGCCTGCGCCATGTCTGGGCCGCGGGCGCGCGTGGCACCGCGTCGCTGACCGGGTCGCTGGGCGAAGCCTGGTCGGGCGGCGAACGGTCCTTCCGCTTCTCGCGCCTGAACGTCGACCGGTCCTGGTGGCTGGCGGGTGGCCACAGGCTGGGCGTGAACGCCATGGCCGAAACCCGGTTCCTGGCCCGCTACAAGACCAATGACGCCGCCATCCTGGGCCTCGGCGCTCTCTGGCGGAAGGACCTGCGCAACGGCGATGCGCTGGACGTGGCCGTGGCCTGGCGCGATACCCGGGCGGACCACCGGAACGGCACCTATACCTCGGCCTCGCTGCGCACCGAATACGAACTTGGCCGCCCCGTCGGCCCGGTGCGCCTGTCGGCCGGTCTGATCCTGGGCTATTCCGATTACCCCGATTTCATCTCGGGCGGGTTCATCGACGTGCCCGGCGGACGCCAGGACAAATCGATCTACGGCGAAATCAACATGATGTTCCACCAAGTCGAATTCGCCGGTTTCTCGCCCATGCTGCGCCTGCGGGCCGGCGAAAAGGACAGCAACGACAGCCGCTACAGCATGAACGAGGTCTCACTCTCGCTCGGCTTCCGGTCGAAATTCTGATTTCCCGCCTGATGCCTCTGGCGTCTTGCGGGGGACGCACTACCATGGACCCAAAAAGGAGACTTTCATGGCGACGAAATACCTGCACACCATGGTCCGCGTCCTCGACCTTGAAAAAAGCATGGCGTTCTACGAACTCCTCGGCCTGAAGGAGACGCGGCGCACCGACAGCGAAGGCGGTCGGTTCACCCTGATCTTCATGGCGCCCCCGGGACAAGAAGACTGCCCCGTCGAACTGACCTACAACTGGGATGGCGACGACGGGCTGCCCAGCGACAGCCGCCATTTCGGCCACCTCGCCTATGGCGTCGACAACATCTACGACATGTGCCGGCACCTTGCCGACAACGGCGTCACCATCAACCGCCCGCCCCGCGATGGCCGCATGGCCTTCGTGCGTTCGCCCGACAACGTGTCCATCGAACTGCTGCAGATCGGTGATGCGCTGGAACCGGCCGAACCCTGGGCCAGCATGGAAAACACCGGCCATTGGTAGACCTGCGCGCCGCATGCCTCGCGGCGGCGCTGGCCGCCGGTCTGGCCACCAGTCTGGTCGCCGGTCTTGCCGGGGCGGCCGCCGCGGCCGACTGCCGGCTGGCGCTGGTCCTGGCGCTTGATGTCTCGTCCTCGGTCGATTCGTCCGAGGATGCGCTGCAGCGGGGCGGCCTGGCCTCTGCCCTGCTCGCGCCCGAGATCCAGGAGGCGCTGTTTGCCGGCGACCTGCCCATCGCCATCGCCGCCTTCGAATGGAGCGGGCGCTACAACCACGAGATCCTGGTCGACTGGACCCTGGTCGACAGCCCCGAGGCGCTGTTGTCCGTCGCCCAGGCCATCGGCGGATCCACCCGCAGCCACGATGAATTCCCCACCGCCATGGGCTATGCGCTCGGCTTCGCCTCGACCCTGCTGCAACGGGCGCCGGCCTGCCTGTTCCAGACCATCGACGTGGCCGGCGACGGCGAGAACAACGAAGGCTTCGCCCCCTCCCGCGCCTACCGGCACTTTGCCTTTGCCGACGTCGTGGTGAACGGGCTGGCGGTCGACGGGCCGGGCGATGTCGAGGATTCGAGCCTGGTCAACTATTACCGCAACGAGGTCATCCGCGGCCCCGGCGCCTTTGTCGAGGTCGCCGCCGGGTTCGAGGATTACGAACGCGCCATGCGCCGCAAGCTGGAACGCGAACTGCGCCCCCGGGTGATCGGCGGCCTGACGCCGCAGGACGACAACGGCTGAGAGGCCGCGCCCCGACGGCAGCCGAACCATGAGACACGCCCTTCCCCTGCTCCTCTCCCTCTGGGCCGCGCTTGTTCACGCCCCGCTCGTTCACGCACAATCCGCGCAGGCCCAATCCGCACAGGCCCAATCCGCGCAGGCCCAACCCACGCAGGCCCAATCCCGCTGCCGCCAGGCCCTGGCCCTGGCGCTGGATGTCTCAGGCTCCGTCGACAGCGCGGAATACCGGATGCAGATCGACGGGCTTGCCGGTGCGCTGGCCAATCCCGACGTGCGCCGCGCGCTGCTGTCGCAGCCCCAGGCCCCCGTCGACCTGACCGCCTATGAATGGAGCAGCCCCGACTACCAGAGAACCCTGCTGCCCTGGACAGCGATCACCGATGCCGCCACGCTGGACACCGTCATCGCCCGCCTGCGCGCCATCCGCCGCGTCGATGCGCCCCCCGGCACCGCCATCGGCAGCGCGCTGCAGACCGGCGCCGCCCTGATGGCCGCCCACCCCGGCTGCTGGAAACAGACGCTCGACGTCTCGGGCGACGGCAAGCACAACATGGGGCCCCACCCCCAGACACAGAAAACCCGGCTCCAGGCCGGGGGTGTCACGGTCAACGCCTTGGTGATCGGGGCCGACAATCCGCGCCGCGGGACGGCCAATGCCGAGGATGCCCAATCGCTGGCGGGCTATTTCCGGGCCTATGTCATCACGGGACCCGGCGCCTTTGTCGAAACCGCACTGGGGTTTCACGCCTACAAAGAGGCGATGGTGCGCAAACTGCTGCGCGAGCTGGAAGGCCTGTCCTTGGCGCAGGCCGGGCCGGTCCGTTCTGGCACCGGCAGGTAACGCAGCCCTAGTAGATGTACCGGATCTGATCCGTCCAGTATCGTTCCACGCGCCGCAGCGCGTTGGTGATGTCCTCGATGCCGGCGGCATCGATAACGCCCTTTTCCTGCAGCCCTTCCGCATGGCGGAGGAACAGCTGGTCGACAATGTCGCGAATCTCGCGCCCGCGCGGTGTCAGGCGCACCCGCACCGACCGGCGGTCGATCTCGCAACGCTGGTGGTGCATGTAACCCATCTCCACCAGCTTCTTCAGATTGTAGCTGACATTGCTGCCCTGGTAGTAACCGCGAGTCTTCAGTTCGCCCGCGGTTACCTCGTTGTCGCCGATATTGAACAGCAACAGCGCTTGCACGGCGTTGATCTCAAGGACACCGATCCGTTCGAATTCGTCCTTGATAACGTCAAGAAGCAGCCGATGCAGACGCTCGACAAGGGCGAGCGCCTCAAGATATCCGGCCATGAACCCAGCGCGACCAAGGGACGCGGGGGGCTTGTCCATACGCATATTTCACTCCGACTCGTTCTGCTCGGACCGAAAGTGGCAACAATTCCCGAAGAATCGGTTAAGTGGAAAAAGCCGCGCTATTTCTGATAGTTTACGGCGATCTCCTCGATCATTCCTGAAAATGCAGCCCCTGCCGGGGTTTGTCCAGTGACCCAAGCATAAAGATCTTGGTCGTTTTCGCCAAGAAGTTGATCGAAAAGATTCAACTCGCCCTCCGTCATGTGTTCCAGACGCGCGTCGGCATAGGCCGACAGCATCAGGTCCATCTCGCGGATGCCGCGGCGCATGGCCCGCATCTTCATCCGCCGGATCCGGATATCCCGTGGTTCGCTCATCGCTCAGCTCTCCTGCATCAGCGTGCGCAGCCGCTTTTCCAGCCGCGCCGCCTGGTCGGTAGCCTGACGCAGCTGGCCGCGCAACGTGCGCAATTCGCTCACCGCCTCGACAAGGCCCACGGGCGGTTCGTCGTCGCTGGGCGCTTCCGGCCCGTCGCCTTCGCCGGTCAGCAGCCAGACCATCGACACGTTCAGAAGGCCGGCCAGCATCTGCAGCTTGTTGGCCCTGGGGTCGGAATGGTCGTCTTCCCAGGCCACGATCGTGCCCTTCTTGACCCCCAACCGCCGCGCCAACTGGGCCTGGCTCATGCCGGCCTGTTCGCGCGCACCGGCCAACCGGTCTCCGAAAGTGGCCGAATCGGGCCCGTACCAATCGTCGTCTGCGCTCATCACGTCCCCCGTCTGCCCCGCCGGCACCGTGGGCCCCGATGGCCCCGTGTGCCCCGCCGGCGACCAGAATTCAGCGATTATCGCCGCTTGATCGCCCCGAAGCCGAACCCTATGACAGATTGCGCGAACATTCAAACCGAGGCCCACCCATGTCCTTTCTATCTGCGACGCTCGACCGCGTGAAACCGTCTCCGACCGTGGCAGTCACCACCCTTGCGGGCGAATTGCGTGCCGCGGGCCACGACGTCATCGGCCTGGGCGCCGGCGAACCCGATTTCGACACGCCCCAGAACATCAAAGACGCAGCCATCGCCGCGATCAACGCCGGCAAGACGAAATACACCGCTCCGGACGGGATCATCGAGCTGAAGGAAGCCATCTGCGCAAAGTTCGGGCGCGAAAACGGCCTGACCTACACGCCCAAACAGATCTCGGTCTCGACCGGGGGCAAGCAGGTTCTGTACAACGCGCTGATGGCCACGCTGAATCCGGGCGACGAGGTGATCATCCCCGCGCCCTACTGGGTCAGCTACCCCGACATGGTGCTGCTGGCCGGGGGCGAACCCGTCGTCGTGGAATGCGGCATCGACGCGGGCTTTCGCATGACGCCCGAACAGCTTGAGGCGGCGATCACGCCAAAGACCAAGTGGCTGATCTTCAATTCGCCGTCGAACCCGACCGGCGCGGGCTATACCCGCGACCAGCTTCAGGCGCTGACGGATGTGCTGATGCGCCACCCGCATGTCTGGGTGATGACGGACGACATGTACGAACACCTCGTTTACGACGATTTCAAATTCTTCTCGCCCGCACAGCTGGAACCGGGCCTTTACGACCGCACGCTGACGGTCAACGGCGTGTCCAAGGCCTATGCGATGACCGGCTGGCGGATCGGCTATGCCGGCGGCCCCGAAAAGCTGATCGCGGCGATGCGCAAGATCCAGTCGCAATCCACCTCCAACCCCTGCACCATCTCGCAATGGGCGGCGGTCGAGGCGCTGAACGGCCCGCAGGATTTCATCGCCCCCAACAACGCGATCTTCAAGCGCCGCCGCGACCTGGTGGTGGACAAGCTGAACGCGATCCCCGGCATCACCTGCCCGGTGCCGGACGGGGCGTTCTACGTCTATCCCTCCATCGCGGGTCTGCTGGGCAAGACCTCGGCCGGGGGCGTGAAGATCACCGATGACGAAGCGTTCTGCAAGGCGCTGCTGGAGGAAAGCAAGGTGGCGGTCGTCTTCGGCGCGGCCTTCGGTCTGTCTCCGAACTTCCGGATCAGCTACGCCACCTCGGACGAAGCCCTGACCGAGGCCTGCGCCCGCATCGCGGCCTTCTGCGCCGGGCTGACCGCATGACCAACCCGCTACCGGAATTCTATTTCCGTGTCCGCGACAACGGCGCCTTCGTCTTTCGAGTGGACACGGAGAACCGGCAGCGGCGGATCGAAATGGACCAGATCGCCGTCGTGAACATCCGCAACGGCGAGATCAAGCCGCAGGGCGACCGCACGCTGTCGGACCAAGAGCTGACGGCGATCCGCGACTGGATGGAGAAGCGCACCGCCCTGCTGGCCCGGCGCGACATGGACGATATCCACCGCGCGGTGGATTACCTCAACACCACGGCGCACTGGGCGAATTCCAGGGCCACCGATGCACAGCTGGACGAGGTGACGGATGCGCTGCTGCTGGCCATGCACGACCTGCGCAGCGTCCTGGTGCGCAAGAAGGCGGATCGGCTGCTGAAAGGCGACAAGGGTTGACCAAAGGTCTGACCGGGGGCTGACCGGGGGCTGACCCAGGGTTTGACCCGGTCCGATAGCGGCCGGGCCTACCCCGCCGCGGCCGTCGCCGCCGCCCGCGCCGGCACCTGTTGCACGGCCCATCCCCAGAACCGCCACAGCAGCAGCACCGCGGCGGTCACCAGCCCCAGCACCAGCCCCAGCCAGATCCCCACCGCGCCATAGCCGGCCACGAAACCCAGCCCATAGGACGCCGGAAGCCCGACGACCCAATAACCGACCCCGGCCATCACCATCGGCACCGTGGTGTCATGCACGCCGCGCAGCAGCCCCAGCGCCACCACCTGCGCCCCGTCCATCATCTGAAACAGCGCCGCAACCGCCAGCAGCCCCACCCCGATCGCCAGGATCTGCGGCCGGTCGGGATTGTCGGCATCCAGGAACAGGTCCAGCAGCAGATCGGGGATCGTCAGGAACCCCACGATGGTCACCAGCGACACGATGGACGACAGGATCAGCGCCGCCGCCGCCCCCCGCCGCAATGCCACCCCGTCGCGCTGCCCATAGGCCTGCCCGGCGCGCACCGTCGCCGCGTTCGACACGCCCAGGTGCATCATGAACATCGCCGCCCCCAGCTGCATGGCGATGCCATGCGCGGCCAGCGGGATCGTCCCCAGCCAACCCATCAGCATCGCCGACCCGGCGAACAGGCTCACCTCGGACAGCGTGGTCACCCCGATCGGCACGCCCATCCGCAACACCTTGGCGAACATCTCCCAATCCGCCCGCCAGAAGCGCACGAAAAGCTGGTGGTCGGGCCGCGCGATCACCGCATAGACCGCGGCCCCCGCCAGCGCCGTGCAATGGGTGACGATCGACGCCGTCGCCGCCCCCACGATCCCCATCTCGGGCAACCCCAGGTGCCCGAAGATCAGCACGTAATCCCCCACCGCGTTCATCAGCGCCGCCAGAACCGTGACCCACAGCACCACCCGCGTCCGCTCCAGCGCCGCCAGGTAGGATTTCAGCACCATGACCAGCAGCGCCGGAAAGATCCCCCAGCCCGCCACCTTCAGGTAGTCAGACGCCAACGCCGCCACGTCCGGCGTCTGCCCCAGCCCCAGCAACAGCGCCTCGGACCACCAGAACACCGGCATCGCCAGGGTCGAGAACATCAACGACAGCCACAGCCCCATCCGCGTCACCCTGCGCACGGATGTCTCGTCGCCACTGGCCACGTAGGTCGCCACCATCGGCATGACGGCCAGCGCAAAACCCGCCCCGAACAGGAAGAAGACGAAGAAATAGCTGTTGGCCAGCGTTCCGGCCGCCAGCGCCTCGATCGAATAGCGCCCCAGCATCACCGTGTCGGTCAGCCCGATGGCGAATTGCGCCAGGTGCCCGCCGACAAGCGGCAGGCCAAGCACAAGCGTCGCGCGCATGTGCCGGGACAGGGTCATCGAGGTACTCATGGCCCGCCCATAGGGGCCCCGCGCGCCCGAGGCAAGAGAGACATCGCGCCACCCCGGACCCGCCCCCGGATCCAACCGGACGGCCGGGTATTTGAAGCCGGAAAGAAACAGCAGGCCGCGCGCCTTCCCCGCCCCGACACGCCCCGACACGACCCCACACGGCCCCACACGGCCCGGATCACGGCGCCACGCCCCTGTCTTCACCTTGGTCCAAATACCTCGGGGGAGTCCTCCGACGGAGGACGGGGGCAGCGCCCCCAATCCGCGCGTGCCGGCGGCGCGCGTCCGGGTGCAGGGCGGCACCTAATGCCAAATCCTGCACGAAATCCGGCGCGATATCCCGTGCGAAATCCGGCGCGATATCCGGCGGCGGGCGTCAAGAAACTGTATCAATCGGCCCCGTAAGCAGGCGACATGCACCCCAAACCGACCGGAGGAGAGCCCATGATCACCGAAACCTGCCTGCTGAACGATCGCCCCTTCTTTCTGCGCCGCTGGGGCGATGCCACCCTGCCGCCGCTGCTTCTGCTGCACGGGTTCCCCGAATACGGCGGTGCCTGGGAAGACCTGGCGCCGCGGCTGGCCCACCGGTTTCACTGTGTCGCCCCCGACCAGCGCGGCTATGGCCAAAGCTGGTCGCCCCGGGGCGTCGACTCCTACCGCGCGGCGCATCTGGTGGCGGACATGGCGGCGCTGATCGACCATCTGGGCGGGCAGGCCATCGTCTTCGGGCACGACTGGGGCGCGGCGGTGGCCTATGGGCTGGCGATCCGGCATCCGGGAAAGGTCTCCCGCCTGATCGTCGCCAACGGCGTGCATCCCGCCCCGTTCCAGCGCGAACTGGCCCGTGGCGGCGCCCAGTCGGAAGCGTCGCAATACATCGACCTGCTGCGCGCGCCCGGGTCGCAGGACCGGCTGGCCGCCAACGGCTTTGCCGGCCTGATCAAGCTTTTCTCGGCGCATATGGACCTGTCCTGGCTGACGCCGGCCCGCCAGGCGAAGTATGTCTCCGCCTGGTCCGAAGGCGGCGGGCGGCTGGGCACGATGATCGACTGGTACCGCGCCTCGCCCCTGCGGGTCGCCGCGCCCGGCGTCCCCATCACCGATCTGCCCGACATGCCGCCCGACCGGCTGCGCGTCGCCTGTCCGCACCTGCTGATCTGGGGCCGCAAGGACACCGCGCTGCTGCCCCAAAGCACCGAGGGGCTCGAAGCCTATGCCCCCGACCTGACCCGTGTCGAACTGGCCGACGCCGATCACTGGGTCTGCCACCAGCGGCCCGAACAGGTGGCGGGTGCGGTGCTCGACTGGACCTGATCCCGCCCGCCCCGGCGGCGTAACCCGTTTCTTCATGTTTTCAGAGGAGTCTTGCGGCGATTCCGTATCGGAGTGGACCGTCCCTTGCCGACCTACAGCCTTTCCTTCCTGACGCTGGACAGCGCCCAGGTCAGCGTGCCCGACATCATCCAGGCGTTTCCCAGCGGGGCGCAATGGGATTGGTATTCCTCGACCTCGCCCACGCTGACGGTGTCCGCCGACGCCACGGTCCAGACGGTCGAGGTGGCCGATTCCAACGACGTGCTGCAGGACGATCCCCTGTTCAGCTACCAGGGGCTGGCCAGCGACCTGTGCGGCCCCGACGGCAACGTGATCTATCCCGCCGGCAGCCTGATCGAGGATGAATACGAAATCACGTTGGCCGGCTCGGACGGCGGCACCTACCACATGGTGGCGATATCCATCGACACCCGGATCGTCGGCTTCGTCTTCGAAGGCGACCTGCCGCCGGCAGGGACCGAACTGACCTATTGCACCGGCAGCGCGCGGGACATCCAGTGCCTGGATCCCGCCAATGCGGTGGCCTGTTTCACCGCCGAAACCGTGATCGCCACCGCCCGCGGCGACCGGCTGGTCACGGACCTGGCGCCCGGCGACATGATCCTGACCCGGGACGAGGGCTTTCAACCGCTGCGCTGGATCGCCAGCCGCAGCCTTTCGGACCGCGACCTGGCACCCAACCTGCGCCCGATCCGCATCCTGCCGGGCGCCCTGGGGCCGGCCACGCCGCGCCTGCCCCTGCGCCTGTCGCCCCAGCACCGCGTGCTGATCCGCTCGCGCGTGGCCATGCGCATGTTCGGCCAGCCCGAGATCCTGGTCGCCGCCAGGCACCTGACCTCGCTGCCCGGCATCGACATCGACACCGATTGCACCCAGGTCACCTATCTGCACCTGCTCTTCGACCGTCACCAGGTGATCTATTCCAGCGGCGCGCCCACGGAATCGCTGTTCCCCGATGCGCTGCACCTGCTGCCCGCCGCCGCCGCACAGGAAATCAGGGCCCTCTTTCCCGACCTCGACCACAGCCCGGCCCGCCCCCTTGTCGCCGGCCGGCGCGGCCGCAAACTGGCCGATCGGCTGCTGCGCAACGGCAAATCCGCCATCGATCCCCCCGCCGCGGCCGGCTGAACCGGGCCTTGCGGACAATCGCTCTTTCCCCGCCCCACCCGGCCTGCAATACTCCGCGCCAACCAACCCATAACGAGCAGCCGCATGAACGACCTCCTCTCCGGGGCCTCCCCGTCCACTTACGACGCTTCCTCCATCGAAATCCTCGAAGGCCTGGAACCGGTCCGCAAGCGCCCCGGCATGTACATCGGCGGCACCGATGAACGCGCGCTGCACCACATGGTGGCCGAAATCCTCGACAACTCCATGGACGAGGCCGTCGCCGGCCACGCCAACCGGATCGAGGTCGAGCTGCACGCCGACTATTCCCTGACGGTGCGCGACAACGGCCGCGGCATCCCCATCGACCCGCACCCGAAATTCCCCGACAAATCCGCGCTGGAGGTCATCCTCTGCACGCTGCACGCGGGCGGCAAGTTCGGCGGCGACGCCTATGAAACCTCCGGCGGCCTGCACGGCGTCGGCGCCTCGGTGGTCAACGCGCTGTCCGACAGCCTCATCGTCCAGGTCGCCCGCAACAAGGAGCTGTTCGAACAGCGCTTCTCGCGCGGCAAGCCGCTGGGCCCCGTGGAAAAGATCGGCACCACCAACCGGCGCGGCACCATCACCACCTTCCACCCGGACGAGGAAATCTTCGGCCACCACCGTTTCAAGCCGGCGCGCCTGTTCAAGTCGATCCGCTCCAAGGCCTACCTCTTCTCGGGCGTCGAAATCCGCTGGAAATCCGCCATCGACGACGGCGAAACCCCGCAGGAAGCCACCTTTCACTTCCCCGGCGGCCTGGCCGATTACCTCTGCGAAACGCTGGGCAAATCAACCACCTACGCCGAACGCCCCTTCTCCGGCACCGTCGACTTCCGCGAGAAATTCAACACGCCGGGCAAGGTCGAATGGGCCATCAACTGGACCCCGTCGCGCGACGGCTTCATCCAATCCTACTGCAACACCGTGCCCACCCCCGAAGGCGGCACCCACGAAGCCGGCTTCTGGGCCGCCATCCTCAAGGGCATCCGCGCCTACGGTGAACTTGCCAACCAGAAAAAGGCCGCCCAGATCACCCGCGACGACCTTGCCACCGGGGGCTGCGCGCTGGTCTCCTGCTTCATCCGCGAACCCGAATTCGTCGGCCAGACCAAGGACCGCCTCGCCACCACCGAAGCCCAGCGGCTGGTCGAAAACGCCGTCCGCGACCACTTCGACAACTGGCTCGCCGCCGATACCAAATCCGCCGGCGCCATCCTCGACTTCCTGATCCTGCGCGCCGAAGAACGCCTTCGCCGCAAGCAGGAGAAGGAGACCGCCCGCAAATCCGCCACCAAGCGCCTGCGCCTGCCCGGCAAGCTGGTCGATTGCTCCAACGCCACCCGCGAGGGCACCGAACTGTTCATCGTCGAGGGCGACAGCGCCGGCGGCTCCGCCAAGATGGCGCGCAACCGCAAGACCCAGGCCCTGCTGCCCCTGCGCGGCAAGATCCTCAACGTCCTGGGCGCCGCGTCCTCCAAGCTGGGCTCGAATGCCGAGATCTCGGATCTCTCCCAGGCCCTCGGCGTCGGCCTTGGCAGCCGCTTCAACATCGACGATCTTCGTTACGACAAGGTTATCATCATGACGGACGCCGATGTCGACGGCGCCCACATCGCCTCGCTCTTGATGACCTTCTTCTTCACCCAGATGCGCCCGATGATCGACCACGGCCATTTGTACCTCGCCTGCCCGCCCCTCTTCCGGCTCACCCAAGGGCCGAAACGCGTCTATTGCCTGGACGAGGCCGAACGCGACACCTGGCTGGAAAAGGGCCTGGGCGGACGCGGCAAGATCGACGTGTCCCGCTTCAAGGGTCTGGGCGAAATGGACGCTAAGGACCTGAAGGAAACCACGATGGATCCCAATTCCCGCAAGCTGATCCGCGTGACCATCGACGAGGACGAACCGGGCGAAACCGGAGACCTGGTGGAGCGCCTGATGGGCAAGAAGCCGGAATTGCGGTTTCAGTATATTCAGGAGAATGCGAGGTTCGTTGAGGAGCTGGATGTTTAATTGTACTCAAAACTCTCGATTGGATAGCTCCAAGTCTTGGGTAAATCATAAACCACATTGCATTCTTCGGGTCGGGGGAACCGAACTTCGACAGTACTTCCGACCGCACATTCGTACTCAGGAGCGGAATAAAACCCGAGAACGCCTTGGGGGCCCCATCCTGTAAATCCAAATTGACTCACCAAAAGCGCGTGCAATCCGCATATCGAGCAACACAGATTCTCGAATGTCCCATATTCCACCTCATCAAGCACATTGTGTTTGAGACTGCCATAAGCTGAATACCACACCAACTTACCTAGTGGCGGGTCGCAACTACGTTCAGCCCCCCAAGCTTGGAATGGTCGAAAGACTTTGCTTCCTTGATGCCAACCGTGAATTTTTACACTGTATCGAGACAATGAGTGCGACTTCTCGACAACCCTAAAATCTTCGATACTTTTCTGACGCTTCTTCGAGACATCATTTTCTGAAAGGATCGATTTAAAACAGCTTTCGACCTCCATACATGTCCGCACGAGCAACGCAGAAATCCGAGGTGAATGGCACGGAAAATTCTGACAAGAAGGCGATACGAACTGAAGCAATTCTTGAAAATCTCTTTCAATAGCACTGGCAGTCTGCCACCTTCTGCTCTGCAACATCATTAAGTCTACTCGCCTGCGCTGCGGATGCGTGCTTGGGGTGATTACACGATCATCCCATCCCCAACTTGCAAGCAATGGAACCGATGCAGTTAGCGTCACTTGTTTCATTGCCGATTTCCCAAACGTATCCCGGTCAATCATACCATTGCAGTTAGCGTTTTCGGGTCAAGGCCACATGTGCACTCTTAGATCGTTCATTCTTGGCAAGAAAAATCCCTCGCCACCAACCAAAAGCGTCGCGCCCGCCCATGGGGCGGGTCGGGCGCGTGCGTGATGCAGGGCATCACGCATCGGGTGGAGGTCAAAGCGCCCCCCAAGCCCCCCCCAATCAACCCCAACCCGGAATCCTTCCCCCGCCGGTCCTCCCGAACACCCACCCGTAGGATGGGTGCTCAGCACCCATCTTACATCCAACCAACCTCACTCGTCCTGCACCGACATCAGGTAGCTGACCACATGGGCGATCGGCCGGCTGGTCTCCACCGCCTCGCCCGACAGCGTCTCCACCCGCACGTCCCATCCGCCCTGAAAGAACGGCCCCCAGACCGGCATCGCCGACCCGTGGCTCATCAAAGGGTCCTGCCCGTCGATCCGCTCCACCACGCGGGCCAGCGGGAAATCGCCCCCGTTGCGCGACGACAGCGTCCGCAGGTTCGACGGCGCCACCACCAGAACCCCCGCCATCACCCCGTCACCCCGCGCCTCGGGCCCGTGACAGGTGGCGCAGTAATGGTCGAATATCGCCTGCCCTTCCTCCACATCCTGCGCCGCGACCGGGCCGACCGGGCCGACCGGGGCAGCAAGGCAGCTCAGGGCCGCCAGCAAGGCCATACGCATGATCACGCTCCTCCTCCCGTGACACCGCCCCGCGATCCTGCGCCCGAACGCCGCCCCGCGCAATGTGACACGACGCGCCCCGGCCCAGTAGGATGTAGGATGTAGGATGTAGGATGTAGGATGGGTGATATCACCCATCTTCCCACCTCCGAACATCGCGTGCACCTTGCGCCGCGCCCCGATCCCGCATATTTTGAACGGTGTACAAGGTCGCGGACCCCGCGCCTTTGCTGTCCCACCGGGATCATCGCCCTGGCGCCCGTCCATAGACGCGGACCCAGGCAACCCTGACACCCATGACACCGGCCCGGGTGGCATGGTGCCCCCGGCAAATGTCAGGAAATCCAATGTCCAAGCAAAAGAACCGTGGCCATCGCGAAGCCAAGAAGCCGAAAAAGGAACAGCCCAAGGTGCTGGCCACCGCGAATTCCAACGCCGGCAAGACGGCGACCGTGATCGCCGGCAAGAAGCTCGGCTGAGCGCCCGGCTAGGGGATGGGTGACATCACCCATCCTGTCCCCACGGCACCTCCGTCGCCCCTGCCAATCCCTAAGGATTGGTAAATCCGCCTCTGCAACCCATTGAAAACATTCAACCCGACAAATGTCCCACGCGTGGGACATCTCTTCATTGACCGGACCGGGGATCCCGTTACCCTGCCCCCGAATTCCGATTGAAAGATGTCCCATGTCCCGCCCCCTTCTCGCCCTCCTCCTCTGCCTCACAGCCCTCCCCGCCGCTGCCCAAAACACCGCCCCAAACACCACCCAGGACGTCGCGCCGGACACCACCGCCGACCAGCCGGCCGCCGAAGCCCCCGAAAAACCCGAACAGACCCCCGAGGACGCCGACCAGGACGCCCGGATCCGCAACAACCCCATCGTCGCCCGCCTGTCCGCCTTCGCCCGGGCCTTCGAGGCCCAGGACGCCGAAGCCATCGCCGGCCTCTATACCGACGACGCCGCGCTCCTGCCGCCCCAGGGCGCCCCCATCGTCGGCCGCCCCGCCATCGCCGCCCAATACGCGGCCACGTTCGAAACCGGCGCCACCAACCTCAGGATCAACATCCAGGAAATCCGCCAGCACGGCCCCGCCACCGCGGTCGAGATCGCCACCACCCAGCTCGACCTCCCCGACGCCACGATCCACGGCCGTTACATGCATGTCTGGGCGCTGACCGAATCCGGCTGGCTGCTCTCTCGCGACATCTACCAGGTCCTTTCCGCCGACCCGCGCGACTGACCCCTCAGGGCCCGGTCAGCGGACAGCTGTCCCCGACCGGGCCATCCACCGCCACCAGCCCGATCCAGGCCGCCACCGCCTCCGTAACGAACCCGGCCCGCCGCTCCGTTCCGACCTGCATCAAGGGCCGCCGGATCAGCAACGGATCGGCACACATCGCCGCCAGCGCCCCGGCCTCGCCCATATCCCGGGGCACCACCCGCCCCGTTTTCACCGCCGGCGCCGAAGGGTTGAACCACGCGCCAACCGGCAGCGCGCCGAAGAACGGCCGCAACCGCTCCTCCGTCCAGTCTTCCTCCAGCAGGTTGCGCAGCTCCAACGCATGCCCGCTCCGCTCCAACAGCGCCTTCTGGCGCCGGTTCGCGATGCAGCCAGGTTTCTCGTAAAACACCACGCGCGCCATCCGCCGCCCTCCATGCCTTTGCAAGGAACCAGCAGGCAGCGTGCCAACCCAATGAAAAAGGGCGCCCTGAAGGCCGCCCTTTCCCCGCACCCGACACGCCTGTCGGGTTTGCGACAGATCACTTGTAGCCGAAGACCGAATTGGGAACCGCACCCTTCTTGCCCGAGGGTGTCGTCCATTCCATCTCCAGGCACGAGCTTGACAGCCGCTGGAACCACAGGCCCGTCAGATCGTACCAGCCCGCCTGAGGCACGTTGACCTTGGTGTTGCCGGTGCTGGAGCAGGGCGTCCGGTCGGTTTCATAGCCGACCCGTTGTCCGCCGATGCGCATGTCCAGCCCGTCGTTGGTGTAGAATTTCAGCGAATAGACACCGGCCTCGTCGAAGCGGATGTAGCCGTTGATCGCCGCCGCGACCGACGTCACCTGCTTGGACGTCAGCGCCTTGCCCAGGTTGCCGCCGTCGGGGTAGGTCAGCCCGCTCAGCGGCGGGCCGGCTTCGGGCGCGCTGGCCAGGGCGTTCTTGGCCTGGGCCAGGGTCTTGATGTCCACCGGGTAGGCATAGGTCACGGACAGGCCCGTCTTCAGCCCCTTGGGTTGCGGGTTGGCCGGCGTCAGCGTGACCTCTGCCAGTGCGGCTGACGCCATCAGCCCCAGCGCCGCGACTGCGCTGATAATCATCTTCTTCATAATCGGTCCCCCTTCGGACAGTTGCGGCCCCATCCGGCCGATCGTTCGATTCGAAGGAAAACCTAGGTCCCGCGTTCCCAAGCGGCAAGTCTGCCGTGACGGTGCGTTTCCATCTTCAGCCGATCTTCTGGTTGTCGACGCCGGCGTGGCGGGCCGCTAACCTGACCCGGATCCGAAGGACGCGCGTGACGACACCCATGGTTGACCATTTCATGATTCAGGAAAGCTTTGCGCCTCAGGGCGTTGCCCAAAGCCCGGCGAAGGTTCCAGCCCATGCGCAATGACCATCGCCGCCGCTGGCTGGGATTGCTGGGCGGGCTGCTTCTGCTGGCCGCCTGCGGCCGCCCCCTGACAGAGAACGAGGTCGCCTTCCTGGGGGACCTGCAGGGCGACACGCTGGACACCGAACAGGTGCGGCTGGTGCGCGGCGCGCTGGTCGGCAAGGTGACCTTTGTGCGCAAGCCCCGCCCCCGGGTGACCTGCCGGGAACGGTTGCTGCCCCCCGCGAAGGAGGAGCTGGTCACCGCCAGCCCCGCCGCCGTGACGCTGTTCAACCGGATCTTCATGACCCATCCCTGGTATCTTGATGACTACCTGCCCGATTATCCCCACAAGCTGTACCTGACCGAAGCGATGCTGCTGGCGCACGAGATGACCCATGCCTGGCAATGGCAGAACCGCAAGGAAACCGGCTACAGCCCGCTGCGCGCCGCCGCCGAACACCAGGCCAGCGACGACCCCTACCTGTTCGACGTCACCACGACCCACGGCTTCCTGTCCTACGGCTATGAACAGCAGGCCACCATCGTCGAGGAATACGTCTGTTGCCGTGCGCTGGAACCGGATGCGGCCCGCACCGAACGGCTGCATGGAATGCTGTCGAAGGTCTTCGACATCTCCCCGCTGCCGAAGCAGCGGGAAAACGATGTCTACCTGCCCTGGTCGGGCGCGCAGGTAAAGGGCATCTGCGAGTGAGCCGCAGGGCGCGTCACGCGCCCGCGACCCGCCCCGAGGACAGCCGCACGATCCGGTCCATGCGCGCCGCCAGGTCGGGGTTGTGCGTGGCGACCAGCGCCGCCAGCCCGGCCTCGCGCACCAGTTTCATCAGCGCGCCAAAGACCTGTTCCGACGTGTCGGGATCCAGGTTGCCGGTGGGTTCGTCCGCCAGCAACAGGCGCGGGTTGTTGGCCAGCGCCCGGCAGAATGCCACCCGTTGCTGTTCGCCCCCCGACAAGGCCGCCGGCCGGTGATCGGCCCGGGGGCCGACGCCGACGGTTTCAAGCAGATCCTGCGCGCGACTGCGGGCGGCGCGGTCCGACACGCCGTTGGCCAGCTGCGGCAAGACGATGTTTTCCAGCGCGGTGAATTCCGGCAGCAGGTGATGGAACTGGTAGACGAACCCGATGTCTTCGCGGCGCAGCCCCGTTCGCCCGTGGTCATCCAGCGCGGTGGCATCGCGCCCGGCGATTTCAACCCGCCCGTCGTCGGGCCGGTCCAGCAGGCCGGCGATATGCAGCAGCGTCGACTTGCCCGCTCCCGACGGCGCGACCAGCGCCACCGCCTCGCCGGCGGACACCGACAGGTCAAGCCCGTCCAGCACCCGGATCTCGCCCGGAAGGCCTTGGTTGTAGATCTTTTTCAGGCCCGACAGGTTCAGGATGATGTCACTCATAGCGCAGCGCCTCCACCGGGTTCAGCCGGGCAGCGCGCCGGGCGGGAAAGATCGTGACGATAAACGACAGGCCCAGCGACAGGCCCATGGCCTTGGCCACGTCCTGCGGACGCAACTCGGCGGGCAGCGCGTAGATGCCGCGAATGGACGGATCCCAGACGCCGCCGCCCATCACGTAGTTCACGAAGGAAAAGATCGGGTCGATGTAGATGGCGAACAGGCAGCCCAGGATCACCCCCATCAGCGTGCCGATCACCCCGGTCAGCGCCCCGCAGATGAAGAAGATCCGCAGGATCGATCCTTCGCTCAGCCCGATGGTGCGCAGGATGCCGATGTCGCGGTTCTTGTTCTTTACCAGCATGATCAGCCCGGACACGATGTTCATCGCCGCGATCAGCACCAGGATCGACAGAATGATGAACATCACGTTGTCCTCGACATCCAGCGCCCGCAGGAAGTTGCCCGAGGCATCGCGCCAGGTCCAGATCAGCGATCCCTCCCCGGCGGCGGCCATCAACGCCGGCCCCATGTCATCCACGCGTTCGGGATCCTCGACCATGACCTCGATCTCGTCGGCTTTTCCCTCGCGGTTGAAAAAGCTCTGCGCCTCGGCCATCGGCATGTAGACCCGCGTCCGGTCGATGTCGTAGCGACCCGCGCTGAAGATATAGACCACCTCGTAGGCGTTCGACCGGGGCGACGTGCCCATCGGCGTCTTGACCCCATCGGGCGAGATCAGGCGGACCTTGTCGCCCACCATCGCCCCGATCTCGCGCGCGACACCGGTGCCGATGGCGATCCCCTCGCCCAGGCGCGACGGATCGCCCTGCCCGGTTTCGTCGTTGATGATGCCCGGCGTGGCGCGCAGATCGTCCGGCGTGATGCCAAAGATCTCCACCCCCGCGTTGCGCCCCCGGTTGGCGATCAGCACCTGCGATTTCACCAGCGGCGCCGCCCGGGTGACGCCGGGAACTTCGGCCAGCCGCTGGGCCATGGCGTCGTAATCGGTGATCGTGCGATCCAGCTGGCCCGCCTCGTTGGCCTGGCCCATCTGGTAGATCGTGGCATGGGCATTGGCGCCCAGGATCGTGTCGACGAATTCAGACCGGAAACCGGACCGCACCGCCAGCGTCGCGATCAGCGCGAAGACCGCCAGCGTGATGCCGATCAGGCTGATCCAGGTCATCACGGCCACCCCCCCTTCGTGGCGCCGCGCCCGCAGGTAGCGTCGGGCGATCATCCATTCGAAACGGGAAAAGGGCATCGGGGATCTGGCCATTCATGGCTCCTGCTCGTTTTGGGGCGGAAAGTGGGGCCTGAAGGTCACAGGGTCAAGGCGTCGGAAGGGGCCCGGAACTTCCGGGCTTTGTGAAACATTAATTAAAGAACATCATCAATGTGAGAGGTACGTCACAGACATGACCCGTCCGGCACCGCATATTTTCCTTATTTCGAGACGAGATTCATTTTCAGACCGCAGGACAAAATCAACAGATACCGTTTGAAGGATTGACCCGATGACACCCGAACATGCTCAGAACGCCCAACGCCTCAGCCAGTTCCCGGCATTTTCCGCCGACCCCGATGCCCCGGACCTCGATTACGAGACCGCGGCGCTGATGCGCAGCTGGATCCAGCCGCTGATCGACCAGGCCTCGTGCTGGCATACCCTGAACGACGCGCTGGACCGGCGCGGCTATGGGCTGGCCTTCCGCGATGGCCGGCTGTGGCTGACCCGGACCGACAGCGGCACCCATATCTGCACCATGCGCCATCTCGGCTCCGGCATGCGCGAACTTGCCTCGCGGCTGGGTCGCCCGGCCGTTCGCCCGCTTCCGGGCCGGCCGAGCTGTGGCAAGCTGCGCGTCTGATCCCGTCCGATCCCGTCGGCGCAGCACCCTTACGGGTGCTGCAGGTGTGACCGGTGCGGCGCGTAGATCTCGGCGATCTTCTGCTCGGCGTCTTCCAGGCTCAGCTCTTCGCTTTCGCCCGTCCGGCGCGAGGTCAGTTCGACCACCCCGTTTTTCAGGCCCCGCGGACCCACGGTGATCCGCCAGGGCAGACCGATCAGGTCCATCGTGGCGAACTTGCCGCCGGCGCGTTCGTTGCGGTCGTCGTACAGCGGGTCCAACCCCAGCTTGACCAGCGCGGCGTACAGCTTTTCACAGGCTGCATCCGTGTCCGCATCGCCCTGTTTCAGGTTGACGATCCCGCAATGGAACGGCGTCACGCCTTCGGGCCAGATGATGCCGTTCTCGTCGTGGTTGGCTTCGATGATGGCGCCGATCAGGCGGCTGACGCCGATCCCGTGCGACCCCATGTGCACCGGCACCGGTTTCCCGTCCGGCCCCTGCACCGTCGCGCCCATCGGTTCGGAATACTTGGTGCCGAAGTAGAAGATCTGCCCAACCTCGATCCCGCGCGCGGACCGGCGCCGATCCTCGGGGATCTCGCCGAACACCGCCTCGTCGTGGGTCTCGTCCGTGCGGGCATAAAGCGAGGTGAACTCCTCCATCACCGCCTGGCATTGTTCGACGCTGTCGTAATCGATCTGGCGTTCGCCCAGGCGGATGTCGGTCACGGCGCTGTCGTAAAAGACCTCGGATTCGCCCGTGTCCGCCAGCACCAGGAATTCGTGCGTGTCGTCACCGCCGATGGGCCCGGAATCGGCGCGCATCGGGATCGCCTGCAGGCCCATGCGTTCATAGGTCCGCAGATAGGCCACCAGGTGGCGGTTGTAGGCGTGCAGCGCGTCTTCCTTGGTCAGGTCGAAATTGTAGCCGTCCTTCATCAGGAATTCGCGGCCACGCATCACGCCAAAGCGCGGACGCACCTCGTCGCGGAACTTCCACTGGATGTGATACAGCGTCAGCGGCAGGTCCTTGTAGGACGACACGTGGGCGCGGAAGATGTCGGTGATCATCTCCTCGTTGGTCGGTCCGTACAGCATGTCGCGGTCGTGGCGGTCGCGGATGCGCAGCATTTCCGGCCCGTAGGCGTCGTAGCGCCCCGATTCCTTCCACAGGTCGGCCGATTGCAGCGTCGGCATCAGCATCGGGATGTGGCCCGCCCGGATCTGTTCCTCGTGGACGATGTTTTCCAGCTTGCGCAACACCTTGAAGCCCATCGGCAGCCAGGAATAGATCCCCGCCGACGACTGCTTGATCATGCCGGCCCGCAGCATCAGGCGGTGGCTGGCGATCTGCGCCTCGGAAGGCGTCTCTTTCAGGACGGGCAGGAAATAGCGGGAGAGGCGCATGGAACGGGCCCTTTGCTGAAACGTTGGTTCCGGCCCATCTAAGCCAAAGCCCCCGGTCAGGCAATTGCCCGTTCGCCTGTGCATTCCCCCGCGCCTAGGCTCTTGCATGCAAGCCACGGCTGGGCCAAGCAAGGACAAGACGCGAAAGTGAGGTCGCATGGCGCTGCCGGTCAAAGTTCAGCTCAGGTACTGGGGGATCGCGGCAGTGATCCTCGTGGCGCTGCTGTGGTTCCTGGGGGACGTCCTTGTGCCCTTCGTCATCGGCGGCGCGATCGCCTATTTCCTGGATCCCATCGCCGACCGGCTGGAACGCTGGGGCCTGTCGCGCGGGGCCGCCACGGCGGTGATCACCGTCGGAACCGTCGCCATCCTCGTGATCATCATGCTGGCGGTGCTGCCCGCGCTGATCCGCCAGGCGATAGATCTGGCCAACCTGGTGCCGCAGTTGTTCAAGGATTTCCAGGATTTCCTGGTCCGGCAGTTCCCCTCGATCCTCAACGAGGACTCCCAGCTGCGCCAGACCCTGGTCAAGATCGGCGAAGCCGCGCAAAGCCGGTCGCTGGAACTGGTGAACACCGCGCTCAGCTCGGCGCTGACGGTGATCAACATCATCGTGCTGATGGTCATCACCCCGGTCGTCGCGGTCTACCTGCTGCTGGACTGGGACAACATGGTCGCCCGGGTGGACGAATTGCTGCCGCGCGATCACGTGGACACGATCCGCCGGCTGGGCCGCGACATCGACAAGACCATGTCGGGTTTCGTGCGCGGCATGGTGTCGGTCTGCGGGATCCTGGGCACCTATTATGCGCTGGCATTGATGCTCGTGGGGCTGGATTTCGGGCTGGTCGTGGGGTTCATCGCCGGCGCGCTGACCTTCATCCCCTATCTCGGCGCCCTGATCGGCGGCGTGCTGGCCGTGGGCCTGGCGCTGTTCCAGTTCTGGGGCGACTGGGTCATGATCATCGCCGTGGTCGTCATCTTCCAGGTCGGCCAGTTCGCCGAAGGCAACTTCCTGACCCCGAACCTGGTCGGCAGTTCCGTCGGGCTGCACCCGGTCTGGCTGCTGCTGGCCCTGTCGGTCTTCGGTGCGATCTTCGGCTTCATCGGCCTGCTGGTCGCCGTGCCCCTGGCCGCCGCCATCGGCGTGCTGGTGCGCTTCGGCATCGACCAGTACAAGCATTCCAAGCTTTACACCGGACTGGATACCGGACTTGAAACCGGGACCGATGACTGACCTGCCCCGCCAGCTGAGCTTTGATCTGCCGGTCCGTCCCGCGCTTGGGCGCGAGGATTTCTTTGTCGCGCCCTCCAACGCGCTGGCCATCGACCTGATCGACCGCGCCGTCGACCTGCCCGGTCGCAAGCTGGCCATCACCGGCGCGCCCGGCGCCGGCAAGACCCACCTGGCCCATGTCTGGGCCGCCGAATACGGCGGCCGCCTGCTGCCCGCCGCCGGCCTGGACGAAGACCTGGTACCCGTGCTGGCCGAAGGTCCCGTCGCGGTCGAAGACGTCCCCGGGATCGCCGGCGACCGCCAACGCGAACGCGCCCTGTTTCACCTGCACAACATGCTGGCCCAGGCCGGCCACCCCCTGCTGCTGACCGGGCGCAACGCGCCGTCGCTGTGGAAGATCGTGCTGCCGGATCTCAAAAGCCGCATCGCCGCCGCGGCCCATGCCGAACTGGAAGCCCCCGACGACGCCCTGTTGGCCGCCGTGCTGGTCAAGCTGTTCACCGATCGCCAGCTGCTGCCGCGCCCGGACGTGATTCCCTATGTCCTGCGGCACATGGAACGATCCTTTGCCGCCGCTGCCGATATCGTGGCCCGACTGGACCGCGCATCGCTGGATGCCCGGCGCGACGTCACGCGGGCCCTTGCCGCCGAAGTCCTTGGCGCAGAAGATAGAAAAGCGTAACCACGGGGCCCTTTTCCCGCGTGCGATTGACGAGAGCCAGTATGTACGAAGCCGATTTCCTGAACTCCCCGCTGCCCGAACCCGTGGCGATGCCCGACCTCGACCTTGCCGGGTCGGGACGGTTCTTCAATCGCGAACTCAGCTGGCTTGGCTTCAACTGGCGTGTCCTGGAAGAGGCCGAAAACCACCGCGTGCCGCTGCTGGAACGGCTGCGCTTCCTGTCGATCTCGGCCAACAACCTGGATGAATTCTATACCGTCCGCGTCGCCGGCCTGCGGGAACTGGCCCATGCCGGCAACACCACGCCCGGCCAGGACGGGCTGACACCGTCCCAGCAGCTGGTGATGATCGACGAAGACGCCCGCCGCCTGATGACCCGCCAGCAGACCGTGCTGGCCAACCTCAAGGGCCTGATGGAGGCCGAGCGGATTTCCATCCTCGACCGCCACGCGCTGGACGACAGCGACCTTGCCCATCTCGAAGGGGTGTTCCTGAACCAGGTCTTCCCGGTGCTTTCGCCGCTGGCCATCGACCCGGCGCACCCGTTCCCCTTCATCCCCAACACCGGCTTTTCGCTGGCCCTGCAGCTGGAACGCACCCGCGACAAACGATCCCTGCAGGCGCTGCTGCCGATTCCCCACCAGATCGACCGCTTCGTATCGCTGCCCGCGCCGGCCGGCGCGCACCGGTTCCTGCCGCTGGAAGAACTGCTGCTGGTCTTCATCGACCGGCTGTTCCCCGGCTACCGGGTCAGGGCGCATTTCGAATTCCGCGTCCTGCGCGACAGCGACCTGGAAGTCGAGGAAGAGGCCGAGGACCTGGTCCGCGAATTCGAGGTCGCGCTGAAGCGCCGCCGCCGGGGCGAGGTGGTGCGCCTGACCCTGACCGCCGGCGCGCCCGCCGAACTGAAGGACGTGGTGATGCGCGAATTGCACGTCACCGGCGCCGAGGTGATCGAGATCGACGGCATGATCGGCGTCGCCGACCTGTCGGAACTGGTGATCGACGCGCGCCCCGATCTGCTGTGGCCGTCGTTCACGCCGCGCGTGCCCGAACGCGTGCAGGACCACGACGGCGACATGTTCGCCGCGATCCGGCGCAAGGACATGCTGCTGCACCACCCGTATGAAACCTTCGACATGGTGGTCCGCTTCCTGAACCAGGCAGCCGCCGATCCCAATGTCGTGGCCATCAAGCAGACGCTCTACCGCACCTCGCGCGACAGCCCGATCGTCGCCGCGCTGTGCGAGGCGGCCGAAGACGGCAAGTCGGTCACCGCGCTTGTCGAACTCAAGGCCCGCTTCGACGAAGCCGCCAACATCCGCCAGTCCCGCCGCCTGGAACGGGCCGGGGCGCACGTGGTCTACGGGTTCATCGACCTGAAGACGCACGCGAAAATCTCGACCGTGGTGCGGCGCGAAGGCGACCAGCTGGTCACCTACACCCATTACGGCACCGGCAATTACCACCCGATCACCGCGCGCATCTACACCGACCTCAGCTTTTTCACCTGCGACGCCGCGCTGGGGCGCGACGCGACCAAGGTGTTCAACTACCTGTCGGGCTACGCTTTCCCCGAAAAGCTGGAAAACCTGTCGATCTCGCCCTCGACGCTGAAGAAGACGCTGATCGCCGGCATCGACGCGGAAATCGCCCATGCCAAGGCGGGACGCCCGGCGCAGATCTGGGCCAAGATGAATTCGCTCATCGACCCCGAGGTGATCGACGCGCTGTATCGCGGATCCCAGGGCGGCGTGAAGATCGACCTGGTGATCCGCGGCATCAACGGCATCCGCCCGGGCATCAAGGGCCTGTCGGACAACATCCGCGTCAAGTCCATCGTCGGCCGGTTCCTCGAACATTCGCGCATCGTCTGCTACGGCAACGGCGGCGGATTGCCGTCGAAACAGGCCCGCGTCTACATCTCGTCCGCCGACTGGATGGGCCGCAACCTGAACCGGCGCATCGAAACCCTGGTCGAAATCCACAACGACACCGTCAAGGCCCAGATCGTCAGCCAGATCATGGCCGCCAATCTTGCCGACGTCGCGCAAAGCTGGATCATGCGCCCCGACGGCAGCCATCACCGGGCCGAGGTCAAGGATGGCGAATTCGCCTTCAACTGTCACCGTTTCTTCATGGAGAACCCGTCCCTCTCGGGTCGCGGATCAGCGGGCGCCAAGGACGTGCCCAGCCTGACCCACGCCGAGGACTAGCCGGTCATTCATTGACCAGATACAACATTTGGTGCAACCTGCAGGTCCATATTCAACCGGAACGCGCAGGTCTCCATGAACTTTCAGGTGGACCCGACCATGGCCGATTGGGAACCCTTCGGACGCCCCCTTTTCGACGACCCCAGCGCACAGTCGCTGTCCCGTGTGGGTGTCGTGGACGTGGGATCGAACTCTGTCCGACTGGTGGTCTTCGACGGCGCCGCGCGGTCGCCGGCGTATTTCTTCAATGAAAAGGTCATGTGCGGCCTGGGGTCGGGCCTGTCGGACACCGGCCGGCTGAACCCCGAAGGGCGCAAGCGCGCGCTCAAGGCGCTGGCCCGGTTCCAGACGCTGGCCGCGCATATGGACATGCCGCCGCTGACCGCCGTGGCCACCGCCGCCGTGCGCGACGCCGAAGACGGGCCGGATTTCTGCGACGAGGTCCTGCGCGAAACCGGGCTGAAGATCCACGTCATCCCCGGCGAGGAAGAGGCGCGGTATTCGGCCCAGGGCGTGCTGCTGGGCTGGCCCGATGCCAGCGGCCTGGTCTGTGACATCGGCGGGTCGTCGATGGAACTGGCCGAACTGGACGGCGGCGTCGTGGGCCGCCGCCAGACTTCGAACCTCGGGCCGCTGAAGCTGCAGACGATCCAGGGCGGCGCCCCGGCGGTGAAGGCCCATATCAAGCAGACGGTCGAAGCCCTGCACGCCGATTTCGGCACCGAACGCAAACGGCTTTTCCTGGTCGGCGGGTCCTGGCGCGCAATCGCCAAGATCGACATGGCCCGGCGCGATTATCCCCTGCGCGTGCTGCACGAATACCGGATGACCACGGCGGACGCGAACAAGACCGCCCGCTACATCGCCGAAACCGATCCAGACGCCCTGCGCTCGGCCGCCAAGGTCTCGAGCAGCCGGATGGAACTGGTGCCGCTGGCCATCGAGGTGCTGACCAGCCTGGTGCGCACCTTCCACCCCACCGACATCGCCATATCAAGCTATGGCATCCGCGAAGGCCTGCTGTACGAACAGATGCCCCCCGGCGTGCGCGACCGCGACCCGCTGATCGAAGCCTGCATGTTCGCCGAAACCAAGGACGCGCGCAGCGCGGGCTATGGCCGCACGCTGTTCCGCTTCGTGCTGCCGCTGTTCCCCAATGCCTCGCCCCAGCGCCTGCGCCTGATCCGCGCCGCCTGCCTGCTGCACGATGTCAGCTGGCGCGCGCACCCCGATTACCGCGCCGAAACCTGTTTCGACTATGCCACCCGCGCCAACCTCGGCGGGCTGGACCATGCCGAACGGGTGTTCCTGGCGCTGGCCATGCTGCACCGCTACACCAACAAACGCTCGGGTTCGCGCGCCGAAACCCTGCTGCCGCTGCTGACGCCGAAACAGGTCGACCAGGCGGAACTGCTGGGCAAGGCGATGCGGTTCGGCGCGATGCTCTGGCTCAGCGATACGGCGCCCACGGCCACGCTGAACTGGCAGGCGCGCAAGAAGGTGCTGGAACTGAAACTGTCCGAGGATTCCAAAAGCCTGTTCGGAGAGGTCGCCGAATCCCGGTTCCAGTCGCTCGCCTCCGCCATCGGGGCGCGACCGCTGGTCACGCTGGACTGATCGCGGTCCAGATCCCGTTCAGATGTCGATCGGGCTGCTGTCGCCGTCCTCTGCGGGGGGCGGCACCGGTGGGGCATCGGGGTCGGCGGGGTCTTCGGGCTTGCGGCGGATGATGATGTCGCCGTTGTCCAGCATCTCGGGCGCCTCGTAGCGGGACCAGTCCTTGACCTCGTCCATCATGTCCGACAGCGCCGGGCCCATCTCCTCGATGAAGCTCTTCATCGCCGGGCCGATGTCTTCCGCCCACCCCTGCAGGCCGCCCAGGGCGTCGCCCATCCCGTCCCGGAAATCGTCCAGGAACCGGTCCAGCCCGCCGCGCGGCTCATCCTCGGTCTGCTGCGCCACGGCAGGCGCCGCCAGGCCGACAGCGACCGGAATCACGATAAGGGCGATGATCCGTTTCATGCCCCGAATGTAGGCCTTCCGATCCCATCCGGAAAGCCCCCCATGGTCAGGTGGCAGCCCCGTGGCTGATTTCCTCCCAGGCGCGGTTGATCGCGATCAGGCGTTTTTCGGCCAGCTTGATCGCCTCTTCCGGCAGGCCGCGCGCCATCATCGCATCGGGATGCGTCTCGCGCACCAGGCGGCGCCAGACCCGGCGAATCTCGGTCACTTCCATGTTCGGGGTCACCCCCAGCACGGTATAGGGATCGGGCGCCGCGTCCGGAACGTACCGCGCCCGCATGGCCCGGAACTCGTGCCTGGGCAGGCCGAAGATCGTCGCCACGTCTTCCAGGAACGCCGCCTCGTCCGGGTGATAGACCCCGTCGGCCAGCGCAATGTGGAACAGCCCTTCCATGAGGTCCCACAGCGTGCCCGGATCGTGCTGGAACATGTCATGGATGCGTTCGGCATATTCGCGGTACCCGGCCACGTCGGTGCGCGCCAGGTTGAAGACCCGGGCCGCGTTGGCCTCGTCCTCGCGCGCGATCTGAAAGACCTCGCGAAAGGCGGTGACCTCGTCGCGGGTCACCTTTCCGTCGGCCTTGGCCATCTTTGCCCCCAGGGCGATGACCGCAATGGTAAAGGCCACGCTGCGCTCGGGCGGCGCGCGCAGGTGATCGAACACGGCGGTCAGCCCCTCACCCTGGGTGAGAGCCGAAATCGCGGCGGTGATGCGGGACCAGATCGACATGGGCCGGACCCTATCCCGGCGCGCCGGAACTGTCAGCGCATTCACAGGATTTTTTGCATCAGAATCAGGTCAAGCCATTGGCCCTGCTTGCGTCCGACCTCGGGCATGCGCCCGACCTCGGTGAACCCCATTGCGGCGTGAAAGGCGATGCCGGCGGGATTGACGCTGCTGACACCGGCCACCATCACGTGGATGCCACTGTCGCGCGCGATCTCCATCAGGCGGGTCATCAGCAGGCGCCCGCCGCCCTGCCCCCGGATCGCCTGCGACAGCTGGATCGAATGTTCACAGGTCGCCGCATAGCCCGGCCCGCCGCGAAACGGGCCATAGGTGGCGAATCCCTCGACCGCGCCGCCGCTGTCCAGCACCAGGTAGGCGGGCAGACGCGCCGCGATGTCGGCGGCGACATCCTCGGGCCGGCGCAGGATCGTGGTGAAGGTCACCAGCGTGTCGGCGATGACCTGGTTGGTGATGCGCGCGATGTCCCCGGCATCCCCGGGCCGCGCCGGGCGCAGGATCATGCCAGAACCCGCATCCCGTCCGGCGTCTCGATCTCGGCGCTCAGCCCGGCGGGGCCGGTGCGGAACACCACGCGCGGATCCGACAACCGGTGTTCCAGCAGCGCCGACAGGTCCGACGCCTCGGGATGGGTGACGATCAGCCGGGCCAGGCGGCAGCCCGATTTCGCCAGCCGCTGCGACGGATGGGCCGTGCCTTCCCACTGGATCAGCGCCGGACACAGGTTGTCGAACGGCAGCCGCCCGCGATCGGGCACCGCCATCTGCCAGCGCAGGTCGCCCCGCGCCACCGCCACCGGCCTGCCCGACCCCGGCAGATGCTGGATCAGCCCGTTCAGGTCGACCGTCCGGCAGACCCAGTTGGTCAGCCGCGGCGCGCCGTCAAAGGCATCCAGGTCGAACCACCTGGGCCGTCCCGGCGGCTCGGCGTCGGGATCCACGGCGATGGTTTCGATGTAAAGCCCGTCGTCGAGCCCCAGCAGCCGGTTGTGCGTGCCAAAGATCTCGTGCCGGCCGCCGGGACCGAAGGGCACGCCAAGCGCGGCTTCGGCCATCTCGGTGGCTTCGGCCAGCGTGGCGCCGGCGATGACGATGTGATCGAGTCTCATACCCGTTTCATGACATGCGCTTGACGTTTGGACAATGCGCGGGCGGGGGCCAGCCGGGGCCGGGTGCACGGCACCCGGCCCCGGCTGGCCCCCGCTTCGCCCGGATAGTCCCGAACCGCCCTCAGGCGGCCCGGACCTCGCGGATCAGGCGCAGGATGTCCTGGGCCGCCGCGGGGATGTTGGTGCCGGGGCCAAAGATCGCCTTGACCCCGTTGTCGTACAGGAACTGGTAATCCTGCTGCGGGATCACGCCGCCGCAGATCACGATGATGTCTTCGGCGCCCGCCGCCTTCAGCGCCTCGACCAGCTGCGGCGCCAGCGTCTTGTGCCCCGCCGCCTGCGACGAGATCCCGATCACGTGCACGTCGTTGTCGATGGCGTCCTCCGCCGCCTCTTCCGGCGTCTGGAACAGCGGCCCCACGTCCACGTCAAAGCCGATGTCGGCAAAGGCCGTGGCGATCACCTTGGCGCCCCGGTCGTGCCCGTCCTGGCCCATCTTCACCACCAGCATCCGGGGCCGGCGCCCCTCTTCCTCGGCGAAATCCTCCACCGATTTCTGGATCGCGGCAAAGCCTTCGTCCCCTTCGTAGGCGGCGCCATAGACGCCCGCCAGCGTCTTCACCTCGGCCCTGTGGCGGCCGAATTCCTTTTCCATCGCCATGCTGATCTCTCCGACAGACGCCCGGGCTCTTGCCGCCTCGACCGCCGCTTCCAACAGGTTGCCCCCCTCCTTCGCGCGCCGTTCCAGTTCGGCCAGCGCCGCCTGGCAGGCGTCTTCGTCCCGCTCGCTGCGCATCTTCTCAAGCCGCGCGACCTGGGAAACGCGCACGGCCACGTTGTCGACATCCAGGATGTCGATCGGGTCTTCCTTGTCCTTGCGGTACTTGTTGACGCCGACCACCACGTCCTCGCCCCGGTCGATCTTGGCCTGCCGCGTCGCCGCCGCCTCCTCGATCCTCAGCTTGGGCATGCCCGAGGCCACCGCCTTGGTCATGCCGCCCATCTCCTCGACCTCCTCGATCAGCGCCCAGGCCGCATCGGCCAGGTCCGCCGTCAGCTTCTCGACGTAATAGGACCCCGCCAGCGGATCGACCACGTTGGTCACGCCGGTTTCCTCCTGCAGGATCAGCTGCGTGTTCCGCGCGATCCGGGCCGAGAATTCCGTTGGCAGCGCAATCGCTTCGTCGAACGAATTCGTGTGCAGCGACTGGGTGCCGCCCAGCACCGCCGACATCGCCTCGTAGGCGGTGCGGACCACATTGTTGTAGGGATCCTGTTCGGCCAGCGACACGCCCGACGTCTGGCAATGGGTGCGCAGCATCATCGACTTGGGGTTCTTGGGTTCGAATTCCGACATGATGCGGTGCCACAGCAGCCGCGCGGCGCGCAGCTTGGCGGCCTCCATGAAGAAGTTCATGCCGATGCAGAAGAAAAAGCTCAGCCGCCCGGCGAACGTGTCGACATCCATGCCCTTGGCCAGCGCCGCGCGCACGTATTCGCGCCCGTCGGCCAGCGTGAACGCCAGCTCCTGCACCAGGTTCGCGCCGGCCTCCTGCATGTGGTAGCCCGAGATCGAGATCGAGTTGAACCTGGGCATCTCGCCCGAGGTATATTCGATGATGTCCGCGATGATCCGCATCGACGGTTCGGGCGGATAGATATACGTGTTGCGGACCATGAACTCCTTCAGGATGTCGTTCTGGATGGTCCCCGACAGCACCGACTTGTCGTGTCCCTGCTCCTCGCCCGCGACGATGAAGTTCGCCAGCACCGGGATCACCGCGCCGTTCATCGTCATCGACACCGACACCTTGTCCAGCGGGATGCCGTCGAACAGGATCTTCATGTCCTCGACGCTGTCGATCGCCACGCCGGCCTTGCCCACGTCACCGACCACCCGGGGATGGTCGCTGTCATAGCCGCGGTGCGTGGCCAGGTCGAAGGCCACCGACACGCCCTGTTGCCCGGCGGCCAGCGCCTTGCGGTAGAAGGCGTTCGAATCCTCGGCCGTCGAGAACCCGGCATATTGCCGGATCGTCCAGGGGCGCCCGGCATACATCGTCGCCTTCACGCCGCGCAGGAACGGCGCCTGGCCCGGGATCGTGCCCAGGTGGTCGACCCCCTCCAGGTCCTCCTCGGTATAGATCGGAGAGACGTCGATGCCCTCGAGCGTCTTCCAGGTCAGATCGTCGACCGTCCGGTTGCGCAGCTCACCTTCAGCGAGGCGGCGCCATTCGTCTTTGCTGGCTGTCATGGGAACGTCCTCTTGTCATGTCGGTCGGCGGCGGGGTTTGCCCCGCCTCGTTTGTCGGTTTGGTGGTATGCGAATGTGTCGGGTTCGCCGTCTTGGTGATCGGTTCGGCCAGCCCGTCGGCGCCGGCGGCCAGCCAGAACAGGTCGTCCTGGTAGGTCTCGCGCAGGGCGGCGGCCTGGTGGGCATCGAAGGGCTGCCAGCGGCCGTGGCCCGCGGACAGACCATCGGACAGACCATCGGGCAAACCGTCCGCCCCCGCGATCTCGCGCAAGGCGGCCAGGTCCGGCGCCCGGTTCAGATGGCGGCGTTCACCCGCCGGCACCGCGCGGCCCAGCATGGCCGACAGCAACGTCTCGGGGCGCCCGCCCATGGCCTCGAACGGCAGCGCGCGGATGCGCGCGCCGGGCATGGCGCAGGCCACATCCGCGATCACGTCGCGCCAGCTGCGCGCGGCGGTGACGATTCGGTCCAGGTCTTCGGTTCGCGGCACGCGGCACCCGCGCGTCACGCCAAAGGCCAGGGCCGAGGTCCAGTACAGGTCCTGGCTGCGGATCGTCAGAACCACCTGCGACACCTGTCCGCCAAAGGCCGCGTGCAGGCGCGACAGCCGGGCGCCGATCCCCGGATACAGCCTGCCGCTGCGCAGGTTGTCGCGCACCGATCCGGCCATGTTCTCGTCGCTGACCAGCAGGACCGCGCGCCCCCGATCGCGGGCCTGCGCCAGGTTCAGCGCCACCCGGCCCATGGCCCGGCGGCACGCCGGCTGCGATCCATCAGTCGGGGATCCGCCAGCCCCATACCCGGCCGCGTGCAGCCCGTGAAACAGCCCCGACCGCGTGCGCCCCGGCCCCCAGAATCCCACATCGGCCCTGTCCAGCCAATCGGACTGGGCGCGCAGGTAATGCTGGAACGTGGTGGTTGCGGTGCGATGCGCCCCGATATGCAGGATGACGTCCATGGCGCGGCGGCTCCATTCGGCAAGGGCCGCCCCCACCGGCCGGATGTCTGGGGTCGGGGCCATCATTGCGCCGCACCCCTCATCAAGGCCTTAAAGCTAAAATTTTCCCCCATCGCGCAGACGCGACTTGTGCCTTCGGTCCCTGCACCGTCTATAGTCGGACCCATGACAAGACTGATCGCCTTCGCCCTTGCCGGGATCCTCGCCGCCGCCTGCGTCCATGCCGCCGAAGATCCGGCGCCCGCGCCGGTCCCCGGGGCGATCGTCGAGGCCGGGGATTTCACGCTGGACAGTTTCCAGTGGATCGCCCGGCCCATCGTGGTCTTTGCCGACACGCCGGCCGACCCGAAGTTCCAGCAGCAGATCGCCAACCTGAAGGCCGACATCCCGCGCCTGGCCGACCGCGACGTGGTGGTCCTGACCGACACCGACCCGGCCGCGCCCGGCGCGATCCGGTCCAAACTGCGCCCGCGCGGATTCCAGATGGTGCTGGTCGACAAGGACGGCACCGTCATCCTGCGCAAGCCCCTGCCGTATTCGGTGCGCGAGATCACGCGGACCATCGACAAGACCACCTCGCGCCAGGAAGAGGTCCGCGAACGTCGGGCCCAGGGCACCGAGGAAATTTCCGACTGACAGTTCGTGGCGCGACTGTTCGTGACGCGACTGGCCACGGAATGACTTATGTCGGTCTGCCATTGCGCGGACTGGCTGATTTCGGACAGGCCTGGCACGCACCTGCAATGCACCGATCGCCCCTGCGCGGCCCGAGGACGCGCAAACCGACGTTGCGTTGACCGGGCCGCCATTCGACGCGGCTCGGACTCGCCTTGCCCGAACGTTCCACGCGGCACCGATCCACCCGGCACCGATTCACGAGGCACCGATCCACACCACGCGAACAATCCAAGCGCCCCAGCCCCAAAGCCGCACCACGCGGACCGGGCACCCAACATCCGCTGCCCCCGAACCGGCAGAGACCGCGTCAGACGTTCCCGCGCAGGAAGATCGCCAGAGGCACCGTCGACTGCCTGTGCACCAGCGTCAGCGAATTGCCCCCCGGATCGTAGATCATCACCGCATCGGGCGACATGATCGCGGCATAAAACGCCATCCCGCCCCGGTCCGACAGGCACCGCTTGGCCGCGCCCAGCCCGTTGGACAACAGCCCCAGCCCCTGTTCCAGGCTGGCCGTCATGATCCGTTCCGACACCTCGTTCGGGGTGGCATCCACCAGCACGAAGGCCACCGCCCGCCCGGCGCGCAGGTAATGCACCGCCGTCTCGACCGACGTCGCCTTGGTCAGCCGGTCGCTGATCACCGCATCCTTCAGCCGCAGCACCGCGCCGGTGCAGGTCGACCGCGACCGGAACTCCAGCACCTCGGCCACCGAAAGCCAGCCCGCAAGCTCGTCCCGCAGCGCGTCCTCCCGGTCGAGCTTGCAGCCCGCAGCCACCAGCAGGCACAGCCCCATCGCCAGCAATCGTCCCATCACGCCCTTCCGCCCGGACAGATCCTGCCCCGACGCTAGCGCGCAAAGGTGAACAGCCGGTTGCCGGGGCCACGGCCCCGGACCGGCGACACGGGCCGCCCACAATGCCCATGACGCCCAAGGCACCCGAAGGCGCCGGGATATGAGCGGCCCGAAGGGTCATTCGAATTCCATGATCACGTCGTCGACCGCCAGGCTGTCGCCCGGCGCCGCGTTGATCTTGGAAATCACGCCCTTCTTCTCGGCGCGCAGGATGTTTTCCATCTTCATCGCCTCGACGGTGCACAGCGCCTGACCGTCCTGCACCTCCTGGCCGACCTCGACATTGACCTTCACGATCAGCCCCGGCATCGGACACAGCAGAAGCTTGGACGTATCGGGGGGCAGCTTTTCGGGCATCAGCAGCGCCAGTTCGTGCTGGCGCGGGGTGCGCACGTGCACCTTCATGTCCGCGCCGCCGGTCCGCACCCGGAACCCGCCCGAGATCGGTTCGACCTTCAGCGTCACCGGCGCGCCGTCGATGCTCAGAACCGCCAGCGTCTTGCCCGGCGTCCAGTCGCTGGCCACGCGCAGCGCCGCGCCGTCGTCGAACGACACCGTCGCGCCGTCATGATCGGCGGCAATGCTCACGGCAAAGCTGGTGCCCTGCGCCGTCACCACCCAATCGGTGCCCACGGTGCGTTCGTGGTTGTCCATGCGCCCCGACACGCGCGTGCGCCGGATCTCGGCCACCCGGTTCATTGCCGCCGCCGCCGCCGCGACCTTCTTCAGCGCGCCTTCGGACAGCATGACGCCGTCGAACCCTTCGGGATATTCCTCGGCGATGAAGGCCGTCGTCATCTCTCCGGCGACGAATTTCGGATGGTCCATCACCGCGCTCAGGAACGGCAGGTTGTGCCCGATCCCTTCCACCTCGAAGGCATCCAGCGCGCCGCGCATCTCTTCGATGGCGCTCAGGCGATCCTTGCCCCAGGTGCACAGCTTGGCGATCATCGGGTCGTAGAACATCGAAATCTCGCCGCCTTCGTAGACGCCGGTATCGTTACGGATCACCGGTTCGCTCGGCACCACGCCGGGCGCATAGCTTTCGGTTTCCGCCGGCGGGCGATACCGTGTCAGCCGGCCGATCGACGGCAGGAAGTTGCGATAGGGATCCTCGGCGTACAGCCGGCTTTCCATCGCCCAGCCGTTCAGCTTCACGTCGTCCTGGGTCAGGCTCAGCGGCTCGCCATTGGCCACCCGGATCATCTGTTCCACCAGGTCGACGCCGGTGATCAGCTCGGTCACCGGGTGTTCCACCTGCAGGCGCGTGTTCATCTCGAGGAAATAGAAGTTCCGGTCGCCATCGACGATGAATTCGACCGTGCCCGCCGACGCATAGCCAACCGCCTTGGCCAGCGCGCAGGATTGTTCGCCCATGGCCTTGCGGGTGGCTTCATCCAGGAACGGCGACGGCGCTTCCTCGATGACCTTCTGGTTGCGGCGCTGGATCGAACATTCGCGTTCGCCCAGGTAGATGCAATTGCCGTGCTGGTCGGCCAGCACCTGGATCTCGATATGGCGCGGCTGGGTCACGAACTTTTCGATAAAGATCCGGTCGTCGCCGAAGGAATTGGCCGCCTCGTTCTTGGAACTCTGGAAGCCTTCGCGCGCCTCCTCGTCGTTCCAGGCGATCCGCATCCCCTTGCCGCCGCCCCCGGCGCTGGCCTTGATCATCACCGGATAGCCGATCTCGCCGGAAATCTTCACCGCCTCGTCCGCGTCCGCGATCAGCCCCATGTAGCCGGGCACGGTCGACACGTTGGCCTCCTGCGCGATCTTCTTGGACGTGATCTTGTCGCCCATCGCCTCGATCGCGCCCTTGGGCGGCCCGATAAAGGCGACGCCGGCGGCGTCCAGCGCCTCGGCGAACTTGGGGTTTTCCGACAGGAAGCCATAGCCCGGATGCACCGCCTCGGCGCCGCTTTCCCTGATCGCCGCCATGATCTTGTCGATGATGATGTACGACTGGTTGGCCGGCGGCGGGCCGATGTGGATCGCCTCGTCCGCCATCGCCACGTGCAGCGCGTTCTTGTCGGCGTCGGAATAGACGGCGACGGTCTGGATGCCCATCTTGCGGGCCGTCTTGATGACCCGGCAGGCGATCTCGCCCCGGTTCGCGATCAGGATCTTCTTGAACATATCTCGTCCTTCGTCTTCATCCGCATGATTGGGGGACCAAACGCAAGACACCGCCCTGGCCACTCAAGGCCGGGACGGTGTCTGTCTGGGGATCGGGCTGCCCGGGACGGGCGGCTGCGTGCGCCGGGGGAAACCCCCGGACGCCGCGGCTTACGGTATCAGTTGCACTTGCCGGGGTTCTGCTGGCAATACAGCACGTTTGCACCGGCGCCGACGGCGGCCGTGGCGATCGGGTTCGCCCCGACGGCTGCGCCGCCAAGCGCGCCCGCGCTGCCGCCAAACAGGGCTTGTTGACCGGTGGTTTCACCGCAGGCCGCGACGGCTGCACAAAGACCAAGGGTGACGACGATGGGTTTGATGGGCATGGGTACTGTCCTTCTGCATGTTTCGCAATCTTAACGCGTCCCATGACATAAGGTTCCCGCCCGCAGGCTGGCCATACGCGGTGTTCCGCCATGCGGCGGGTATCCGCTCTTGACCAGATCAGTCCCATTCGTCCTCCTCGTCGTCGCCGTCATCCGCGTCGAAATCGCCAAGGCCGTCGCCGTCGAACGCATCCGGATAGGACGCCCGGGCAACAGCCTCGTCGATGCGCAGCAGCGCGTCATAGCTTGCAGGGTCAAAGGGATCCTCGGCCGCCACCACCTCGCGCCCGAACAGCCAGCTCAGCCGGCCGGCATCCAGGTTGCCGCGTTCGAACGGCTCGGCGCCGAAATGGTCCCACAGCGCGGCCATGAAGGCCGCGTCCGCCCGCTTGTCCACGGCCTTGCGGTCGCGATAACGCTCCCGCCGGGTGATCTTGGTCACGCCCTTGGGGTTGGCGCGACGGACGGTGAACTGGAAATCTGAACCGGGCAACCGCCCGGGAAAGCCGCGATGCTTCAGCATGGGCGCCTCCTTGGGCGCACGGGCACGGCCACCGCGCGGGCAGGCGCAGGGGCCCGCCCGGCGCGTTTCGTTGTGTTACTTGTACTTGCCGGTGTAGGTCGGCTCGGTCGATACCGGTTCGGGCTGGACATAGACCACTTCGGGTTCGTCCTTGGCGCAGGCCGACAGGGTCGTGCCGATGACGCCGGCCAGGGCCAGCAGCTTGATACTCTTGAACATGTGTTGCTCCTGCACACGAAGTCGGGACCGGCGCAAGCCTCTGTGCCGCCCTGCCCCCTCACGACCGCATCGTTACGGTCGCCGATCACATTACCGCAGTCGCGCGTCAAAAGACATCTGGCGTGATCGCGCGCTCGGCAACCGGGCGCCGATACGGGCAGGCACAGCGCGCCCATCACAGCCCCTCCCAGACACAGGTGTCGCCGTCCAGCGTATAGGCCTCGAAATACTGCACCGCGTCCGGGGCGTTCTTGCCGAACTCGATCTCGCGGTCGGACAGCGAAATCACCACCCGTGCCGGCTGGATCTTGTTGTGCTCAAGGTAGGGCACCGCCACGTGGGCACACAGATCGTCCATGTCCTGCGCCGTCGCCTCCGCCGATGCCGCGTCCCCCAGCCCCGGCGCCACGAACCGGAACCGCGCCCACAAGGCGCCCGGCGTATCGTCCAGCAGCACCCCCATCAACGCGACCTCCCGGCCCGACGGCACCTTGACCGGCACCGGCGCCGGCCCGGCCGCCGCGCCGCCCGCAATCAGCACCGGCAGGACCAGCGCCGCAACCATCGCAACCGCCCAACGCCCCCAACGCGCCCGCCGCTCCGGATCCTCCAGGATCGCGACCAGCACCTCTTCCATCCGCGCCTTCGGAAAGCTCTTCGCCTCCACGCTGCCCCCGGCCGTCACCTCGCAGCCCGCCTCGGTCTCGACGACCCGCACCACCGGCGAAAACCCCCGCACCTTCTGCAGCGCCCGCCACATGTCCTGGCGCACCTGCTGCGCCAGCCGTTCCTTGCGCATCTTGGGCAAGGTCGTCGTCACCGCCACGTCAAAGCGCACCGGCAGGCGGCGGGCCAGCGTATAGGTTCCGGGCTCTTTCAGCACATGCCAGCGGTCACGCATCGGGTCTTCTCGCCATGCAGTCGATCTCCACCAGCGCCCCCACCGCCAGCGCGGTCACGCCCACGGTGGTCCGGGCGGGCCGCCGGTCTTCGGGGAAAAAGCTCTGGTAGGTGTCGTTGAACGCCGCGTAATCGCGGTGAAACGCCGTCAGGTAGCACCGGCACTGCACCACGTGTTCCAGCCCAAGCCCCACCCCCTTCAGCACGATCTCCAGGTTCTCCATCACCCGGCGCGTCTGCGCCTCGATCCCGTCGGGCAGCGGCGCGTCCGGCGCATTCGGATCGGTCGGCATCTGCCCGGTCAGCATCACCCAGCCATCGGCCTCCACCGCATGGGAGAACGGCGCGACGGGGCGCGGCCCACCGGCGATCATGTGAAATTCGGGCAAGGACATGTCCAACTCCTCCAATCCGGGCAACGGGGCCGGCCGCACGGCCCGGATTGGCCGGGCCGGCCCCGCTCTTCTCCTCCCCGGAGATTCCCAGCGACCTTCCCGTCAGAGCGGGATGTTGTCGTGCTTCTTCCAGGGCTTCTCGATGCGCTTGTTGCGCAGCGCGGCAAACGCCCGGCAGACCCGGCGGCGCGTGCCATGCGGCATGATCACGTCGTCGATGAACCCCCGTTCGGCCGCCACGAAGGGATTGGCGAACCGATCCTCGTAATCCTTCGTGTGCTTGGCGATCTTCTCGGGATCGCCCAGGTCGGCGCGATGGATGATCTCGGTCGCGCCCTTGGCCCCCATCACCGCGATCTCGGCGGTGGGCCAGGCATAGTTCACGTCGCCCTTCAGGTGCTTGGACGCCATCACGTCATAAGCCCCGCCATAGGCCTTGCGCGTGATCACCGTGACCTTCGGTACGCTCGCCTCGCCATAGGCGAACAGCAGCTTGGCGCCGTGCTTGATGACCCCGCCGTATTCCTGCGCGGTCCCCGGCAGGAACCCCGGCACATCGACCAGCGTCAGGATCGGGATTTCGAAGCAGTCGCAGAACCGCACGAACCGCGCCGCCTTGCGCGAACTGTCGATATCCAGGCACCCGGCCAGCACCATCGGCTGGTTGGCCACCACGCCCACGGTCTGCCCTTCCAGCCGGATGAACCCGGTGATGATGTTGCCCGCGAAATCCTTCTGGATCTCGTAGAAATCGCCCTCGTCCGCGATCTTGTGGATCAGTTCCTTCATGTCGTAGGGCTGGTTCGGGTTTTCCGGGATCAGCGTATCCAGCGACATGTCCTCGCGGTCCGGACTGTCAAAGAACGGGCGGACGGGGGGCTTTTCCCGGTTCGACGCGGGCAGCATGTCGACCAGGCGGCGCACCTCGGCCAGCGCTTCCACGTCGTTCTCGAACGCCGCGTCGGCAACCGAACTCTTCTTCGTGTGCGTCGACGCCCCGCCCAGTTCCTCGGCGGTGACCTGTTCGTTGGTCACCGTCTTCACCACGTCGGGGCCGGTAACGAACATGTAGGAACTGTCCTTCACCATGAAGATGAAATCGGTCATCGCCGGCGAATAGACCGCACCGCCCGCGCAGGGGCCCATGATCACGCTGATCTGGGGCACCACGCCGCTGGCGTCGATATTGCGCTGGAACACCTCGGCGTACCCGGCAAGCGAGGCCACGCCCTCCTGGATCCGCGCGCCGCCGCTGTCGTTCAGACCGATGACCGGCGCGCCGTTGCGCACGGCCATGTCCATGATCTTGCAGATCTTCTCGGCATGGGTTTCCGACAGCGACCCGCCGAAGACGGTGAAGTCCTGGGAAAACACATAGACCAGGCGGCCGTTGATCGTGCCCCAGCCGGTGATGACTCCATCGCCGTAGGGGCGCTGGGTCTCCATGCCGAAATCGGTGCAGCGATGCGCCTTGAACATGTCGAATTCTTCAAAGCTGCCCTCGTCCACCAGAAGATCGATGCGTTCGCGCGCGGTCAGCTTGCCCCGGCCGTGCTGCGCCTCGACCCGGCGGGCGCCGCCACCCTGGCGGGCAGCATCGCGGCGGGATTCGAGCTCTGCTAGAATGTCCTTCATCGGTCTACCTTCTCCCGGTTTCGCGGCAGACCTTACATGCCGCGCCGCCGCATCCAAAGCATGAATCGGAATATTTGCAAACTATTGGCAGCATGCGTTCTGCAAAATGCAAACCCGCAAATTCCGCCGGTTTTCATCCACCCCACGCAAGGCCAGCCGCTTCAGCAAGATAGACAAGATGCCAGTACAGGACTATTGCAACTGCATGACAAACGCATCCATCACCTTTCTCGACCGGAAGTCCCCGCCGCATATCGCGACGCTGATCATCATGTGTTCGCTGTCGGCGCTGTCGATGAACATCTTCCTGCCGAGCCTGCCGAACATGACGGCCTATTTCCAGACCGACTACAAGGTGATGCAATTGTCGGTGGCGCTGTACCTTGCGGTCAGCGGCCTGCTGCAGCTGTTCATCGGCCCGCTGTCGGACCAGCTGGGCCGCCGGCCCGTGGTGCTGGCGGGTTTTGCGCTGTTCTCCCTGGCGACGCTGGGCTGCATCTTCGCGCCCACCGCCGGGATCTTCCTGATGTTCCGCATGTGCCAGGCGGTGGTGGCGGTGGGCCTGGTTCTCAGCCGGGCCATCATCCGCGACATCCACCACCAGGACCGGGCCGCCAGCATGATCGGCTATGTCACCATGGGCATGGCGGTGGCGCCGATGGTCAGCCCCGCGATCGGCGGCGCGCTGGATTCGATCATGGGCTGGCAGGGCAGCTTCTGGCTGCTGTTCGCCCTGGGCGCGCTGGTCTTCTGGCTGTGCTGGGCCGACCAGGGCGAGACGGCGCAGATCACCGGCCAAAGCTTCCGCGAACAGGTCCGCGACTACCCCGAACTTCTGACCTCCCCCCGGTTCTGGGGCTACGCGCTGGCCTGCGCGCTGTGTTCGGGCAGCTTCTTCAGCTACCTCGGCGGCGCGCCTTTCGTCGGCAGCGAGATCTTCAGCCTGACACCCCAGGCGCTGGGTCTGCATTTCGGCGTGCCGGCCATCGGCTATTTCCTGGGCAACTTCATCACGGGCCGGTTTTCCCAGGCCGTGGGCGTGAACCTGATGGTGCTCTGGGGCTGCTCGATCTGCGCCGGCGGCATGCTGCTGGCGCTCAGCCTCTTCGCCGCCGGCCTCGGCTCGGCGCTGACCTTCTTCGGATGCATGGCCTTCATCGGCCTCGGCAACGGCCTTGCCATCCCCAACGCCACCGCCGGCATGCTCTCGGTCCGCCCCCACCTGGCCGGCACCGCCTCGGGCCTTGGCGGCGCGCTGATGATCGGCGGCGGCGCCGCGCTCTCGGCCCTCGCCGGTTCGCTGCTGACCCACGAATCCGGCGCCTACCCGTTGCTGTGGTTGATGTTCACCTCGTCGATCCTCGGGCTCATCGCCGTGCTGATGGTGATCCGCCGGGAACGACGCCTGACGCTGACCACCTGACGCCGCGCCCGCTGGCCGATGGCGCGCCGGGTATTTGGAAAAAGAAAGAAGCAGCAGGCCGCGCGTCCCTGAAATTCCGTACAAAACAGACAAACCGCGCCGCGATTTTTGTACAAAACGGGCCATATCTTCTTCTTGGCCCAAATACCCTCGGGGGAGTCCTCCATCGGAGGACGGGGGCAGCGCCCCCTCTTGCGGCGCACCCTTTGCAAACCTAATCTCTCTCAACGCAAAGATTTGCAAAGGCATCCCATGGCCACCCAGAAGCTTTACGCCGGCACCAAGCTGCGCGAAATCCGGACCCGCATGTCACTGACACAAAAGGATTTTGCGGCCAAGCTGGGGGTGTCGCTGCCCTATCTCAACCAGATGGAAAACAACAACCGCCCGGTCTCCACTACCGTCGTCCTGGCGCTGGCCCGGGAATTCGGCATCGACGTCACCGAATTGTCCACCGGCGACGGCGAACGCCTTGTTTCCGACCTGCGCGAAGTCCTCGCCGATCCTGTCTTCGCCGACATGACCCCACCGCTCGCCGATCTGCGCCTGACTGCGTCGAATGCTCCTGCCCTGGCACGGGCCTTCATCGAATTGCACCGCGCCTACCGGCAGACCCATGAACGCCTGGCCTCTCTGGACGAGGCGCTGGGACGGGAAGATGCCCGGATCCAGACCTCGCCCTGGGACGAGGTACGGGACTTTTTTCACTATTGTGACAACTACCTGGACGCTGTCGACCGCGCCGCCGAAACCTTTGCCTCGCACGCCGGCGCGGGTGGCATCGCGGCGCATGCCGAGGCCACGCTGAACGACATGGGGCTGACCGTCGCGCTGGACGAGATGGAGGATCTGCGCCGCTTCGATGCCGAAACCGGCCGGCTGACGCTGTCGTCGCGCGCCGGTATCGAGACGCGGGTGTTCCAGATGCTGCTGCAACTGGCGCTGCTGAGGCAGGACAAGCTGCTGGAAGCCACGCTTGATTTCGCGAGGTTCCAGAGCGAGGAGGCGCGCGCCATCGCCAAGATCGGGCTGGCCAATTACTTTGCCGGCGCCGCGCTGATGCCCTACCGCGCCTTCCTGGAGGCCGCACAGGACTATCGCCATGATCTGGAACGACTTTCCCGCCATTTCGGGGCGTCCATCGAACAGGTCGCCCACCGGCTTTCGACCATGCAGCGCCCTGGCGCCAAGGGCATTCCGTTCTTCTTCGTCCGCGTCGACCAGGCCGGCACGATCACCAAGCGCCATTCGGCCACGCGCCTGCAATTCGCCCGCTTCGGCGGCGCCTGCCCGCTGTGGAACGTGCACCGCGCCTTCGAGACCCCGGGCCGCTTCCTGCGCCAGCTGGCGGAAACGCCGGACGGGGTGCGCTATATCTCGATCGCGCGCGACGTGTCGAAATCCGGCGGCGCCTTCGGCGCGCCGGTCAGGCGATACGCGATTTCACTTGGATGCGAGGTCCGGCATGCCGGATCGCTCGTCTATGCGGAAGGCCTGGACATTTCCAACGCCCAGGCCTTTGAACCCATTGGCATTTCCTGCCGGATCTGTGAACGCAGGACCTGCCACCAACGGTCGGTTCCCCCGCTTGAACGCCGGCTGACCATCGAGGCCGACCGGCGTGGCGTATTGCCCTACAACGTGCGCTAGGCTCAGGCCTGTTCCTTGAGATAGGCGTAGATCTCGTCCTTCAGCGCGGCGCGCTGCTTGCGGATCTCGCCTTCGGTCAGGTCTTCCATCGGTTCCACGTTGGTTTCGGCCCGATGCACCTTGCGGTTCAGGTCGTGATATTCCTCGTAGAGCCTGGCAAAGTGGGTATCGCTGGACTTCAGCTTGCTCATCAGGTCGACCATGTCCGGGAATTCCTCGGCAAGCTCGTGGGGCGTATGCGACATGTCTGTCTCCTTCCTCGTTGATTTTGCGTCACGCTATCTGAAGCGGATATGGTGCGCCTTGACCCGGATCAAACCGCAGACCCTATCACGAGAAATCACCGCTGCGCGGTCTGCCAGTCCGGGTTGATCCATGGACGCTTGTTCGACCGGGGCAGCGGGTCGCGGCCAAGGATGTGATCGGACATCTTTTCGCCTACCATGATCGACGGCCCGTTGAGATTGCCGTTGGTGATGCGCGGAAAGATCGAACTGTCGGCGACGCGCAGCCCCGTGACCCCGATCACCCGGCCTTGCGGGTCGACCACAGACCGCGAATCCGAAGCCGCCCCCATCCGGCAGGTGCCGCAGGGGTGATAGGCGCTTTCGGCGTGCGCGCGGATGAACCCGTCCAGTTCGTCATCGGTCTGCAGGTCGGCGCCGGGCTGGATCTCGTGGCGGACATAGGGCGCAAAGGCCTCCTGCCCGAAGATCTCGCGCGTGAGGCGGATGCAGGTGCGGAAATCGGCCCAGTCCTCGGGCGTGGACATGTAGTTGAAACGGATCACCGGCGCGTCCTCGGCCTTGCCCGACCGCAGCCGGATCCGGCCCCGGCTTTTGGACCGCATCGGGCCGACATGGGCCTGGAAGCCATGGCCCTCGGCCGCCGCCTGGCCGTCGTAGCGCACGGCGATGGGCAGGAAATGATACTGGATATCCGGGTACTTGACGCCCGGCCGGGTGCGGATGAAGGCGCAGCTTTCGAACTGGTTCGACGCGCCGGGCCCCTTGCCGGTGAACAGCCATTGCGCGCCCACGCGCGCCTTTCCGAACAGGCTCCAGTATTTGTACAGCGTGATCGGCTGGCTTGCCGCCATCTGGATATAGACTTCCAGGTGGTCTTGCAGGTTGGCCCCCACGCCGGGACGGTCGGCCACGACGCCAATGCCGTGTTCGGCCAGGTGGCTGGCCGGGCCGATGCCCGACAGCATCAGGATCTTGGGCGAATTGATCGCCGAGGCGGCCAGGATCACCTCGCGCCGCGCCTTGATCGGCGCGCGCCCGGCCAGTTCGACGCCGGTGGCGCGCCCCTCCTCGATCACCACGCGGGTGACGAGGCCGCGCACCAGGGTGCAGTTGTCGCGCTTGAGCGCGGGCTTCAGGTAGGCATTGGCCGCCGACCAGCGCCGGCCCTGCCAGACCGTCTGCTCCATCGCGCCAAAGCCTTCCTGCTGGCGGCCGTTGTAATCGTCGGTCAGCGGGTAGCCGGCCTGCTTTCCGGCCTCGACAAAGGCCGCGTGCAGGGGGTTTTCCCGGGTGCCGCGCGTGACGTGCAGCGGCCCGTCCGTGCCCCGCCATTCGGGATCGCCGCCATGGCCGCCGTCGTGCCAATGTTCCATTCGCTGGAAATAGGGCAGCACGTCGGCATAGCCCCAGCCGTCGGCGCCGCTTTCGTTCCAGTGTTCGTAATCCATCGCGTGGCCGCGCACGTAGACCATGCCGTTGATCGACGACGACCCGCCGATCACCTTGCCCCGCGGGCAGGCGAGTTCGCGGTTGCCCAGGTGCGGTTCGGGTTCGGATCTGTAGCCCCAGTCGTAGCGCGCCATGTTCATCGGGTAGCTGAGCGCGGCCGGCATCTGGATGAACGGGCCGGCATCGGTGCCCCCGTGTTCCACGACGATGACGGACGCACCCGCCTCGGACAGGCGATAGGCCATGGCGCACCCGGCACTGCCGGCGCCGACGATCACGAAATCCGCTTCCATGTCAGGACCTTTCCTTGTCGTCCCGGGCGCGCCGGTCCGGGGCGCCCATGAGGGGTGTGTGGCTCTGTGACCGGGGGGGTCGCAGAGGTATTTTTGCCAAGAAGAAGACGCTATTCGCCGCGCGGGAACCGCTGACTGTCTTCCAGGGCGTTGAGATCCATGTGGTTGCGCATGTAGCGTTCGGAGGCCTGGCGCAGCGGCTGGTAATCCCAGGGGTAATAGCCGCCCTGGCGCAGCGCTTCGTAGACCACCCAGCGACGGGCCTGGCTGGCGCGCACCTCGGCGTCGTAGGCGTCCAGGTCCCAGCGGGCATCGGCCATGGCGCGCAACTGCGCCAGCGGTTGCGCATGGGCCGGGTCGCAGGCCAGGTTGGTCAGCTCGTGCGGGTCGGCCTGAAGGTCGAACAGCTGGTCGGGATCCAGCGTGCAGCGGGTGTATTTCCACCGCCCCATGCGCAGGCAGACCAGCGGCGCCTGCGAGCCTTCGGCGGCGTATTCGATCGCCACCGGCGCCTCGCGCGGGGTTCCTTTCGCCAGGGGCACCAGGTTTTCGCCATCGGTCCAGGGGGCGATGTCGGACATGTCGACGCCGGCCAGCGCGCCGAGCGTGGGCGTCACGTCGATCGAGGACACCGGCGTGTCGATCCGCTGCGGCGCGAGTCCCGGGGCGCACATCATCAGCGGCACCCGGGCGGAGCCTTCGTAGAAGGACATCTTGAACCACAAGCCCCGTTCGCCCAGCATGTCGCCGTGGTCGGACAGGAACAGGATCACCGCCTCCTGCCGGGTGTCTTCCAGCACCTGGAGGATCTCGCCGATCTTATCGTCGACATAGGAGATATTGGCGAAATAGGCGCGCCGCGACCGGCGGATGTCTTCTTCGGTGATGTTGAAGTTGCGCCAGTCGTTGGCGTCGAACAGTCGTTTCGAATGGGGATCCTGTGCGTCGTAGCCCAGGTCCGGCACGTCCGGAGCGAGGTGTTCGCATTCCTCGTAGAGGTCCCAGTATTTCTTGCGCGCGACGTAAGGGTCATGCGGGTGGGTAAAGCTGACCGTCAGGCTCCAGGGCCGCGCATCCTTGCCGCGCGCCAGATCGTAAAGCTTGGCGCAGGCGTTGTAGGCGACCTCGTCATCATATTCGAGCTGGTTGGTGATCTCGGCCACGCCGGCGCCCGTGACGGACCCCATGTTGTGATACCACCAGTCGATGCGTTCGCCCGGCTTGCGGTAATCCGGCGTCCAGCCGAAATCGGCCGGGTAGATGTCGGTGGTCAGGCGGTCTTCGAACCCGTGCAGCTGGTCGGGGCCGACAAAGTGCATCTTGCCCGAGAGGCAGGTGTAATAGCCCGCCCGGCGCAGGTGGTGGGCATAGGTCGGGATGTCGGACCGGAATTCCGCCGCGTTGTCGTAGACGCCGGTGCGGCGCGGCAATTGCCCGGACATGAAGGCCGCCCGCCCCGGCGCGCACAGGGGCGATCCGGTATAGGCATTGGCGAACCGCACCGATCGTTCGGCCAGGCGTTTCAGGTTCGGCGCGTGCAGCCAGTCGGCCGGCCCGTCGGGAAACAGGGTGCCGTTCAGCTGGTCGACCATCAGGATCAGGATGTTGGGATTGGTCATGCGGATTGGTCCTTGAACAGTGCCAGCACGCGCAGCGCGTGATCGCGGGCGAGGCCCGGCGCCTCGGGGTCATTGAGCGCGGCGCGGATGTAGAGCCCGTCGATCAGCGCGATCAGCGTGTCGGCCGCCGCCTCGGGCGCCGGGCAGACCGGGCGCAGCGCGTGGGTCAGGTTGGACCTCAGCCGGCGCTGGTAGATCCGCCACAGCCGCAGCGCCTGCGGTTCGGTCTGGGCCAGCACGTAGAAGGTCATCCAGGCCCCGATGCTTTCGCGCCGGAACGACGACGGCGCGAAACTGGCCCGGATGATCGCCTCGGCCCGTTGTTCGGGGGCGGCGCCGGACAGTTCGCGGCGCACCTCGGCCCCGTATTCGGTCAGGATGTGGCGCATTGCCGCCAGGAAGATCTGGGCCTTGCCGCCGAAGTAATGATGCGCCAGCGCCGAGGACATCCCCGCCCGCCGCGCGATCTGGCTGACGGTCACGTCCAGCGACCCGGCTTGCCCGATCTCGGCAATCGTCGCCCTGACCAGCGCATCCCGCCTGACAGGTTCCATCCCAACTTTGGGCATTCCGCATCCTTCCACGGGCTTTCGGCCAAAGGGTAGGAACGGTTTATTGACTCGTCAATCAAGAAAAAATAGCCTTGCGGAAACCAACAAACAGGGAGCCGACAACATGACGACCAAGACGACCCTTTCCGTTCTGGCCCTTCTGGCCGCCGCCCCGGCGTTTGCCGAATGTGACGACGTGACGTTCTCGGACGTGGGATGGACCGACATCACCGCGACGACGGCGGCCACCACCGTGGTGCTGGACGCGCTGGGATACGACACCGACATCAAGGTTCTGTCGGTTCCGGTGACCTATACCTCGATGGCGGCCGGCGACATCGACGTGTTCCTGGGCAACTGGATGCCCACCATGGAAGGCGACATCGCCCCCTATCGCGATGCGGGCACCGTCGACACGGTCCGCGCCAACCTGGAAGGCGCCAAGTACACGCTGGCCGTCAACAAGGCCGCCGCCGACCTGGGCATCAAGGATTTCGCCGACATCGCCGCCCACAAGGACGAACTGGACGGCAAGATCTACGGGATCGAGCCGGGCAACGACGGCAACCGGCTGATCATGGACATGATCGACGCCGACGCCTTTGACCTGGACGGGTTCGAAGTGGTGGAAAGTTCTGAACAGGGGATGCTGGCGCAGGTCGCCCGCGCCGACCGGCGCGGCGAGCCGGTGGTCTTCCTGGGCTGGGAGCCGCATCCGATGAACGCCAATTACGACATGTCCTACCTGACCGGCGGCGACGATTACTTCGGCCCCGATCTGGGCGGCGCGACGGTCTATACCAACACGCGCGCGGGCTATGTCACCGAATGCCCGAACGTGGGCAAGCTGCTGGAAAACCTCGAATTCACCCTGCCCATGGAGAACGAGATCATGGGCGCGATCCTGGATGACGGCGAAGATCCGGCAAAGGCCGCTACCGCCTGGCTGACCGCCAATCCCGGCGTGCTGGACGGCTGGCTGGACGGCGTGACCACGAAGGATGGCGGCGACGCGTTGGCGGCGGTCAAGTCGGCGCTGAACTGAAGCGCCGACCTGAGGTATTGACCTCAGACGCAAGGCGGCGCGGGCGCACCTCGCGCCGCCAGGAAAATCCCTGATTTTCTTGCCAAAATTCTTGTAAGAATTTTGCACCGCAATCGACGAGGGACGCATGGACTGGTTGACCGAAAACAAGATCCCCGTGGGGAAATGGGCCGGTGCGGTCTTTGACTGGCTGCAGATGCACGGGGGCTGGTTTTTCGATGCGCTCTCCGATGCCATGGACGCGCTGATCGAACACATCCTCTGGGCGCTGGAAAGCCCGCATCCGCTGGTCATCGTCGCGATCTTCGCCGCGCTCACCTGGGCGCTGCAACGCAGCTGGAAGACCGTCGCCTTCGTGGTGCTGGGGTTCCTGTTCATCCTCAACCAGGGCTACTGGGAAGAAACGCTGGAAAGCCTGACGCTGGTGCTGTGCGCCTGCATCGTCTGCATGGGGCTGGGCATGCCCATCGGCATCGCCGCCGCGCACCGGCCCGGGCTTTACAAGCTCATGCGGCCCGTCCTGGACCTGATGCAGACCCTGCCCACCTTCGTCTACCTGATCCCCGCCATCGTCTTTTTCGGCATCGGCATGGTGCCGGGCCTGATCGCCACGGTGATCTTCGTGCTGCCCGCGCCGATCCGGTTGACCCACCTGGGCGTCACCTCGACCCCGCAGGCCCTGCTGGAAGCCTCGCAGGCCTTCGGCGCCACCCCGCGCCAGACGCTGTGGAAGGTCGAATTGCCCTATGCCCTGCCCCAGATCATGGCCGGGCTGAACCAGACCATCATGCTGTCGCTGTCCATGGTCGTGATCGCCGCCCTTGTCGGCGCCGACGGGCTGGGCGTGCCGGTGGTGCGGGCGCTGAACCAGGTGAACACCGCGCTTGGGTTCGAATCCGGGTTCATCATCGTGGTCGTGGCCATCATGCTCGACCGGATGCTGCGGATGGAGCGGGACTGATGGGCACAGCCGTTTCCTTCGACAAGGTCAACATCGTCTTCGGCGACCACCCCGACCGCGCCCTGCCCCTGATGGATGCGATGAAGGACCGGGCCGAGATCCAGACCGCCACCGGCCAGGTGCTGGGGGTCCACGATTGTTCGCTCAGCGTCGAGGAAGGCGAGATCCTCGTGCTGATGGGGCTGTCCGGGTCGGGCAAATCCACCCTGCTGCGCGCCGTCAACGGGCTGAACCCGGTGGTGCGCGGATCGGTGCACGTGGACAATGGCGACGGGCTGGTCGACGTTTCGCATGCCGATGCCGCCACCCTGCGCCAGATCCGCCTGAACCGCGTCGCCATGGTGTTCCAGCAATTCGGCCTGCTGCCCTGGCGCAGCGTGCGCGAAAACGTCGGGCTGGGGCTGGAACTGGCCGGGATGGGCCGCAGGGCGCGCACCGAACAGGTGGACCGCCAGCTTGACCTGGTCGGCCTGTCGGACTGGGCCGACCGCAAGGTGGGGGAACTGTCGGGCGGCATGCAGCAACGCGTCGGCCTGGCCCGCGCCTTCGCCACCGAAGCACCGATCCTGCTGATGGACGAACCGTTCTCGGCGCTCGACCCGCTGATCCGGTCGCGCCTGCAGGACGAGCTGATCGCGCTGCAGAAAAAGCTGAACCGCACCATCATCTTCGTCAGCCACGACCTGGACGAGGCCTTCAAGCTGGGCGACCGCATCGCCATCATGGAGGGCGGGCGCATCGTCCAGCACGGCACGCCCAAGGACATCTTTTCCGCCCCCGCCACCGAATACGTGGCCGATTTCGTCGCCCACATGAACCCTTTGGGCGTGCTGTGCGCCGGCGACGTCATGGAACCGGCGACCACGGTGCCCGAGACCTGCGTGCCGCCGTCGGCCACGATCATGGAGGTGATGGAGGCGACCCAGGGCCATACCGCCCCGGTCGGCGTGATGGAGAACGGCGAATTGCTGGGCCAGATCACCCGCAACGGGATCCTGGCCAAGCTGCTGGACCCGCGCGGCTGATCGACATCAGTACTTGGGCGCGGGGATCGGCGGGGTCACCGCGCGGCGCTTCAGCTGCGCCTCGCGCCAGGTCATGTAGCTGACAGCCGCCAGGATCACGCTGCCGCCCAGAACGACCCACAGGTCGATCGGTTCGGAAAACACCAGCACGCCCAGCAGCGTCGCCCAGATCAGCTGCAGGAAGGTCACCGGCTGGGTCACCGTCACCGGCGCCGCGGCCAGCGCCAGGGTCATCATGTAATGGCCCGCCGTGGCAAAGACGGCGACGCCGGACAGGATGGCCAGTTCCCCCAGCGTCGGTGTCACCCAGTTCAGCACCGCCACCGGCCCCAGCGCCACGGTCACCCAGACCGACATCATCGCCACCACGATCGCCGCGTCCAGCCGGTCGGCCAGCACCTTGGCCAGCAGGTAGGACGCCCCGAACACCGCGCCGGCGCACAGCATCGCGATATGACCGGGCGACAATTCCCGGAACCCCGGGCGCAGGATGATCACCGCGCCCACCAATGCCGCCACCACCGCCAGGATCCGGCGCAGCGCCATCGTCTCGCCCAGGAAGACCACCGCGCCCACGGTGACAAAGACCGGCGCCAGGTAGTTCAGCGCCGTCACCTCGGCCAGCGGGATCCGCGTCATGGCGAAGAACCAGCAGCCCACGCCGATCGCATGCAGCAACCCCCGCACCGCGAACAGCCCGTGCATCTTCACGTCGATCTGCGGCGTCTTCATCCGCCACAGCATCGGCACCAGCAGGATCAGCCCGATCAGGTAGCGCAGAAAGGCGGATTCGACGGCCGGAATCCGGGGGCCGAGCGTTTTGACAAGGGCGGTGACGGCAACGAAACACAGACCGGCGGCCAGCATCCAGAGGACACCCACCACCGGGCGAGAGGGGCGCGAATTGGGCATGGCGGTATCAACACCGGAATACATGCTTCGCACAAGTGGATTACACCAGCAGGTAGTTTACATCAGCACCAGCTTCGCCGCGATCGCCCACATCACAACTCCGATGCCGATGTCCAGCACCTGCCAGGCCCTTGGCCGGGCAAAGACCGGCGCCAGCAACCGCGCGCCGTAGCCCAGGGCGAAGAAGAACGCAAAGCTGGCGATGGCGGCCCCCAGGGCGAAGCCCAAGGCGCTGGGATACTGCGCCGATACCGACCCCAGCAGCACGACCGTATCCAGGTAGACATGCGGGTTCAGCCAGGTCAGCGCCAGAACGGTGCCCAGCACCGGCGCCAGCCGCGCCCGCCCCTGCCCCGCCGCCTCCAGCCGTTCGCCCCCGGCCCAGGCGCTGTGGAAACTGCGCAGACCGTAGAACACCAGGAACGCCGCCCCGCCGAAACGCATCACCTCGGCGAACCAGGGCCAGCGGTCGGCCAGCGTGCCGAACCCGGACACGCCGCCCGCGATCAGCAGGGCATCGGACAGGGCGCAGGTCAGGCAGACGGCAAAGACATGGTCCCGCCGCAGCCCCTGGCGCAGGACGAACGCGTTCTGCGCGCCGATGGCAACGATCAGCGACAGGCCAAGCGCGAAGCCGGCGGTCAGGGAAGCAAACATGGCCGGCCTCTCACACAGGGTCTGTGGCCGCCTATCAGACAGGCAAATGCCGGTCCAGCCTGCCCGCTTCGTGACCCCGCCGACATGTCGCGCTCGGCCGACCGATGGTCGCAATTGGTCGGACTTGTACCCGGATGACATTTGAGGCAAATCTTTCCGATCGGAAACTTTCATTCGGGGTAACGAAAGTTGGGCAAGTACAACCGCAATTTCGAGCTTGGGTTGCAGGACCTTGAGCTGATCGAAAACGCGCTGCAGCAGGCCAAGAAGGACCTGTCGCTGAAACGTCTGCGCCTGCTTGCGCAGGACATGGACGCCGAACGGCGCAACACGGAACTGGACGATATCGAGACCGAGCTGACCGAGACCCACGAACTGCTGGGCAAGCTGCACAATCAGAAGGTCTTCTACCGGCCGGGCAAAAGCGCCAAACCCTACGTCGGGGGCTGACTGCGCGACCGGGGCGACCGGGGCGACCGGGCCGGCGGCTGATCCCCCACATGCAAACGGCTCCCTCGGGGGAGCCGTTTTCGTTTCGCGATCCGGTCGGGATCAGAGCGCTTCCATGACCTCGTCGGAGGCTTCGAAGTTGGTCGTCACCCGCTGGACGTCGTCATCGTCTTCCAGCGCGTCGATCAGCTTCATCAGGCGCTGCATGTTGTCCAGGTCCATCTCGGTCGTGGTCTGGGGCTTCCACACCAGCTTGGTGCTTTCGCTTTCGCCCAGGGACTCTTCCAGCGCGGCCGCGACCTCGGCCAGGTCGGTATCGGCGCACCAGATCACGTGCCCGTCTTCCGAACTTTCCACGTCCTCGGCGCCGGCCTCGATGGCGGCCTCGAAGATCGCTTCGGCGTCACCGGCGGACGCCGGGTAGGTGATTTCGCCCTTGCGGTCGAACATGAAGCCGACGGATCCGGTTTCGCCCAGGTTGCCGCCGTTCTTGGAAAAGGTCGACCGCACGTTGGACGCCGTCCGGTTGCGGTTGTCGGTCATCGCCTCGACGATGATCGCCACGCCGTTGGGGCCGTAGCCTTCGTAGCGGATTTCCTCGTAATCCTCGCTGTCGCCGCCCGTCGCCTTCTTGATGGCCCGGTCGATCACGTCCTTGGGGACCGAATTCGACTTGGCTTCCTTCACCGCCAGGCGAAGGCGCGGGTTCTTCTCGGGGTCCGGGTCGCCCATCTTGGCGGCGACGGTGATTTCCTTCGACAGCTTCGAAAACAGCTTTGACCGGGCGGCGTCCTGGCGCCCCTTCCGGTGCTGGATGTTGGCCCATTTTGAATGGCCGGCCATGTGATGCTCCCCTGCGCGTCCCAGGTTGAAAATTCTGACGGTGCATATAGGCCAGCCCGCCGGGAAAGAGCAAGGGCGGCGCAAGGCGGCGCAGGTGTCCCACGCGTGGGACATCCCCCCACCCAAACGATTCCAAGGGGTTGCAGAGGCGGGTTAACCAAATGGCAACCATCCGCCCCGCCGCCGGTGCCGGTCCGGCGGCCCGTTTGCCGGCGACCTGAAGGGTCCGCCCGCCTGCGCGCGGCGGTGCATGAATGCAGCCGAGCTGTGCGCACCGGCCCTTGCACCGGGCCGCTCATGCGGTATTTGTCCGCCGATCGAATTCGAGACGCGCCGTTTCCGGGGGGAGGCGGAGGCGTCCTGCATCTCGGGTCGGACACCGGATACCACTTGAATTTGGACGATAGCATGGACTTTTCTCCCCCCTCCCTTTCCCGGCCCCTGACATGGCCCCTGACCTGGCTGCTGGTCCTGCTGGGGCTGGTGCTGGCGGTCATGGGCTTTGGCCTGGCCATCGGCGGCGGCATCCTGATCGCACGCGGCGGCAGCTGGTATTACCTGGCGATGGGCCTTGCGCTGATCGCGTCGGGCGTCGAGATCGCCCGCGGCTCGCGCTATGGCGCCGTGATCTATGCGATTGCCTTCGCGGCCACCGTCGCCTGGGCCTTCTGGGAAGCCGGCCTGGATTTCTGGGCCCTGCACGCGCGCATCTTCGCCTTCCTGGTGATCTTCTGCGCCGTCATGGCGTTGCACCCGCTGACGCTGAAACGCGCGGGCCTGCGGCCCCGGACCGGGTCGTTCCTGAGCATCGCCGTTGTGGCGCTGGCGGCGGTGCTGGCCATGGGCTGGGGCATGTTCCAGCCCCACGGCCAGCAGCTGCTGGCCCTGACCACCGGCACCACGCCGCAGGCCGGCGACGCCCGGACCGACTGGCCCGCCTATGGCGCCGATGCCGACGGCACCCGCTTTGCCCCGCTGACCCAGATCACGCCCGACAACGTCCACCAGCTTGACGTCGCCTGGACGGTTCACACCGGCGACACGCCGGAAAGCCCCGGCGGCGGCGGCGCCGAGGACCAGGGCACGCCGCTGATGGTGGGCGACGACCTGTTCTTCTGCACGCCGCACAATACCGTGCTGTCGATCAACGCCACCACCGGTGCCGAGAACTGGCGCCACGACTTCCCCACCGACACCCGCACCTGGGTGCGCTGCCGTGGTCTGGGGTACCTGGACACCACCGCCGCCCTGCCCCGGCCCACGCTGCCCGGGTCCACGCCGGTCGCCCCGCTGGCCGCCACCGAAGGCGACGCCTGCGCCCGGCGGATCTACATGAACACGATCGACGCCGTGCTGGTCGCGCTGGATGCCGACACCGGCGAACTGTGCCAGGACTTCGGCGACGCCGGATCCGTCGACCTGAAGGCCGGCCTGGGCGCCGCGCAGGCGCCGCTGTATTCGCTGACCTCGCCGCCGACGGTCGCGGGCAGCACCATCGTGGTGGGCGGCCGTGTCGCCGACAACGTGGCGCTGGACATGCCCGGCGGCGTGATCCGGGGCTTTGACGCGATCACCGGCCAGATGCGATGGGCCTTCGACCCCGGCAACCCGACCGACCGCGACGCCCCCGCCCCCGGCGGGATCTTTACCCGGTCGACCCCCAACGTCTGGGCGCCGATGACCTGGGACGCGGACAGCAACACGATCTACATGGGCGTGGGCAACGCCGCCATCGACCTGTGGGGCGTCGAACGCACCCCCGAGGACGAGACCTATGGCGGCACGCTTCTGGCGCTGGATGCCACCACCGGCAACGAGAAATGGCACTACCAGACCGTGCGGCACGACCTGTGGGATTACGACGTGCCGATGCAGCCGACGCTGATCGACTTCAAGGGCACGCCGGCGCTGGTCGTGGGCACCAAGGTCGGCCAGCTTTTCGTGCTGGACCGGCTGACCGGCCAACCGCTGACCCGGGTCGACGAGGTGCCGGTGAAACCGGCGACGATCCCCGACGAGACATATGCGGCCACGCAGCCCGTGTCGGTGGGCATGCCCCAGATCGGGGCCGAACACCTGACCGAAGCCGACATGTGGGGCGCCACGCCCTTTGACCAGCTGATGTGCCGGGTCATCTTTCGGGGCTACCGCTATGACGGGCTGTTCACCGCGCCGGACACCGATTATTCGCTGTCCTTCCCCGGTTCGCTGGGCGGTCTGAACTGGGGCGGGCTGTCCTATGACCCGACGGCCAACCTGCTGTTCGTCAACGACATGCGGCTGGGCCTGTGGGTGCACATGGAACAGCAGGACCAGGGCGCCGCGGCCTCGAACGGGTCCGAGGCGGTCAATGCCGTGATGGGGGCCGTGCCGCTGAAGGGGACACCCTATTCGGTGGTCAAGGACCGCTTCCTGTCGCCGCTGGGCATCCCCTGCCAGGAACCGCCCTTCGGGTCGCTGACGGCCATCGACATGTCGACCCAGACCGTCGCCTGGGAGGCGCCGCTGGGCACCGTGCAGGATACCGTCCTGTTCGGCGCCAAGATGCGGATGCCGATGCCGGTGGGCATGCCCACGATCGGCGGGTCGCTGGCGACGCAGGGCGGCCTGGTGTTCTTTGCGGCGACGCAGGACTACTGGCTGCGGGCGTTCGATTCGTCGACCGGCGAACTGGTCTGGAAGGCCCGGCTGCCCGTGGGTTCGCAAGGCACGCCGATCTCCTACATCTCGCCCGAGGACGGACGGCAATATGTCGTGATCTCGGCCGGCGGCGCCCGGCAATCGCCGGACCGGGGCGATTACCTGATCGCCTACGCCCTGCCCGAAGCCGACTGACGGATCCGGCCCCTTCGGGGGCCGGCCCTGTTCCGGGCCCCTTCGGGGGCCAAGTTCTGTGTTCGGGGCCCCTACGGGGGCCAAGTTCTGTGTTCGGGGCCCCTTCGGGGGCCAAGTTCTGTGTTCGGGGCCCCTTCGGGGGCCTGGCGAAGTTCCGGGCCCCTTCGGGGGCCCTGGGCCTGTTCAGGGCCCGTAAGCGGGCCGGTTGCCAGGCCGGCTCAGAGCTTGCGCAGGTAGGCCAGCGAGACGTAGCCCTTGAGCCCGCGCGCCCGGTCCAGCGTGACGCTGCACCAGTTGGTGGGCCCGGCCTGCTGGCAGGACCCCACCCGCACCACCGTGCCGTTGGGCAGCCCCACGATCACCACATAGCCGGTCCCCGGCCCTTCCCGCATCTTCAGCATGTCGTCGTCGCTGACACCCACGACCTCGTAGCGGCCCATCGACCCGGCCTGGGTCGGCGACGGCGCGCCGGCACAGCCGGTAACGGCGGCCGCCAGCGCGACCAGAATGGCTCTGCGCATCGTTTTCTCCTGCTTCTTGTCTTGGTCTTGCCTCGGGGCCCAGTGTAATCCGGGCGGACCGTGAAAGGAACAGGATCGTGGCGCGCGCCGGCCCGGTCCGCGCCCCCGCGTGCAGCGCGGTCATCGGCAGGGCGCGAAGCGCGGTCATCGGCAGGGCGCCGCCGACCGGTTGCCCTTGGCCCCGGCACGCTATCTGATGAGAACTGCCCACTTTTTTCCGGAGCATCCATGACCCAGGATCAGATCATCATTTTCGGGCTCTTCTTCGCGGTCTTCGCCCTGCTGCTGTGGGGCAGGTTCCGCTATGACCTGGTGGCCTTCGCGGCCTTGCTGGCGGGCGTGGTACTGGGGGTGGTGCCGGTCGAAGACGCCTTTGCCGGGTTCGGGCATCCGGCGACGATCGTCGTGGCGCTGGTGCTGATCGTGTCGGCGGGGCTGGTGCGGTCGGGGGCGGTGTACCTGATCACCCGGACGCTGGTGGATTCGACGACGGGGCTGGCGCGGCACGTGGTGATGATCGGCGGGATCGGCGCGGTTCTGTCGGCCTTCATGAACAACGTCGCGGCGCTGGCGCTGCTGATGCCGGTCGACATCCAGACCGCGCGCAAGGCGGGGCGCAGCCCGGCGCTGACGCTGATGCCGCTGAGCTTCGCGACGATCCTGGGCGGCATGGTCACGCTGATCGGCACGCCGCCCAACATCATCATCGCCACGATCCGCCAGCAGACCATGGGCGAAAGCTTTCACATGTTCGATTTCGCGCCGGTGGGCGGGATCGCGGCGGTGGCGGGGCTGATCTTTGTCGCGCTGGTGGGCTGGCGGCTGATCCCCACCCGCGACAGCTGGACCGGGGGCGAGGAACAGCTGTCGCCCTACGTGGCGGAACTGACGGTGCCCGAGGGCAGCCCCCATATCGGCAAGCGCCTGGGCGAGCTGGACGAGACGGCGGCCAAGACCGACGTCGCGCTTCTGGGCCTGATCCGCGACGGCAACCGGCTGTACGGGCGCGCCCGGCGCAGCGAACTGCGCGCCGGCGACATCCTGGTGCTGGAAGCCCTGCCCGAAGCGCTGGACGAATTCCGCGCCGCCCTGGACCTGGCGTTTTCCGACAGCCAGCGCGAGGAACGGCTGAAGGCGGCCTCGGAGGGGCTGGAGATCATCGAGGTCGTGGTCCCCGAAGGCGCCCGCATCGCCGGGCGCACGGCGCAGGGGCTGGGGCTGAACTGGCGGCACAACACGGTGCTGATGGGCATCTCGCGCCAGGGCGCGCAGATCAGCCGATCGGTGCGCCAGACCCAGGTTCGCCCGGGCGACATCCTGCTGCTTCTGTGCCCGCGCGAAACCGGCGGCCACGTGACCGAATGGCTGGGCTGCCTGCCGCTGGCGACACGGGGTCTGGCGGTGACGCAGAACGACAAGACCTGGCTGGCCATCGGCCTTTTCGCCGCCGGAGTCATCGCGGCCAGCGTCGGGCTGATCGACCTGCCCATCGCTCTGGGGATCGTGGTGGCGGGCTTCGTGATAACGAAGATCGTCCCGATCGCCGAGGTCTATACCCACGTCGAATGGCCCGTGGTGGTGCTGCTGGGATCGATGATCCCGCTGGGCCTGGCGCTGGACAGCACCGGCGGCACCGACCTGATCGCACAAGGGCTGATCGACCTGACCGACGGCATGCCGGCCTGGGCGATCCTGACGGTCCTGATGGTGGTGACGATGACGCTGTCGGACGTTCTGAACAACACGGCCACGGCCATCGTGGCGGCTCCGGTGGGCATCCGAATGGCCGACACGCTCGACGTTTCGGCCGACCCGTTCCTGATGGCCGTCGCCGTCGCCGCATCGGCCGCGTTCCTGACGCCCATCGGGCACAAGAACAACACGCTGATCCTGGGCCCCGGCGGCTATCGCTTCGGCGATTACTGGCGCATGGGCCTGCCGCTGGAGATCCTGATCATCGCGACCTCGATCCCGGCCATTATGGTATTCTGGCCGTTCTGAGCCCTTTTCTGAAGCCTGACACGCGGCGGCAAGGTCGGGCCGGGGTATTTGAAAAGAGAAAGAAGCAGCAAATCGCGCTCCTGCTTCTTTCTCTTTCTTAAATACCCCGGGGGAGTCCTCCACCGGAGGACGGGGGCAGCGCCCCCAATCCGCGCTCAGGGCTGGGCGAGCGGCCAGATCAGCGGGATCAGGGCCGATACCAAGATCCCCATGCTGAGGTTGAGCGGAATGCCCACCCGCATGAAGTCGGTGAACCGGTACCCGCCCGGTCCGTAGACCAGCATGTTCGTCTGGTACCCGATCGGCGTCGCGAAGGAGGCCGAGGCCGCGATCATCACCGCCACCACCAGCGCACGTGCATCCACGCCCAGAGCATTGGCCAGCCCGATGGCGATGGGCGTCATCACCACTGCGACCGCGTTGTTGGACACCAGTTCGGTCAGGATCGAGGTCAGCAGGTAGACCGCCCAGACCACCAGCCAGGGCGGCATCATCGACAGCAGCGGCGCCACCCAGTTGACGATCAGCTCCACCGCGCCGGAGCTTTCCAGGGCCGCGCCGATGGCCAGCATCGAGAAGATCAGCGCCAGCAGGCGGCCGTCGACGAAAGAGAACGCCTCGTCCGCGTCGATGCAGCCGGTGACCAGCACCAGCGCCACCGCCAGGATCGACAGCATCAGGATCGGCGCCACGCCGAAGGCCGCCAGGATCACGATGCCGAACAGCGCCCCCACCGCGATCGGCGCATGGCTGCGCCGGAAGGCGCGGGCCGAGGGTTTGGAGACGTCGACCAGCTCCATCTCGGCGGCCAGTTTCTGGATGTCCTCGGGCGCGCCTTCCAGCAGCAGCGTGTCGCCCACGCGCACCACCAGGTCGTCCAGCTGACGGCCGATGTTCTGGTTGCGCCGGTGCGCCGCCAGCACGTAGACTCCGAACCGCCGCCGCAGCCGCATCGACCCCAGCGACCGGCCCACCATGCGGCAGCCGGGTGTGATCAGCACCTCGACCGTCTCGGTCGCCACGGCCGACACCTGGTCGACGCGCTTGAGTTCCTTGTTGCGCTGCAGGCTCAGCAATTCGGTCATCTGGGTGCGCAGCACCACGCGGTCGCCCACCTGCAGCTGCACGCCTTCCAGGTTGCGCCGAAGCGAGGCATCGCCGCGCACCACGTCGACCAGCCGCACGCCGTCGCGCTTGAACAGCTGAACCCCCAGCACCTCGCGCCCGACCAGGTTGCTTTCGGGCGGCACCACCGCTTCGGTGAAGAACTTCATCCGGCTGCGGTCGCTGAGCAGCGTCGCCATGGAATCGCGGTCCGGCAACAGGCGGGAGCCGACGAAATACAGATAGATCACCCCCCAGGCCACGACGACCAGGCCGATGGGCGTGACTTCGAAGATGGAAAAGGGCTGCATCCCGCTGGACCGCGCCACACCGTCGACCAGCAGGTTGGTCGAGGTGCCGATCAGCGTCAGCGTGCCGCCCATGATCGCGGCATAACTCAGCGGGATCAGCAGCTTGGAGGCCGGGATATCCAGCGACCGGCAGATCTGGATCACCACCGGGATCATCACCACCACCACCGGCGTATTCGACACGAAGGCCGACGCCAGCACGACGAACAGCCCCAGCATGCCCACCGCCAGCTTGGGATTGCCGGTGGCGGTCGATTGCGCCAGCGACGTGAAGGCGTCCAGCGCCCCGGTGCGCACCAGGGCCCCCATGATCAGGAACATCGCCGCGATCGTCCAGGGCGCGGGGTTGGCCAGCACCGGCAGCGCGTCCGCATAGGGCAGCACGCCGGTGATCATCATCAGTGACACACCGGACAGGGCAACGACTTCGGTGGGGAGAACCTCGCGCAGGAAGGCCACGAACATGCCGGCCACGATCAGCAGCGCCAGGATGGCCTCGCCGGTCTCGCTCAATTGTAGTATTTGCATAAGTTGGTCTGACGCGCCCTCGAACCTCGGGCGCCTAGGACACCCGGCGTGCAGTTTCCCCGATTGGTGCGGCCTCTGCAAGCGCCTGTTGACGCCGGGGCTGCACCAGGAAGATTCCGATCATCACCAGCCCGAGGGATAGCCAGATAAACGGCGAATACCGTTCGCCCAGGAAGATCCACGAGGCGACGATGCCGAAGGCGGTGACCAGGTAGGACACCTGGACGGCAAACACCGCCCCCGCCGCGCCCACCAGCCAGACATAGCCGGAATAGGCCAGCACCGAGATCATCGCATAGGTGACGATGGCGGTTTCCGGCGCGCCGAAGGGACGCAGGGGGGAAATGAACTGCCCCGTGGCGATGGCCGCCGGCAGAACCAGCACGGCGCCCACCAGCGACGCGCCCCACATGACCTGGAACGGGTCCAGCCCGGCGGTGCCGAAACGGGCGACGTAATTGCCCTCGATCGCGTAGCACAGCGGCGCGATCAGGGCGATGGGGACCCAGGCCAGCATGGCCGGATCGGGCAGCGACGCCTCGGGCAGGACCAGCATCAGCGTGCCCGAAAGCCCCAGCAGCAGGCCCAGGATGCGGCGGACGGACAGGCGGTCCTGGCCAAGCGCCAGCGCGATGGGGAACGCCATCACCGGCACCAGCGAGATGATGATCGACATGATCCCGGCCGGCAGGTGGGCGACGGCGCTGTAAAAGGCGACGCTGGGGATCAGCGAGCCGGAAAACGCCAGCACGATCCAAGTGCGCCATTGCGGCCAACCGCGCGGCAGCGCCCGGCCCCGGGCGCGGTTGACGACGCTCAGAAGCGCCGCGCCGACGACCAGTTGCCAGAAGATCAGGCCGAAATGCTGGTAACCCGTGGACACGGCGACCTTGGACAGCGGCATCGACAGGCCCCAGGCCAGCCCGACCAGGCCCATGGCCGCGAAGGCCAGAAGACGGGTCGCGCCGGTCATGGGGTCATGGTGCCACGATCATGGTGTCCTACCCATGGTGTCTCAGGGCTCCGCGGTTTCCAGCCGGCCGCCGGTGCGGATCATGCGGACCTCTTGCGCCGCGCCGGTGCGGTCGTCGGTCTTGACGAAGACCCCCGACAGGGTGGCGGGGCCTTCGGCGGGGGTGAACCGGCCCTTGGCCATGCCGGTGACAAAGCGGCGCATGGGTTCGGCCTTGTCCATGCCGATCACCGACAGGTAGTCGCCGCACATGCCGGCATCGGTCAGGTAGGCGGTGCCGCCGGGCAGGATCTGGGCGTCGCCGGTGGGCACATGGGTGTGGGTGCCCACGACAAGGCTGGCCTTGCCGTCGCAGAAATGGCCCATGGCCATCTTTTCCGACGTCGCCTCGCAATGCATGTCGACGATGACGGCCTGGGCCAGCCCGCCGCGCGGATGCGCGCGCAGCACGGTGTCCACGGCCGAAAACGGATCGTCGAAGGCGCGCTTCATGAAGACCTGGCCCAGCACCTGCAGCACCAGCACCTTGCGCCCGCCCGGCGCGTTGAACAGCCGATAGCCCCGGCCCGGGGCGGTCTTGGCGAAATTCAGCGGGCGGATGATGCGGCTGTCTTCCTCGACGGCCTGCATCATGTCCTTCTGGTCGAAGGCATGGTCGCCCAGGGTGACGCAATCGGCCCCGGCGTCAAAGATCAGCTTGGCATGGGCGGCGGACAGGCCCATTCCATTGGTGGCGTTCTCGCCGTTGACCACGACGAAATCGAGCCGCCAGTCTTCGCGCAGCTTCGGCAGGTGTTCGGATATGGCGTCACGGCCGGCACGGCCCATGACATCGCCCAGAAAGAGGAGTCGCATGCCCCATGCTCCTAGGCCGGGCGCGCCCCGGGCGCAAGCGTGGTGGTGGGCCTGGACCGCCCCGGGCCACGGGATCAGATTTTTCGACGAAAAATCTTGGCAGCGTCGAAATGATGACCGGCGGGCAGGAGATTATTCGCAGAATAATCTGCTCACCCCAGCTGGATCACCCGGCGTTCCGTCACGATCATGTCCAGCCGCTGGTCCGTCTCCTCCAGCGGCAGCGCCCCGACCTCCTGCCCGTCATAGGCGAACCCGATCGCCAGCGTCGCCCGCCTGCCCCGCAAAAGCTCAAGCGTGCGGTCATAGAACCCCCCGCCATAGCCCAGCCGCGCGCCGCCCGCATCGAAGGCCACCAGCGGCACGATCAGGATCTCGGGCTCCATCAGCTCCTCCACCTCGGGCACCATCGCGCCAAAGGGCCCTTCGACCAGCGCCGCGTCCGGCTCCCACCGGGAAAACACCAGCGGCTGGCCCTTCCCCCGGATCACCGGCACGCCCACGGGTCCATGCGCCGCCGCCTCGGCCATCGCGGGCAGCGGATCGATCTCGGTGCGGATCGGCATGTAGCCCGACAGCGGCACACCCCGATACCCCGCCAGCACTTCCGACAGGCGCCCGGCACAGCCCGGCCCGGCGGCCTCGTGCGCCGCCGCGCGGCGCGCGAACGCCGCCTTGCGCGCCGCCGCCTTGCGTTCGGCCACCCCGGTCACAGCATCACCACCGTGGCCAGGCCCAGGAAGGCGAAGAAGCCCATCATGTCCGTCATCGTCGTCACGAAGGTCCCCGAGGCCAGCGCCGGGTCCACCCCCAGCCGTTCCAGCGTGACCGGAATCAGCGTCCCCGCGCAAGCCGCCACCAGCATGTTCACCATCAGCGCGGCGGCAATCACCAGCCCCAGCTGCGGCATCTGGAACCAGATCGTGCCCACGATCCCAAGGCTGATCGCAAAGAACACCCCGTTCAACAGGCCCACCGTCGCCTCGCGCCGGATCACCCGCATCAGGTTTGCAGACGTCAGGTCGCGCGTCGCCAGCGCCCGCACCGACACCGTCAGCGTCTGCGTCCCCGCGTTGCCCCCCATCGACGCCACGATCGGCAGCAGCACCGCCAGCGCCACGAACGCCTCGATCGTGTCCTCGAACTGGGCGATCACGATGGACGACAGCACCGCCGTGCACATGTTCACGAACAACCACGGCAACCGGCTTTTCGACGTCTGCAGCACGCCTTCGGACAGCGAACTTTCCGACACCCCGGCCAGCAGCAGGATGTCCTCCTCGTGTTCCGCGTCCAGCACGATCATCGCGTCGTCGATGGTGATCATGCCGACCAGCCGGCTTTCCTCGTCCACCACCGGGGCCGAGATCAGGTGATACTGGTTGAACGCATAGGCCACGTCCTCCTCGTCCTGCGTCACGGGGATCACCCGGAACGATTCCTCGGCCTCCGCGATATCGGCCAGCTTCACGCCCCGCCCCGACGACATCAGCCGCCCCAGCGTCACGTTGGCCAGCGGCCGCATCCGCGGATCCACCAGCACGATGTGATAGAACTGGTCCGGCAGATCGTCGGAATTGCGCATGTAATCAATGGCCTCGCCCACGCTCCAGTGCTCGGGCGCCCAGACCACCTCGCGCTGCATGAGCCGCCCGGCCGACCCTTCGGGCCAGGCCAGCGCCTGTTCCACGGCCATCCGGTCGCTGTCTTCCAGCGCGTCCAGGATCGCCGCCGCCTCGGCATCGCCCAGGTCCGCGACCAGGTCGACCACGTCGTCGCTGTCCAGGTTGCGCACCGCTTCGGCCAGGACATCCGGCGACAGGGTGCGAATGACCTCCTCGCGCAGGGATTCGTCCAGCTCCGACAGGATGTCGCCGTCGATCTCGGGCCCGTACAGCCGGATGAACCGGCCCCGGTCATAGGCGTTGAACTGTTCCAGCAGGTCGGCGATGTCGGCCGCGTGCATCGGCTCCAGCGCCTCTTCCAGGATCTGCCGGTCCTCGACGTCCAGCGCATACAGAATCGTCGCCCATGTCTTGCGGTCGACCGAATAGGCGTCGTCCTCGCGCTCGTCGTCTTCGGTCTCTGGCGGGTCAGTCATGTCGGACATGCTCGGCCTCCTGCTGCTCTTTGGGGGACAATAGGTCGGCGCTTGATGCGAAGACAATGCCGCGCGCCCCGATCCCCCGATTTACCTTGTTGCGTCCGGCGGCTAGTGTCGTCCGGGTTGCGCGACAACATAGGGCGGATCCCCATGAATACGACACGGCTGGTGACCGGACAGGTCCTGCATTTCACCGCGACCCCGTTCCACGGCGCGCCCCTGGACGCCGCACGCATCGACCCCGATGGCGCCCTGCTGATCGAAGGCGGCCGGATCGTCGCCACCGGCACCGCCGCCGCCCTCAGCGCCGCCCATCCGCAGGCAGAGATCACCGATTACGGCGACCGGCTGGTGCTGCCCGGCTTCGTCGATCCGCATGTGCATTATCCCCAGACCGCGATGATCGCCAGCTGGGGCAAGCGGCTGATCGACTGGCTGAACGATTACACCTTCCCCGAGGAAATGCGCTTTGCCGATCCCGCCTATGCCGCCACCATCGCGGCGCGCTACCTCGACCTGACCACGGCGCACGGCACCACGACCATGTGTTCCTTCTGCACGATCCATTCCGCCAGCGTCGATGCCTTCTTCACCGAAGCACAGCGCCGGGGCCAGCGCGTTGTCGCGGGCAAGACCTGCATGGACCGCAACGCGCCCGAAGGTTTGCGCGACACCGCGCAATCGGCCTATGACGACAGCAAGGCGCTGCTGAACCGCTGGCATGGGGTGGACCGGATCTCCTACGCGATCACGCCGCGATTTTCCCCAACCTCCACGCCCGAACAGCTCGACGCCATGGGCGCGCTCTGGGCCGAACATCCCGATTGCCTGATGCAGACGCATCTTTCCGAACAGACGGACGAAATCGCCTGGGTCCGCACGCTGTTCCCCGAAGCGCGCGATTACCTCGACACCTACGAACGCTTCGGCCTGCTGGGCGGGCGCGGGCTTTATGGCCACGCGATCCACCTGGAAGACCGCGAAAGGGACCGCCTGCGCGACGTCGGCGGCGGGCTGGTGCATTGCCCGACGTCCAACACCTTCATCGGCTCGGGCCTCTTCGACATGGACGGGCTAATGCGCGACGGGCACCGGATCGGGCTGGCCACCGACACCGGCGGCGGGTCGTCCTTTTCCATGCTGCGCACCATGGCGGCGGCCTATGAAATCGCCCAGCTGCGCGGCCGCGCCCTGCATCCGGCGGAACTGCTGTGGCTGGCCACCGCCGGCAGCGCCGAGGTGCTGCACATGGGCGACCGGATCGGCCGGTGCGAACCGGGGTACGAGGCCGACCTCGTGGTGCTCGACCTCGCCTCGACCCCCGCGATCGCCCAGCGTGTGGCCCGGGCCGATGACATCTGGGAAGCGGTCTTTCCCACGATCATGATGGGCGATGACCGCGCCGTGCACGCGGTCTGGATAAACGGATCGCCAGTCGCCTGAACGCAATCCCGGCAATCCCGCGAGCCCGGCGGCAACGCCGGGCCGAGCCCGCCGCCTACTCCGCCCTCACTTGCAGATCGGCAGATCCCGGGGCGCGGATTGCGGCAGCGACTCCCGCCAGGCGTTGATCACCGGCTGAAGCTTCTGCTTGGGCCAGAAGGTCGGCGCCCCGATTGCCTGCAGGCAGGCCGCGTTCCAGTAGGCGCCGACGCTTGCGGGGGATTTCCCCCGTTTCACCGCCTTGGCCACCGCGTCGATATCCCGGGATTCGGGATAGATATACAGCGTCGTCGGATTGCGCTCGACCAGCGACAGGATCTCCTGCGCCTCGGCCGGCGACCAGGTGGTGCACCCGTTGGACCGCCCGCCGGTGTAATTCACCAGGCTGCCATAGGGCACGTACCCCTGATCGTCGGCATAGGGGCTTTGCGGCGCTTTCATGCGGCACTGCCATTTGACGAAGACCGCCGGATGCCCGCCGATCGCCCGTTCGCGCGCATTCCTGGTCTCGCCTTCGCCATCGAACAGCAGGAAGGTGCGGTGAAACGGTTTCATCGTTCCCGACTGGCGGATGTAGCCCTTGAACGAGGTCCGCGTTTCCGCCGTCACGTAATTGCCGCCCATGGTCAGCTTGGACCCTTCGGCGTTGCTGAAGTTGCGCGCGCATTGCCGTCCGTTCGAAAAATCCGCCCGGTGCAGCTTGCGCCCGTTGCCATAGCCCGACGACACCGCGCTGAAGGTCTTGCTGCCCTCGCAGATCACGTAGAACCGGCGCCCGGCTGCGCCGTTTGGCGCGGTGCTGGGCCGGGTGGCGTCCATCGCCATGTAACAGGGGTTGCGAACCTCTCCGCGCCGGCGCTTCTCGTCGTACAGCGCGCGGGCCCGGGCCAGAACCACCGGCGCGATCTGGCCGTCGCCGGTGCCCACGTGCCGCTGCAGCCAGGACGGAATGCTGATGGCCTGCGCGGTGGCCTGGCCCGGGTAAGTCCCCGACAAGGCCGTGACGATTGCGGCCGCAAGGGCAAGACGAAGTGAATACGACAAAGACAAGTCTCCTGCACGAACATCCTCGGCCCGACCATAGCACAAACCGCGCCGATACAGACGCCCCCGGCGGCGGATTTTGCCCGCGCCGTGGCGTCGCGACCCCCCACGGCGCGCGCTCCGTTTCCTAAGATCCGGTTAATCCGCCTCTGCAAGCCATTGATTTCATTGACGTCAAAAATGTCCCACGCGTGGGACATGTCCTATCCCGGCACCGCGAACACGGCGGCCCAATAGGCGGCATCCTGCGGCCCTGCCCGCGCCACGGCCCCCACCGTCGCCCTGGACAGGATGTTCTCGCGATGCCCGGGCGAGCCCATCCAGCCGCCAAGGACCCCGGCCGCATCCCGATACCCATGGGCCACGTTCTCGGCCACGAAAGCCCAGGCGAACCCGGCCCTTTCCAGCCGCTGCGCCACCGATGTCCCGTCCGACCCCGGATGCCCCATGAACCCGTTCCACGCCATGTCCGCCGCATGATCCAGCGCCGCCCGCCCGACCCGCGCATCAAACCCCAGCGCCGCCAGCCCCGCCTCGGCCCGCGCACCATTCATCAGATCCAGAGCCTCGGGCACCAACAGCGCCGCCCCCCCGCCCGCAGGCAGCCCGATGATCGCCGGAGGATCCGCAGGCGCCCGGCACGGCCCCCTCAGCCCCATCAGCCCAGTCATATCATCGTATCACCCCAGGGCCGAACCACGTCATGCCATGAGCCGTCGCGCCAGGCGGTTCTGATCGGCGATGATCCCGTCCAGGTCGACCGTCGTCAGCACGCCGCTGTCCACTACGTGGCGGCCCTCGACGAACAGGTGCTTCACCTTCGATGGCCCCGCGATCACCAGCGCCGCCGGATCCCAGCTGCCCGCCGCCTCGACACACGTCACGTCCCAGATCGCCACGTCGCCCCGCGCGCCGATCTCCAGCCGCCCGCATTCCGGCCGGCCCAGCACATCCGCCCCGCCCCGCGTCGCGATCTCCAGCGCCTCGCGCGCGCTCATCGCGTCGGCGCCGTTGGCCACCCGCTGCAACAGCATCGCCTGCCGCGCTTCCAGAACCAGGTTGCCCATGTCGTTGCTGGCCGACCCGTCGACGCCCAGCCCGACCCTTACGCCCGCATCCAGGAACGCCCGCACCGGCGCGATGCCCGACCCCAGCCGGCAGTTCGAACAGGGGCAATGGGCCACCCCGGTGCGCGTATCGGCGAACAGGTCGATCTCGGTCTCGTCCAGCTTGACGCAATGGGCGTGCCACACATCCGGCCCGGTCCAGCCCAGGTCCTCGGCATATTGGCCGGGCCGGCAGCCGAAGGTTTCCAGCGAATAGGCCACGTCCTCGGCGTTTTCGGCCAGGTGGGTGTGCAGCATCACCCCCTTGTCGCGCGCCAGCAGCGCCGCGTCGCGCATCAGCTCGCGGCTGACCGAGAACGGCGAACAGGGCGCGACCGAGACGCGGACCATCGCGTCGGGCATCGGATCGTGGAAGGCGTCGATCACGCGGATGCAGTCTTCGAGGATCGCCGCTTCGTCCTCGACCAGGTTGTCGGGCGGCAGGCCGCCCTTGCTCTCGCCGATGCTCATGCCGCCGCGGGTCGCCTGGAAGCGCAGGCCGATGATCTCGGCCGCGGCGATGGCGTCGTCCAGACGGGCGCCGTTGGGGTGAATGTACTGGTGATCGGAACTGAGCGTGCAGCCCGACAGCGCCAGTTCCGCCAGCGCGGTCAGGGCGGACACGTGGATCTCTTCGGGCCCGAAGCGTTCCCAGATCGGGTAAAGCGTCTTGAGCCAGCCGAACAACAGCGCGTCCTGTCCGCCCGGAACGGCGCGGGTCAGGCTCTGGTAGAAATGGTGGTGCGTGTTGACGAGGCCGGGCGTCACCACGCAGCCCTTCGCCTCGACCACATGGCCGACGGTCGTCAGGCCGAAACCGATCTCGGCCACCGCGCCGTCGCGCAACAGCAGATCCGCGCCCGCAAGCTCGCGCCGGTCGTCGTCCATCGTCAGGAGGATGTCGGCCCCCCGGATCAGCGTTTCGCTCATCCGGCGGCCCCCAGCAGGCGCAGCGCCGCGGCGTGCAGGTCGGGCGTGGCGGCGGCCAGCGCGCGCCCGCCCTGGTGGACCGGCCCGCCTTCCCAGTTGGTGACGACGCCGCCGGCGGCCTCGATCACCGCGATGGGGGCCTGGATGTCGTAGGCGTTCAGCCCGGCTTCGATCACCAGGTCGACCTGGCCGGCGGCCAGCAACGCGTAGGCGTAACAATCCATGCCGTACCGCACCAGCCTGACCCGCGCCGAGACCGCTTCGAACGCAGTCCGGTCGGCGGGGGTGCCGATTTCGGGGAAGGTGGTGAACAGGATCGCCTCGGACAGGTCGACGCCGGTGCGCGTGGCCAGTGGCCGCGTGCCCAGCGGGCCGATGTATTCGGACAGGCCGTCAGCGCCGATGAACCGTTCGCCGATGTAGGGCTGGTCGATCATGCCCATGATCGGCCCGTCGGCTTCGGACAGCGCGATCAGAACGCCCCAGGTCGGTGTGCCGGAAATGAAGCCCCGCGTGCCGTCAATCGGGTCCAGCACCCAGGTGCGTCCCGAGGTGCCGGGCACCTGGCCGTATTCCTCGCCCCAGATGCCGTCATCGGGGCGGTGTTCGGCCAGCAGGCGGCACATGGCCTGTTCGGCCGCGCGATCGGCAACCGTGACGGGATCGAACCCGCCGGCCAGCTTGTTGTCCGCGCTCAACCCCGAGCTGCGGAAATGCGGCAGGATGGCGTCGCGCGCGGCGTCCGCCAGGTGGTGTGCCAGTTCGATATCGGTCAAAAAAAATCCGGACATGGCCATGTCGTGCCAGCCCGGATCTAACTTTACAAGAGGCCGGACGCGCCGGCCTCCCGTGGGATGCGGCCTGTCAGGCCACGTCGCTGAGAACGCGGGCCAATTCGAACAGCCGGCGTCGTTGGTTTTCGGGAATCGCGTAATAGGACCGCACGAGGTCAAGCGCCTCTTTATCGCCCAACAGGTCGTTGGGGATTGCGGTATCGGCATTGGCCGTATCATCGGCCGATGTTTCCTGCAGACCCTCGAAAAAGAAGCTTACCGGCACTTCAAGTGCGTCGGCGATGTCCCACAGACGGGACGCGCTGACACGGTTCGCTCCAGTTTCGTACTTCTGGATCTGCTGAAACTTGATACCGACCCGTTCCGCGAGTTGCTGCTGAGTCATACCGATCAGCCAGCGACGATGACGCACGCGCTTCCCCACATGTACGTCTACGGGGTGGGTCATTCTGGTTCTCCTTTACTTAACTTTGAAATCGACACATCCTATATCGGCTCTGTGCCGACCGAGCACCACTTCGCTCCTCCCGGTAGCGACCTGATATCCCCAGCGTCCCAGCTCGCATCCCTTGGTGAAATGAGTGTACGTCCTTTTCGGTTGAACACAAGCTGGCGATTTCCCGGTTTAGATGAAATTGAATCCTTTTGCCCTTTTGGACGGGGGATTCTTGCCGATGTCATGCAATTTGCACTGTCTGCAAGCGATGTCACGAAGGCCTTGCCTCACAAAGACTTGTCCCGTGCGGACTGCTCGCCTAATCGGCAGAAACGGAGGAAAATCCCATGTTTGTATACCATATTCCTGCGACCGGAGCAGCGCCGCGCCTGACCCGCATCCCCCTGCCCGACCCCGGTCCGCACCAGCTGCAGGTGGCCATCCGCGCATGTGCGCTAAATTTCGCCGATCTGCTCATGATCAAGGGCACTTATCAGGACACGCCAAGGCCTCCTTTCACGCTGGGACTCGAAATCGCGGGAAAGATTCTCTCGGTCGGGGACTCGGTCGAGGGGTTCGCGCCGGGCGACCGGGTGGCGGTTTATTCGGGCCAGGGCGGTCTGGCCGAGGCCGGGGTGTTCGAGGCGTGCCGGGCGGTGAAGATCCCCGACCATGTGTCCTTCGAAACCGCCGCCGCCTTTCCGATTGCCTACGGAACAAGCCACCTGGCGCTGGATCACCGGGCGCGGATGCAACCGGGCGAGACACTGCTGGTGCTGGGCGCGGCGGGAGGCGTGGGGCTGACGGCGGTCGAGATCGGCAAGCTGATGGGGGCACGGGTCATCGCCTGCGCGCGCGGAGCCGACAAGCTGGAGGTCGCGCGGGCCGCCGGGGCCGACCACCTGATCGACATCGAGGCCCCCGACCTGCGCGACCGGATCATCGCGCTGGGGCGGGCCGACGTGGTCTATGATCCGGTCGGCGGCGCGGCCTTCCAGGCCGCGTTCCGCGCCTGCAACCCCGAGGCGCGGCTGCTGCCCATCGGATTTGCCAGCGGGGACGTGCCGCAGGTGCCGTCCAACCACCTGATGGTGAAGAACCTGTCGGTGCTGGGCGTGAACTGGGGCGGCTACATGCGGTTTGCGCCCGACGTGCTGACCGGATCGCTGCGGACCCTGCTGGGCTGGATCGCCGAAGGCCGCCTGACCCCGCATGTCAGCCACGTCCTGCCCCTGTCGCGCGCGGCCGAGGGGCTGGAACTGATCCGCACCCGGCAGGCCACCGGCAAGGTGGTCATCGTGCCGGACGCGGGCTGAGGCCGCCGGATCAGGCCGCCTCGACCCCCCGCAGCGTCCCGGTGGCGGCAAAGCCCCGGCGCAGCAATTCACCCAGTTCGGCCACCAGCGGCGACTGGGTCGGCGCCGAATAGAGGTTGATCAGCTGCACCGGCAGATCCGGCAGGGTCCCGCCGTGGGCGATCTGTTCCAGGTGCGTGGGTTCGGTGCCGGCGATCATCGTGTTCACCGCCAGGTCGGCGGCCACCGTGGCTTCGATGGTGCGGTCGCTGCCGGTTTCCACCGCCGATTCCCATTCCAGCCCCGCCCGGTCGAGCGCCGCCAGCGATTGCGGGCGGAAGGCGCAATGGGTCTGGAACGCGACCCGCAGCGGCCGCTGCCGCCAGACCGTGCCGCCGGGCGCGCCGATCCAGGCCAACGGACGGCGGGCCAGAGTCTCGGCCTCGTCACCGGCGGAAATCTCGGTCGTCAGGATCAGGTCGCATTCCCCGCGCGAGAATTCCTCGCGCAGCTGGGCGGAATAGGACGTCTTCAGGTTGACCTTTACCCGCGGATAGGCGGCGTGGAATTGTTGCAGCACGCGGGGGATCACCGGGTAGACGATGTCGTGGGGCACGCCCAGCACGATCTCTCCCTCGAAGGCCTGGTCGGTCAGCCGGGCCACCACCTCGTCGTTCAGCGCCACCATCCGGCGCGCGTAGCTGAGCAGCTGGTGCCCCGCCGCCGTCAGCGTGACGCCGCGTCGCGTCCGGTCCAGCAATTCGATGCCCAACAGCTCTTCGAGGCGCTTGAGCTGCATCGAGACCGCCGATTGCGTCAGGTTGAGGTAACCGGCCGCCCGGGTAACGCCTCCGGCATCGGCAACTGCCACAAAAGAGCGCAATGTCGTGATGTCCAGGTTCCTCATATCACACCCCTTGATGTCAAACCCAACGAACATTCGTTTCCGGAATATAACAGGATCCTCCATATGTTCAACATGAATGATGAATAGCCCCTGACCCATAACGATTTACGATAGGAGACCCCGATGTCCCATACGAGCCACACCACCGCATTTGCCCGCCCGGCCGGCCGCCGTCCGCGTATCGGTGCCTTTTTCGCCCTCTGGCGGCAGCGGCGCCAGCTGGCACAGCTGGACGACCGTGCGCTCAACGACATCGGCATCAGCCGCAGCGAAGCCGAGCGCGAAGCCGCCCGCCTGTTCTGGGACGCACCGGCGCATTGGCGCGACTGACTGGCGCGACTGACTGGCGCACCTGAACGTCCGCACCTGAACGTGTCCGCACCGGCATCGCGTGTCCTTGCGGACACGCCTCCCGCATAGGCGGAACGTAACATTTGCGACAGGGTTCCGTTTTCGTGTCGGAAAAACTTGAACCCGGGGCGCTATGCAACGATATTTCCCCATGAGAGGGCGCGGCCACGCAGCCGCGCCTGTGTACATGTTTCTAAGGGAGACCAAGAATGGCACAATTCCAAGGCGTTCGGTCGGCCGCTGGCGTCCGCACGGCCGCGATCGACGAGGGCCTCCGCGCTCACATGAACAAGGTCTACGGCACGATGTCCGTGGGCATGCTGATCACGGCACTGGCCGCCTGGGCAATTTCGGGCCTCGCGGTGACGTCCGTCCCCACCGAATACCAGATCGGTGCAGGTGAATACCTGACACAGCTCGGGTACGCGATCTACGCTTCGCCGCTGAAGTGGGTCATCATGTTCGCTCCGCTGGCCTTCGTGTTCGGCCTCAGTGCTTCGATGAACCGTCTGTCGGCTTCGGCCGCGCAGCTGGTCTTCTATGCCTTCGCGGCGGTGATGGGCCTGTCGCTCAGCTCGATCTTCCTGGTCTACACCGGCACCTCGATCGCCCAGGTGTTCCTGATCACCGCGATCATGTTCGCGTCGCTGTCGCTGTATGGCTATACCACGAAGAAAGACCTGTCCGGCCTGGGCACGTTCCTGTTCATGGGCCTGATCGGCCTGATCATCGCATCCGTGGTGAACATCTTCCTCGCCTCGGCGGCGATGACCTTTGCGATCTCGGTGATCGGCGTGCTGATCTTCGCCGGCCTGACCGCCTATGACACCCAGCAGATCAAGGGCGAATACGTCCAGTTCGCATCCATGGGCGACCAGGAATGGCTGGGCAAGGCCGCGATCATGGGCGCACTGCGCCTGTACCTGGACTTCATCAACATGTTCGTCATGCTGCTGTCGCTCTTCGGTCAGCGCGACTGAGCGCAGGTCCTATCCGAATGAACGGGGGCCGGTCCTTTGGGGACCGGCCCTTTTCTTTTGCGCCGCTCCAATGCCTCTTAGGGCGTGGTGGCGCGTACCTTGGGTTCGCCCCCGATCCCGCTGAAGCCGGTGCCCTGCGGCGGCGTACAGGCCGCCAGAAGGGCCAAGGCAAGGGGCAAGGCAAGGGCCAAAAACCCGGGGGTGCGTTTCATCCGTCTGTTCCTTCTGCATGACTGACGCCTGACCGCACCAGACTGGCCCGCAAAGATGACGGATCTGTTGCCGCAAGCGGGCAATTTCCGGCAAGCGGCGACAAAAGCGGTCAGAGCACGCGGGTCATCCGGATCGCCGGAAAGCTGATCCCGGGAGCCAAGGGGACCTCCATCGGGCCCCGGGCCGCAAAGCCCATGGCGGCGTAGAAGGGTTCCGCCGTCCGGGTCGACCAGCATTCCAGGTGCCGGCAACCGGCGCTGCGCGCCTCGTCGAAGACCAGCGTCAGGATCGCCCGCCCCACCCCGCGCCGCACGGCACGGTCATCGGTGACCACGTGGCGGATATGGCCCAGCCCGTCCTGCCGCCTGTCCCGCGTCCAGCCGCCGGCGCCCAGGACGGCGCCCTCCAGCGTCTCGGCCAGGTAATAGGTCCCGCAGCTCAGCAGCGCGGGATTCGCGCGCGAGATCAGCGGCAGCGCGGTGACCAGCACCGAGGGCGGATAATCGGCCTTGAGCAGCTTGGGATAGCTGCGCGACAGCAGGGCATCCACCGCCGCGAGGTCGCGCGCGGTGCTGGGTCGCAGGAAGAAAGGTGCGTCGAGCATCGGCAGTCTCCGCCTGTTCCGAACCCTGCGCCCGAACCCTGCACTTGAACGCAAAAGGCCACGCGCGGGGCGTGGCCTCGGGTCGTCCGTCGAAGGAACAGGCTTACTTGATCTTGCCTTCCTTGTACTCGACGTGCTTGCGAACCACCGGATCGTACTTACGCACGGTCATCTTTTCGGTCATGGACCGGGCGTTCTTCTTGGTCACGTAGAAGTGGCCGGTGCCAGCGGTCGAGTTGAGGCGGATCTTGATCGTGACGGGCTTCGCCATGGTTGGTACTCCTGCATCGGGCGCGCAGGGCCCGGCTATGTCTCGTAAAGCCGGCCTTTTAAGGGGTTTCGCGGCCGAGTCAACCGGAAACGGGCGACGCCCCGGTCAGTTCCGTGTCCGGCACGGCGACCGGGACAGCGACCGGGCGCAGAACCCGGCCGCCCCTGGCCACCTCTGGCCCAATGCGCATCACTCGCCGGAGCTGCCGGTGTCCGCCGTTGTCGTGCTGTCGCCGCCGCCGCCGGTCGCCACGATGACCACAAGCAGCGCGCCCGCCGCGATCGCGGCGATCTCGCCCGCGGTCAGCGCGGTGCCGGACAGTTCGGCCGGAAGGCCCGTGGTGGTGCGCGACTGGCAGGTCGCCCGCAGCAGTCCGCCGGTCAGATAGGTGGCATCCACGACGGTCCCGGGACCGCAGACAAGGCGCTGTCGCGCCTCGGCCATCGCCTGTGCCGGGGACCCCGTGGGCGTCTGCGCGAACGCGCCGGAAAGGGGGGTGAATACAAGCGCCGTCGCGGTGACGGCAGAAACAATGGACATCTTCATTTCAAAAACCAAATTGTGACCTGAGCCTTCGTGACCATAGCGTTGCTTTTTCTTTGTAACAATTGAAACTCTGAACATCGCCCGACATCTGCGCCGGAATCCGCAGAGAGAAATGCCCATGCGGAACCGAGAAACTGTACAAAGACGGGATTCGTGCTTTAAATAATCCAGGTCCTTTAGGAGGTTTCATAATGACGATTTCCCGTGCCGCCGGCGTTATTGCATCGCTGTCCCTCGTCATCGCCCCGCCCCTTGCTGCACAGACGGTTCCGGGCGCGGTCTACACGGTTGTCGTGCCGTCAGGTGAATTCGGATCGCCGGCCTATCTGCAGCATGTTCTGGACGGGCTGTCCGCCGCGCGCGCCTTCTGCGCGGGAATCGGTGACGAAACGCTGAATGTCGATTGTCTTTCCGAACGTTTGTCCCAGATCGGCACCGAAGTTCCGGATGATACCGATTATGTCGAAGTCCGTTCGATCATCAACGATACCTCCAGGAAGCTGGCCGACCTGGCGCGGTCCAATCGCGATTCGGGCCGGTCGCGGATTTCTGCGTCGCAGCCCGGATCGCAACCCGGAACGGTGATCGCCCGCACGGCGCGTCCGTTGGTGCCGGTTTCGGCCGACACGGTGTCCACGGTCAATGCCCAGGCGCTGGCCATCATCGAAGAAGCCCAGACGATGCTGCTGCGCAGTGCCGGATCGGGCGAACAGAAGACCCAGTACACGCGAATCGCCGACGCGCTGGATTCCAACAAGGTGCTGCTGCGGTCGGCCTGACCGGCGCAGGGCGCGACTGATCAGGGGCCGGCCCGGGGGGCGGCCCTTTGCGTTCCCGCCCCGGTGCGCTTGGGCCGTGGGTCTTTGCGGCCGGGGATCTTTGGAGCCGGGGATCTTTGGAAATGTATCGCGCGGAGGGCCTGTAAGCCGGATTCTGTCCAGGGGGTCGCCCCCCTTGGATGACCATTCCTCTGCTGCGCATGTTGCCATGCGCCTCAAGCTGCCAACCCGACCCCTCTCGGCTGAAGCGAGCCTAGCGGCGGTCCGAAGACCGGTGCCGCGCGGGGGTCCTATTCGGCATTGCTCCCGGTGGGGCTTGCCATGCCACCCCTGTTGCCAGGGGCGCGGTGGGCTCTTACTCCACCGTTTCACCCTTACCCCCGGCCAGGCCGAAGGCGGTCTGTTCTCTGTGGCGCTTTCCGTCGGGTTGCCCCGCCCGGGCGTTACCCGGCACCGTTGCTTCAGGGAGTCCGGACTTTCCTCGGACCCATGGAACCCATGTGGCCCGCGGCCATCCGGCCCTCCGCGCGAGGGCTGGATATGCACTTTGGGCGCTGATGCGTCAATGGTGCACGGGCGGTGGGGACGGGATGGGGTATTTATTAAGAGAAAGAAGCAGCAGGACAGAGCGCCGTGAGATCCGCCGGTTCCAGTGGACCGGTCGCGAAGGGACGCAGGCGGTGACGGACGGCCTTCAGGAGGGCATCGTCGGGAACGTCGGCGGGGTAGCCCGCGGCCATGGCGATGGGGCGGAATTCGGCGCGCCCTGCGGCGCTGACGGGGCTGGCGGGGACGCATGGCGGGGCGGACAGGCCGGCGCGGTCCAGCCGCGCCCAGTCGAAGCGGGCGCCAGGATCGGACTTGCGGCCCGGGGCCATGTCGGAATGGCCGATCACGCCTTCGGCCGGAATGTCCCAGCGGCTGCGGATGCCGGCGAGCAGCGTTTCCAGCGCCGTCATCTGCGGTTCCGGGAACGGATGGCGGCCGGTGTTGTCCAGTTCGATCCCGATGGAGCGGGAGTTGACATCGCCCCTGCCCTGCCACGATCCGGCGCCGGCATGCCAGGCGCGCCGGTCCTCGTCCACCAGTTGCCACAGCGTGCCGTCACGACCGATCAGGTAATGGGCCGAGACCTCGAATTGGGGATCGCACAGACGGTCCAGCGCCGCCTGGGCGCTGTCCATCGCGGTGTAATGCAGGACGACCAGTTCGGGCCGGGCGCCATCGCGCCGGGCCCCGTGGTTCGGTGAAGGATACGCGATCGGGGTCAGTTGACCGCCTGCCGGAACGGCGCGGGATCCCAGCCGCAGGCATAGCCGTCGCCATCCGGATCCAGCCCGAGCCGGTCCTTGTCGGGACCGCCCTTGGACAGGAAATCTTCCTGCGCCTGGTCGGGTGAGGAATACTTCGCGCAGGCCCGCTGGGCCTTGGAGGCCAGGTTGATGCCAGAGCGCGAATAGACCCGCGATCCCTTGGGGTTCTGGGCGTTCAGCGCATATTGCACGATGTTCGGCCCAGTGTTGCCGGTCCGCTGCGGCACGGCGGTGGGCTGGATCACCTCGTATTGCGCGCGCTGCTCGGCCAGGCGTTCGGCATCGCTGGAGATCGATTCACGGCTTTTCACCGCCTGAAAGTCGTTCTCGTCGGAAATCGACGGGTTGTTCAGATCGGGCACGTAGGTGGGCGCGCCGCTTTGCGGCTGCCCCCCGGAACTGGCCAGGGCCGCTGCGGTGTCGGCGGCGATGTCATCGGCAGTGCCGGTGCTGTAGGCCACGTTGCCGGAACTGGCGCCCTGGATAGACCCCGGTGTCGACGTCGCGGGGTCGAAGTCACCCGACCCCGACGGCGGCAGCGTCTGGCTGGAAATCGCGTCGGGCGGCGGCAGCGTCGAGGCATAGGACGTCGCGCCCAGAGGCTGCTGGGGCGGGGTGTCGAAACCGGTGCCACTGTCGGGGATCTCGGCCGTGCAGGCCACCAGCCCCAGAAGGGCGATGAGGCCAAGACCGGAGCGGTTCATCATGCGCATCTGTGCTCTCCTGCCGGGTCTGTCCGTCACGATCCGGGTGATTACCACCATTTCTCGGGCTTGGCCACAAAGCCCGCCGCCTGCTCCAGCGCATAGGCGGTGTTGAGCAGATCGCCTTCCTCCCAGGGACGGCCGATCAGCTGCAGGCCAAGGGGCAGGCCCTTGCGGTCGATGCCGGTGGGCACGGCGATGCCCGGAAGGCCCGCCAGGTTCACCGTCACCGTGAAGACGTCGTTGAGGTACATCTGCACCGGATCGTCATCGGTCACCTCGCCCAGGCCGAAGGCGGCCGAGGGGGTGGCCGGCGTCAGGATGGCGTCGACACCGGCGGCGAATGCGTCTTCGAAGTCGCGCTTGATCAGGGTGCGCACCTTGCGCGCCTTGTTGTAATAGGCGTCGTAAAAGCCCGCCGACAGCACGTAGGTGCCGATCATAACCCGGCGCTGAACCTCGTGGCCAAAGCCCTCGGCGCGGGTCTTTTCGTACATCTCGGTGATGCCGTCGCCCTGCTCCAGCCTGGCCCGGTAGCCATAGCGCACGCCGTCATAGCGCGCGAGGTTCGACGAGGCTTCGGCGGGGGCAATCACGTAATAGGTCGGCAGCGCGTATTTGGTATGCGGCAGAGAGATATCGACGATCTTCGCACCGGCATCCTGCAGCATCTTCGTGCCGTCCGCCCAGAGCTTTTCGATCTCGTCCGGCATCCCGTCGAGGCGGTATTCCTTCGGGATCCCGATGGTCTTGCCCTTGATGTCGCCGGTCAGCATGGCCTCGAAATCCGGCACGGGCAGGTCGACGCAGGTCGAATCCTTCGGGTCATGCCCGCACATGGTTTCCAGCATGATCGCCGCGTCGCGCACCGACTTGGTCATCGGCCCGGCCTGGTCGAGCGAAGAGGCAAAGGCCACGATGCCCCAGCGCGAACACCGCCCGTAGGTTGGCTTGATGCCGACGGTGCCGGTGAAGGCGGCGGGCTGGCGGATCGATCCGCCGGTATCGGTGCCGGTCGCGGCCAGGCACAGATCGGCGGCCACGGCCGAGGCCGACCCGCCCGAGGACCCACCCGGGGTCAGCGCGGTGTCTTCATTGCCGCGCCGCCAGGGGCTGATCGCGTTGCCGTAGACCGAGGTCTCGTTCGACGACCCCATGGCGAATTCGTCCATGTTGAGCTTGCCCAGCATGACGGCTCCCGCGTCGGCCAGGTTCTGGGACACGGTGGATTCGTATTCCGGCAGGAACCCTTCGAGGATCTTCGACGCCGCCTGGGACGGCACGCCCCTGGTGCAGAACAGGTCCTTGATCCCGATCGGCAACCCGCACATCGACGGCGCATCGCCGCCCGCCAGCCGCGCATCGGCGGCCCTGGCGCGTTCCATCGCGATCTCGGGGGTCTTGTGGACGAAGGCGTTCAGCGCATCCGCGCCTTCGATGGCCGACAGGCAGGCCTCGGTCAGCTCGACCGAGGTGACCTCTTTCGCGCGCAGCATGTCGCGGGCCGCGGCCAGGCCCAGTTTGTTCAGATCGCTCATTCCACCACCTTCGGCACGGCAAAGAAACCCTCGCGGGCATCGGGGGCGTTGGACAGGATCCTGTCCTGCTGGTTGCCGTCGGTGACCACGTCCTCGCGGCGTTTCAGGCGCATGGGCGTGACCGAAACCATCGGCTCGACGCCCTCGACATCCACTTCGCCCAGCTGTTCGATGAAGCCCAGGATCGTGTTGAATTCCGAGGCCAGCGCCGGCAGGCGATCCTCTTCGACCCGGATCCGGGCCAGCTTGGCCACTCGGGCCGCGGTATTCTGGTCGATCGACATGGAAGACCCCTCATCTGGCGTTCACGGGCGTTTACCGCCGCCGCGCCCGGCCCGCAAGGGTGGCCGCCCGGGAATGCGGGTTTTGCCCTTGCTGTGCGTCCCGCCCGTGGAAGCCGCGGGCAGGGGTATTTGGAAAGAGAAAGAAACACCAGAGCGGCGACCCCGTCTTCACCTTGGTCAAATACTCTCGGGGGAGTCCTCCGGCGGAGGACGGGGGCAGAGCCCCCTATCGCACCGATTTCGGCAGCGTCACGATCAGGCAAAGTGCGGCCGCCACCGCCAGGCTCAGTCCCAGGAACGCCCCGAAATACCCGCCCCAAAGGTCAAATACCGCCCCCGCCAGGATCGGCCCGAAGCTGGCCATCGAGGTGCCGCAGAACACCAGCGTGGCAAAGATCGCCCCATGGGCGCGCAGCCCGAAATATTCCGCCACGATGGGCGAGATTACCACGAAAAGCCCGCCATGAGCCGCGCCATAGACCCCCACCACCGCGAAAAGCGGGCCGGGAGCGGCCGCCCAGGTCAGCCCGATCAGGCTCAGCAGCAGGCAGGCCATGCACAGAAGGTAGGCATTGCGCCCACCGATCCGGTCGATCACCTGCCCCACCATCAGGCGGCCCAGGATCGATGCCAGCCCGATCTCGGACAGCAGCAAAGCGGCGTGTGGGGCCGAAAGCCCCAGGTCGATCCCGTGAAGACCCAGGTGGAAGGGCACCGTCACCAGCGCCGGAAAGAACAGCGCCTGGATCGCGCACAGAGTCCAGAACGTCCGGCTGGCCCGCGCCTGCCCATAGCTCATCCCTGCCCCGGCCTCCGCCGCCGGGTTGCGGGGCGAAACAGTCACCTCGCCCTCCCCCGGCTTGCGCATGACCAGTGCCGCCAGCACCAGCAACGCGCCGGCCGCGATCCCCAGCACCACGGCCGCGGGCCGCCAGCCCAGCCAAAGGATCAGCAGCGCGGACAACGGCGGCACCAGCATCTGGCCAAGCGCCGTGCCGACCTTGGCCAGCGCCGTCATCATCCCCCGCCGCGCCGCGAACCAGCGCGCCACGGTGCCCAGCGTGACGACGTCATGCGCCGCCAGCCCCGCGCCCAGCAACCCCGCGGCGATCGCCACCAGCTGCCAGGGCGCCCCGATCCGCGACAGCAGCACCCAGCCGGCCCCGTAAAGCACGCCCGCCACCGCCAGCACCCGACCCGGCCCGATCCGGTCCGCCACCGGCCCCGCGATCAGCGCCAGCGCGCCCATCATGAAGAAGGCCAGCGACGAACACGCCGACAGCAGCGTGCGCGACCAGCCGAATTCGGCCTCGAAGGCGGGAATGAACATGCCGTAGCTGAACAGAAGCCCGATCACGACGAATTGCGTGGCCGCCGCGCCCGCGACGACCCTGAAGCGTGGCTGCATGGCCGGCCTCCTCCCCCAGTTCCTCTCCCAAGGTGCGACGCTATCCCGCGCCCCAGCCCCCGTCCACGCGGAATTTCATCCTGCGGTCATGGACTTGGCGGCCCCCCGTGTTAATCTTTGCCCCAAACCGAATGGAGGTTCTCATGAAGATCATCTGGATGGGCCACGGCGCCTTCCGCATCGAAATCGGCGGCCAGGTCCTGCTGCTTGACCCCTGGCTGACCGGTAACCCGGTCCTGCCCGAAGACCAGCACGCCGCCGCCGTCGAAGGTGCCACCCATATCCTGCTGACCCATGCCCATTTCGACCACGCCGCCGACGCGGTGTCGCTGTCGAAGAAGCTGGGCGTGCCGGTGGTGGGCCAGTTCGACCTGATGGGCTACTGGGGCGAGGCCGAAGGCATCGACACCGTGGGCTTCAACAAAGGCGGCACGGTCGACCTGGGCGGCGTCAAGGTGAGCATGGTCGTGGCTCAGCACTCCTCGACCTTCACCACGCCGGACGGGCTCAGGGCCGCCGGGTCGGAGGTGGGCTACATGATCGCCGCCGAAGGCCACACGATCTATTGCAGCGGCGATACCGACGTGATGGCCGACATGGACTGGTTCGGGGATTATTACAAACCCGACATCGGCATCCTGTGTTCGGGCGGTCATTTCACCATGGACATGGCCAAGGTCGCCTATGCCGCCAGGCGCTACTTCAACTTCAAGACGCTGATCCCGGCCCATTACAAGACCTTCCCGCTGCTTGAACAATCGGCCGCCGCACTGGTCGAGGCGCTGCCGGACGTGCAGGTGATCGAACCCCGGGTCATGACCGCGATCGAGATCTGATCGCCCTTACCCGACGCCGCGCAGGTTGGGCGGCGCGGGACAAGGGTATTTGGAAAGAGAAAGAAGCAGCAAGACGCGCTATTGCTTCTTTCTCTTCAAAAATACCCGGCCCGACGGTGGGGATCAGTCCTCGCGTTCGGTGGTGAATGCCAGCGGATAGCCCCAGGACCGGCCGGTTTCGGTGCCTTCCTCGGCTTTCATCTCGGCCACTTCCTTGGTGAAGACGGCCACCACGCAGGCGCCCTTCTGATGGGCGGCGTACATGACTCCAAGCGCCTCGGCCTCGGTCATGCGGAACACCCCCTGCAGCACCATCACCACGAAGTCCCGCGGGGTGAAGTCGTCGTTCAGAAGGATCACCTTGTAGAGCTTGGGCCGTTCAACGCGCGGCTTCAGCTTGGGTCTGCGGATGATTTCGGTTTCGGCCATGATGCACGCCCCCGGGGGTTCGGGCGGAGACCGCCCGGGAATAACCTTAGCACGGATGGCCCCAAAGGTCAGCGCCTAAGCCTCGCGCCTGTCGCGGAAAAACGCCTTGAGCAGGTCGGCTGCCTCGGATGCGGCGAAGCCGTCATAGATTTCAGGCCGATGATGCGCCTGGCGATGGGCAAAGACCCGCGCACCATGGGCCACGCCGCCGGATTTCGGATCCGCCGCGCCATAATACAGCCGCGCGATCCGGGCCGCCGCGATGGCCGCCGCGCACATGGCGCAGGGTTCCAGCGTCACGTACAGGTCGCAGCCCGTCAGCCGTTCCGATCCCAACGCCGCGCAGCCCGCCCGGATGACCAGAAGTTCGGCATGCGCCGTGGGGTCGTTCAGCTCGCGCGTGCGGTTGCCGGCGCGGGCCAGGACCGCCCCGTCGGGGCCCAGCAGCACGGCGCCCACCGGGACCTCGCCGCGACGGGCGGCCGCGCGGGCTTCGTCAAGGGCCGTGGACATGTGAGAAACGAATACCATTTCCTCTCCCTGCCGCGTCGGAGCCGCTTCCGCAAGCGCCCGCATTGCTCTATGAGCCACAGCATGACCGACACACCCATTCCCGGCGACCGGATCGCCAAGGTGCTGGCCCGCGCCGGCGTCGCCTCGCGCCGCGAGGCGGAGCGCATGATCGAGGCCGGGCTGGTCACGGTCAACGGCCGCACCATCGACAGCCCCGCGCTGAACGTCACCGCGCAGGACCGCATCACCGTCGAGGGCAAGCCCCTGGCGGCGGCCGAACCCGCGCGCGTCTGGCTGTATCACAAGCCCCAGGGCCTGGTGACCACCGCCCGCGACGAACAGGGACGCGAGACGATCTTTGACGGCCTGCCCGAGGATATGCCCCGGGTGATGTCGGTGGGACGGCTCGATCTCAATTCCGAGGGCCTGCTGCTGCTGACCAACGATGGCGAGATCAAGCGGCGGCTGGAACTGCCCGCGACCGGGTGGCTGCGGCGCTACCGGGTGCGCATGAAAGGCACGCCCAAGGACGAGGATTTCGAACCGCTGCGCAAGGGATTGCAGATCGGCGCCGAGAAGTTCCAGCCGATGATGGTGACGCTGGACCGCCAGCAGGGGGCGAACGTCTGGGTGACGATCGGCCTGCGCGAAGGCAAGAACCGCGAAATCCGGCGCGCGATGGAAGAACTGGGCTTTGCCGTGAACCGGCTGATCCGGATCTCCTACGGGCCGTTCCAGCTGGGCAAGCTGGCGGCGGGCGACGTCGAGGAGGTGCGCCGCAAGGTGCTGCGCGACCAGCTGGGGCTGGAAGTCGAGGAAGAGGCCCCGACAGGCACCGCGAAGCCGGGGCAGAAGAAACCGGGCCGGCGCGGGCCGGGTGCGGGGCCCAAACAGGGCCGTAATCCGGGCCCTAATCCGGGCCCTAATCCGGGCCCTAATCCGGGACAGGGTCCCAGGCCGGGGTCGAAGCCGATGGCCAAGGGCGGAGCCAGGCCCGCATCCAAACCGGGGGCCAAACCCGCATCCAAACCGGGCGCCAAACCCGCAACCAAATTCACGGCCAAATTCACGGCCAAATCCGGGCCGAGCAAGAGTTTCGGGCAAACCGGCAAACCCGGATCCAAGCCCGACCTCAAATCTGGCCCCAAATCTGGCCCCAAACCCGCGCAATCGCCGGACAGGCGCGCCGCGCCCGGCCGGCGGGGTGGGCGGGCGGGAGCTGGCCGGGCGCGGTCCGGCGGTTCCGATTGAGCATGCCCTGCCCGTTGTTATGGCGGCGGGAAACCATATCTGAACAGGAACTTGCTGTAGCGCCCCCGTCCACAATCGCCTAGTTTGCGGGGGCAGAGATCAGGAGGCGCAGAATGCCCCAATCCGCTTTCCGGAACATCGCCTTCGTGGCGCTGCTCATCGTGCTCTTTGGCACCGCGTCGGGCTGGCTCGGAGGTCTTTAGCACATGGCACGGCGCTACGGCGGCAAGTACAGCCCCGAGGACACCGGCGGATCCGACGGCACGGACGTCCCGCGCGCCCAGTATGACGGTGCGCAGGTGGATCCCGTCGGCGGGCGCACCAACGTGCTGTTCGCGCCCCCCGTCGTGCTGGTCTTCACCTCGCTGGGGGATGGCGCCGTGGGTCTTGCCACCGGGCTGATCGCCGCCGGTCTGCTGGCCACCGCCGCGTTCCTGACGCGCGAGGGCCTGAGGGCCGAGGTCGCCTACAAGGCCCGCCGCGTCGCCCGCAGGCCCCTGCCCCGCAAGATCCTTGCCTCGGGCCTGACCGGGCTTGGCGTTGCCGCCGCCGCATTCCGCAACGATGGCGAACCGCTGGCCGCGCTGATCTATGGCGTGATCGGCACCGGGCTGCACATGGCGGCCTTCGGCATCGATCCGCTGACCGACAAGGGCACCGAGGATATCGACGATTTCCAGCAGGCCCGCGTCGCCCGTGTCGTGGACGAGGCCGAGACCTATCTGCGCGCCATGTCCGAGGCCGTCGCCCGCGCCGGCGACCGCACCGTCATGGCCCGTGTCGAACGCTTCCAGACCACCGCGCGCGCGATGATCCGCACGGTGGAGGAAGACCCGCGCGACCTGACCGGCGCGCGCAAGTTCCTGGGCGTCTACCTGATGGGGGCGCGCGACGCCTCGGTCAAGTTCGCCGACCTTTACGCCCGCACCCGCGATGCCCAGGCCCGCACCGATTACCTGACGCTGCTTGACGACCTGGAACAGAATTTTGCCGCCCGCACCGCGAAGATGCTGCAGAATGACCGCAGCGATCTGACCGTCGAGATCGACGTGCTGCGCGAACGGCTGCAGCGCGAAGGCCTGCGGCTGGAAAATTGACCCGTACCCGAACGAACCATGAGGGAAGTTGACGATGTCCTCCGATGAGATTCGCCAGAAGGCCGCCGCAAGCGAAGCCTTGGTCAAGGAAGTGACCGACATCACCCTGGCCGAGCCGGGGGGTGAACTTGCCGCCCTCGAAACCGCCGATGCCCCCACGCAGGAGGCCATCCGCAAGCGTATCGGTGAAATCGACATGACGGACACGAATTCCATCGTGTCCTTCGGGTCCGGCGCCCAGGCCGAATTGCAGGAAATCAGCCAGGCCATGCTGGCGGACGTGCGCAACAAGGATGTCGGGCCCGCAGGCGATTCCCTGCGCGATATCGTGTCGACCCTGCGCGGGTTTTCATCCGAGGAACTGGATATCCGGCGCGAACGCAGCTTCTGGGAAAAGCTGATCGGCCGCGCCGCCCCCATCGCCCAGTTCACCGCGAAATACGAAAAGGTGCAGGGCCAGATCGACAAGATCACCGATGAACTGCTGGGCCACGAACACCAGCTTCTCAAGGACATCAAGTCGCTGGACATGCTGTATGACAAGACGCTGGGCTTTTACGACGAGCTGGCGCTTTACATCGCCGCCGGCGAGGAAAAGCTGCGCCAGCTCGACACCGTGGACATCCCCGCCAAGGATGGCGAGGTCCAGGCCGCGCCGGAAAACGAACAGGTGATGAAGGCCCAGCAGCTGCGCGACCTGCGCGCCGCGCGCGACGACCTGGAACGCCGGGTGCACGATTTGAAACTCACCCGCCAGGTGACCATGCAATCCCTGCCTTCGATCCGGCTGGTGCAGGAAAACGACAAGTCGCTGGTGACCAAGATCAACTCGACGCTGGTCAACACCGTGCCGCTCTGGGAAACCCAGCTGGCGCAGGCGGTGACCATCCAGCGTTCGGGCGAGGCCGCGCGCGCGGTGCGCGACGCCAACGACCTGACCAACGAATTGCTGACGTCCAACGCCAAGAACCTGCGCGACAGCAACAAGGTCGTCCGCCAGGAAATGGAACGCGGCGTCTTCGACATCGAAGCCGTCAAGCAGGCCAATGCCGACCTGATCGCCACCATACAGGAAAGCCTGGCAATCGCCGACGAGGGCAAGGCCAAGCGCGCCGCCGCCGAGGTCGAGCTGAAGAAGATGGAGGCCGAGCTGCGCGACACGCTGGCATCGGCCAAGGCACGCGGCGACGGTCCCGGCGACAATGCCGGAACCTCGGTTCCGCGCTGAGACCATGCGCTGGGGGCGGTGGATCGCCTGCGCGGGCGTAGCCCTCGCGCTTGCAGCCTGCGAGGACATCCCGCAGGCGACCACGCCGCCACGTCCAAAGCCCGAACCGCCCTCCAGCTCTCCGCGTCCGCAGCCCGTCGAACAATCCGACACCTCGATGCGGGTGTCGCAATATTACGCGCGCCGGCAGGCCGACCTGCTGACGCGCGGGTTGTTGCGCACCGATGGCGGCGGGCCCGACACGCCCTATTCCGCCGACGACCTGGCCCGCGATTACGAGGCGATCGTGTTCTACGACGAATATGCTTCCGGCATCGGATCGCGCCACGGGACGGCCGGGCGTCTGCGGCGCTGGGAACAGCCGGTGGGAATCGACGTGGAATTCGGCGCATCGGTGCCCGGCAAGCAGCGGCGCGAGGATGCCGCGCAGATCGGCCGCTATGCCACGCGCCTGTCGCGCATCACCAACCATCCGGTTGCGCGCACGCAGGGCAACGCCAATTTCCACGTGCTGGTCATGGGCGAGGACGACAAGGCCCAGCTGACCGCCCGCCTGCGCGAACTGGCGCCGACGATGTCCGACGACACGGTCGCCTTCTACCGGGACATGCCGCTGACCATCGAATGTTCGGTGCTGGCGTTTTCCTCGGGCGACAGCCCCTACGCCTACACCATGGCCATCGCGGTGATCCGCGCCGAACTGCCCGATCTGCTGCGCCAGTCCTGCATCCACGAAGAGATCTCGCAGGGGCTTGGCCCCGCCAACGACAGCCCCGACGCCCGGCCGTCGATCTTCAACGACGACGACGAATTCGCGCTGCTGACCAGCCATGACGAAATGATCCTCAGGATGCTCTACGATCCGCGCATGACCGTGGGCATGACTGCCGAGGACGGCCGCGCCACCGCCCGCATCATTGCCCGCGAATTGATGGGCCAGGACCTGTAGGCGGACATGTCAAACCTGCTGTCGCCAGACACTTTTGATTTCTTTGCCAAGTACTTGCTTGCCGGATTTATCATTATTTCTGTTCGGTCGCGCTTTGTCGTCGCAGAACGCCCGAAGGCTGCAGAGACCATTTTCGAAGCCGTTATACTAAGCTTGATCAATCAGGTTTTGTTCCTGCTGGCTTGGCCCCTGTGCATGAAGAGTTTGGCGTTGGCCGGCATCCCCATCGGTGAAAGGTGGCCGTTCTTTGCGGAAATTCTTTTGCTGCCGGCCCTTCTTGGAATGATTGCGGGTTGGAACCTGTCATTTGGTTGGAATCACGCGCTTCTTCGCCGATTGTCGATGCCAGTAGAACATCCCACGCGACGCGCTTACGACTACGCCTTTACTCACGATCGTCCGGCTGGCTTCGTGATCCTCACCTTCACTGACGGGACACAGGTTTTTGGTTATTATGGCAGCAACTCACTTGCTGCGAACGACAGTGGTCGTAGCGACATATACCTCGAAAGACTATATGATGTTGATGAAGCTGGTCAGTGGGCGGAAAAATCCGTGGGCAGGTCAGCTTTTGTCAGCTTGAGCGGCATTCGCTCAATCGAGTTTTTGGATAACCCGGAGTTTCAAGATGGGAAAGACCACTAGAACGACCTTGTCAGACGGCTACAAACCGGCGCCCAGCTACACGGCGGAGAGGGGTTACCAGCCGACAAACAGTTCTGTGAAACCACCAAAACCTGCTCTTCCAAAGACTACCTCCTCGGTTACAAAACCGAACAAGTAAGAAGAAAGTATCTGATCCATGGCCATCTTCGACTTTCTCAGCGGACAGTTCATCGACGTCATCCACTGGACGGACGACACCCGCGACACGATGGTCTGGCGGTTCGAACGGCACGGGCATGAAATCAAGTACGGCGCCAAGCTGACCGTGCGCGAGGGCCAGACCGCCGTCTTCGTCCACGAAGGCCAGCTGGCCGATGTCTTCACCCCCGGTCTCTACATGCTCGAGACCAACAACATGCCGATCATGACGTCCCTGCAGCACTGGGACCACGGGTTCAAATCGCCGTTCAAATCGGAAATCTACTTCGTCAACACCACCCGCTTCAACGATCTGAAGTGGGGCACGAAGAATCCGATCATGCTGCGCGATCCCGAATTCGGGCCCGTCCGCATCCGCGCCTATGGCACCTATTCCACCCGCGTCGCCGATGCCGCGCGGTTCATGACCGAAATCGTCGGCACCGACGGCGAATTCACCACGGACGAGATCACCTTCCAGATCCGCAACATCATCGTGCAGGAATTCTCGCGCGTGATTGCGTCCTCGGGGATCCCGGTGCTGGACATGGCCGCCAACACCGCCGACCTCGGCAAGCTCATCGCGACGGAAATCGCGCCGACGCTGGATGGCTACGGCCTGTCGATCCCGGAACTTTACATCGAGAACATCTCGCTGCCGCCCGCCGTGGAAAAGGCGCTGGACAAGCGCACGTCGATGGGGATCGTCGGCGACCTGGACGCCTATACCCGCTTTTCGGCGGCCGAGGCGATGACCGACGCCGCCCAGAACCCCGCCGGGGGCGGCATGGCCGCGGGCCTAGGCGCCGGCATGGGCATGGCGATGGGCCAGCAGATGGCGCAACCCGCCCGGCCCGGCCCCTGGGGCGCCGCCCCCCAGGGCTATGCCCAGCCACCCGCCGCCGCCGCGCCACCGCCGCCACCGCCCCCGCCGGTCGAACACGTCTGGCACATCGCCGAGAACGGCCAGACCAGGGGCCCGTTTTCCAAGGCCCAGATGGGCCGCATGGTCACATCCGGAGAGTTGACGCGCACCACCCATGTCTGGACCCAGGGACAGGACGGCTGGAAAACGGCCGACGACGTGCAGGAGCTGGCGCAGCTGTTCACCATCCTGCCCCCGCCGCCGCCGCCCGGAGTCTGACATGAAACACATGCCACTGACCGCCGCGCTCGTCGCGGCCCTGGCGCTCGGCGCCTGCGCGGCGCCGGCGACAGGCCCGCTCCCGAACGCCGGCCCCACCGCCGGCGCGCAGACCGGAACACCCCCTGCACGCAGCGACGACGCCACCGCGCGGCCGCCACAGGTCCAGGTCCAGGGACAAATCCCCGCACCGCCGCCGGACGACAGGCAGGCCGCGAACCGGCAGACAGACACATACCCCGGCCAATCCCGAAGCCGGACCGCCAGCCTGACGCCAAGGACAAAACTGGACGATTGCCGGCCCAGCGACACCGAGGAAGACTGCCTCATCTCGCACAGCGCCTCGCAGGGCGGCATCACCTTCAGCGGCTACGCCCGCACCGGCATCACCTTCTCCCGCAGCCTCGGGCTCATTCGCCGCCCGGGCCCGGACGACCTGTTCTAGGGCAAGGTCCAATGGTCTGCTCCGCTCCTCCCGCCAATTGGCCCCCGGACCAGACCACCCCAGCCCGTTCCCGTCCCTCCTGTTCCGGACCGCTTTGCCATGTTTCAAACCCGACTGTCCCCCGGCATCGCCGGGCCCCTTGCCATGTGCCTGGGCCTTTGCCTGGGCCTGACGGCCCCCGTCGCGGCGATCGCCGACGGCTGGGACCGCAACGCCGATTTCCGCATCGGCAAGCATGATTTCGGCGGCGCCGACCGCCGCGACATCAGCTTCTATCCGCGCTACTGGAAACTGGACGCCTGCGGCCTGAACGTGCCGGTGGACCGCGCCCGCTGGCAGATCTCGAACAAGGTAAAGGACAAGGGCTGGCCCCGGCAGCGCACCGAATTCAAGGCCTCCGAAGCGATGAATTCCTACACCCAGCCGATGGACAAGTTTTTCTACAACCCCACGGTCATCGTCACCTATGCCTGCGGCCCGTCCAAGACGACGCCGAAGGCCAAGCTTGCCGACTTCATGTCGCGCAACACCGGCGGCAGCGACTATCGCGTCGAATGGGGCAAGCCCGCCGTCCTGCGCCACCCCGATTTCGGCGAGGTGTACTTTGCCCCCCGCGCGCTCGTCTACCAGAGCGGCGCGCGCTATTCGGGCGTTTCGGCCTATTGGCTGAACACCAGGGGCGATCTGGTCGGCATCCGCAGTTCCATCGAAGAGATGAACGCCAAGCCCGACTACAGCCGCCTGCCGGACTGGAACACCGCGTTCACCCAGCAGCTTATCCTGGCCACGAAACCACTGAAATGAGACCGCTGATATGAGACGGCCCATGCGTTTCCCGACCCTCGCCGTGGCCCTGTCCGCGACGCTCCTGACCGCCTGCACCGCAACCGTCCCCACCGCAACCGGGCCCACGCCCGGCACCAACCTCGGCGACAGCTGGGGCGGCCAGGGCAGCACGCGCATCGGCAAGCACGACTTCCCCGCCGGTTCGCCCCAGGACATCTCCTTCATCCCGCGCTACCGCAACATCCCCGCCTGCGGCGTGTCGCTGCCGGTGGACGACGCGCGCTGGACAATCGAACGCGACGCCCGCGCCGGGGGCTGGCCCACCTCCAAGGTCGATTTCAGGCCCCGAGACCAAAGCGGGCGAACCCCGGCCGTCCTGGTCACCTTCGGCTGCGGCACCTCCGCGATGACCCCCGCGCAGAAGCTCGACGCGCTCAGGACGGGCTACAAGGGCGGCGACGGGTTCACCGCGCATTGGGGCGCGGCGCAGAGCGTGACCAAGCCGGGCTTCGGCACCGTCTACTACGCCCCGCGCCAGACGATCTTCGCCGACGGACGCCGCGTTTCCGGCATCGCCGCCTACTGGTCCCTGCCCGACGGCCAGGTCGCCGAATTGCGCACGACGATCAGCGAATGGACCGACAAGGGCGACAAGGCGCGCCAGCAATCGTGGAACACCGACTTCAGCCGGCAATACCTGGCCGCCATCACCGCGCTGAACTAGCCCCCCATCCCCCGATCCGACCCGTCCTTGACGGGTCGGTCCCCACGCGGGAAAAGTCGGCCCCGAACCGCTCACCAACCACAGGTCCCCCATGTCCGATGCCGACCGGCCGCAAGATCACCGATTCCCCTGCGAAATGTGCGGCGCAGACCTGCGCTTTGATCCCGACAAGGGCGCCATGGTCTGCGATTTCTGCGGCCACGAGGAAAAGATCGACGCCGGCCCCTGGAAGGGCGGCGCCCTGCGGGAACAGGATTTCTCGGCAGCCGTGGCCGGCCGCCTGGCCGAAGCGGATATCGAGGAAACGCGGATATCCAAATGCCCCAATTGCGGGGCCGAAGTCACGCTGGACGACGCCACGCACGCCGCCGAATGCCCGTTCTGCGCCACGCCCGTGGTCACCGACACCGGCACCCACCGCCAGATCAAGCCGCGCGGCGTGCTGCCCTTTGCACTGGACGAACGCAACGCCCACAAGGCGATGAACGACTGGCTGGGCCGCCTGTGGTTCGCGCCCAACGGGCTGCAGGACTACGCCCGCAAGGGCCGCAAGATGGAAGGCATCTACGTCCCCTACTGGACCTTCGACGCCGAGACGACATCGCGCTATCGCGGCGAACAGGGCATCATCTATTATGAAACCCGCACAGTCATGCGCGACGGGCGCCCCGAACAGGTGCAGGTCGCGCGCACCCGCTGGCGCGCCAAGGCCGGCGCCGTCGCCCGCTTCTTCGACGACGTGCTGGTGCTGGGGTCGACCTCGCTGCCCAAAAGCTACACCGATGCGCTGCAACCCTGGGACCTGGCCGCGCTGGAACCCTACCAGCCCGGCTACCTGTCCGGCTTCCGGTCCGAAGCCTACACGGTCGAATTGACCGACGCCTTCAAGGATGCCCGCGCCCAGATGGACCGGGTGATCGAACGCGACGTGCGCTTCGACATCGGCGGCGACCGCCAGCGCATCCACCATATCGAAACACAGCTGTCGGACGTGACGTTCAAGCACATCCTGCTGCCGGTCTGGACGGCGGCCTACAAGTACCAGGGCCAAAGCTATCGCTTCGTGGTCAACGGCCGCACCGGGCAGGTGCGCGGCGAACGGCCGTGGTCGACGGTCAAGATCCTGATCGCCGTGGGGCTCGGGCTGATCGTCGCCGCCGGATTCGGCTATGTCTACGCCAACCAATAGGCCCGCCCGGGGGCCTTGGGGGGCCCCCATTGGACACCCGCCCTTCTTCATCCTCCCCGGCTGCTCCGGCGGCGGCTGCTTCGGCGGCGGCGGATCCACCCTGGTCGGCGCGCGGACGCACCGGGGCCTGAACGCCGTTCCGCAGCAAAACGACCGGCTCCGCGCCACCTGGCCTGCCCCGGAGGACCGCCTTGTGCACCTTCCGAAAACCGATGTGGAAGTCCGACCCAATCGACCCGACCCGGCCGAGCCGACACACGTCACCCCGCGCGCCTGACGACGTTCGCGCGGGGCGACGTGCCCTGCAGGCGCGCCCTGCCCTGCGCAGCTCCCTGCCAAGGCGCACCCGGCACAAGGCCCCCCACAGCAAAGCGGACCTCGTGGACGCGCCCACCATGCCCCGATGCTACCCAGGCCACATTGATCCAGCTCAAGAACAACCCATGGGCGTGCGAATTTTTCTCGCCTCCGGCTTCTAATTCTGGCTTCTAATTCCGGCTTCTAATTCCGGCCCCCATTCCGGCCCCAAATTTAGGCCCCCATTTCGTGCTCTTGCCCTTCGGCGGCCACGGGGCCATCCTGCCGCCGCACGAAGGGGGGCAAGATGACGGAGTACGAGACGCTGACCGCGGTCCTTGCCGCGCGCTATTCCTGCCGGGGGTTCAAGCCCGATCCGGTCCCCCGCGACATCGTCGACTCCATCGTCTCCACCGCTCGCCTGGCGCCCTCGTGGTGCAACGCCCAGCCCTGGGCCGTCACCATCACCTCGCCCCCCGAAACCGACCGTTTCCGCGCCGCGCTGCAGGCCGAGGTGGCCAATGGCGCGCCAAAACCCGACCTGCCCTTCCCCACCGGCTATTCCGGCCCTTACCGGGACCGCCGCCGCGCCTGCGGTTGGCAATTGTACGAAGCGGTGGGCGTCACCAAGGGCGACCGCGCCGGGTCCGCCCGCCAGATGATGCAGAACTTCGCGCTGTTCGGCGCCCCCCACGTCGCCATCCTGTCCTCGCCCGCCGAACTTGGCCCCTACGGCGCGATGGATTGCGGCGGTTTCGTCACCGCCTTCACCGTGGCCGCCCGCGCCCTGGGCGTCGCCACCATCGCCCAGGCCGCCGTCGCCAGCTACGGCCCCTTCCTGCACCGGTATTTCGACATCCCCGACGACCGCCTGATCCTGTGCGCCATCTCCTTCGGCTACGAAGACCCCGACCACCCGGCCAACGGCTTCCGCACGGACCGGGCCGCCCCCTCCGACATCATCACCTGGAAGACCTGACCATGCGCGCCCTCCTCCAACGCGTCACCGAAGCCCGCGTCACCGTTAACGGTGCCGTCATCGGCGAAACCGGCCCCGGCCTGATGATCCTGGTCTGCGCCATGGCCGGCGACACCGAAGCCCAGGCCGACAAGCTGGCCGCCAAGATCGCCAAGCTGCGCATCTTTCCCGACGAGGACGGGCGCATGAACCTGTCGATCCTCGACATCCGCGGCTCGGCGCTGATCGTGTCACAGTTCACGCTGGCCGCCGACACCTCGCGCGGCAACCGCCCCGGGTTCTCCTCCGCCGCGCCTCCGCAGGACGGCGAACGCCTCTACGATTATTTCTGCCGGCAGGTCTCCCTCCAGGGGATCTCCGTCGCCACGGGCCGCTTCGGCGCGGACATGGATGTCTCGCTGATCAACAAGGGCCCCGTCACCATATGGATGGATAGCGAATGACCCCTGACCAGATCCTGCGCGGCCTCTGGGAGGCCGGTGTCGATGCCGTTTCCGGCTATGCCTCTGTCGCCCGCGCCGTCGACACCATGGACCGCCCCGACCGCGTCGTCGCCGTCGGCAAGGCCGCCGGCGCCATGACCCGCGCCGCGCTCGACAAATGGCCCGACGTCCCCGCCCTTGTCGTCACCAAGGACGGCCACGCCGACGAGATCCCCGACAGCGCCACCGTCATCGAAGCCGCCCACCCCGTGCCCGACAACCGGTCGCTGATCGGCGGGCGGGCGTTGCTGGATTGCGTGTCGGAACTGCCCTCTCACAGCCACCTCCTGCTGCTGGTCTCCGGCGGCGCGTCGTCGCTGGCCGAAGCCCCGGTCGACGGCGTCACGCTGGACGATCTCAAGCGTCTCAACGCCCGGCTGCTGTCGCGCGGTCTGGACATCGGCGCGATGAACACCGAACGGCGCAAGGTCTCGCGCATCAAGGGCGGCGGCCTGCTGCGCGCCTTCACCGGCGCGAAGGCCACCGTGCTGACCATCTCGGACGTGCCCGGCGACGACCCGGCGGTCATCGGCTCGGGCATCGGCCTGCCGCCGGAAACGCCCGCTTACGACTGCACGCTCACCTGCACCGCGTCGAACGCCATCGCGCGCGCCGCTGTCGAAGACGCCGCGAAGGCCGCCGGCCTGACGGTGCTTGGTAACGAGGAAAACCTCTACGACGACGTCGACGACCTGGCCCGCATCCTGGGCCCGCGCATCGCGTCGATGGACAAGGGCGTTCTGATCTTCGGCGGCGAACCCACCGTCCACCTGCCCGCCAACCCCGGTGTGGGCGGCCGCAACCAGGCCCTGGCCCTGGCGCTGTCCAAATCCATCGCGGGGCGCGACGACATCACCATCCTCGTCGGCGGCACCGACGGCACCGACGGTCCGACCGAAGCCGCGGGCGGCATCGTCGACGGCACCACCTGGGGCCCCGGCGCGACCGAGGCGCTGAAGGCCGCCGACAGCGGCACGTACCTCGCCGACAAGGACGCGCTGCTGATCAGCGGCCCGACGGGCACCAACGTGATGGACGTGGCGGTGGCGATCCGGGTGTAGGGGGCCCCGCATCGGCACCCCCCGCAACGGCCGCCAACCCGACATACGACGGCATGCGAAAATCCGGCTTAGTTACTGAAACTAAATTAAATTTACGGAAATTTACCACTTTCCGGTCCGCGCAACTGGTGTTCCCGGACCAAAATGCTTACGTCCACCCCATCGGGAGGAGCGTCTTGTTACCCTGAAAGATCCTCATGAACCGCAAACATCAAGTTGTGGTGGTCGGGGGTGGCTTCGGTGGCATGGCCTGTGTCCATGCGCTCAAGTCCGGTGATGTGGAAATCACCCTCATCGACCAACGCAACCACCACCTGTTCCAGCCCCTGCTTTACCAGGTGGCAACGGCCATCCTGCCCACCTCGGACATTGCCTGGCCCATCCGCACCCTGCTCAGGGACCGCCCCGACGTGTCCACGCTGATGGCCGAGGTGACCGGCGTCGACAAGGTCAACAGGCTTGTCCGGCTCTCCGACGGCGGCACCGTGCCCTACGACACGCTGGTGCTGGCCACCGGCGCGCGCCACAGCTACTTCGGCAACGATGCCTGGGAAGACGCCGCGCCCGGCCTGAAGACCCTGGAAGACGCCACATCCATCCGCCGCAGCGTGCTGTCGGCCTTCGAAGAGGCCGAGCGCAGCACCGATCCCGCCGAACAGGCCGCGTTCCTGACCTTCGCGGTCGTCGGCGCCGGCCCCACCGGGGTCGAACTGGTCGGCATCATCGCCGAACTGGCCCAGAAATCGCTGGTCAGGGAATTCCGCAGGATCGACACGCGCAAGGCCCGGGTCATCCTGGTCGAAGCCGGTCCGCGCGTCCTGCCCGCCTTCCCCGAAAGCCTGTCCTCCTACGCCGAAAAGGCGCTGCGGAAGCTTGGGGTCGAGGTCCGCAAGGGCGTGCCGGTCACCGATTGCGACACCGCCGGCATTACCATCGGGTCAGAACGGGTGCCCGCGCGCACGACGATCTGGGCGGCGGGCGTCAAGGCGTCCCATGCCGCGCGCTGGCTGGGCCTGGACGGCGACCGCGCCGGGCGGGTGCAGGTCGAACCCGACCTGTCGGTCGACGGCCATCCCGAAATCTTCGTGCTGGGCGATACCGCCTCGGTCAGGAACAGCGACGGCGCGCCGGTCCCCGGCATCGCACCGGCGGCGAAACAACAGGGCGAATACGTGGCCCGCAAGATCCAGTCGCGGCTGGGCCATCGCCGTGACCCGGGCCGGTTCGTCTATCGCCACCGGGGCAGCCTGGCGACCATCGGGCGCAAGGCGGCGGTCGCCGATTTCGGCTTCATCAAGCTGCGCGGCGCCCTGGCCTGGTGGATCTGGGGCGGCGCGCACATCTATTTCCTCATCGGCACGCGCCACCGGCTCGCCGTCGCGATGAGCTGGCTGTGGTCGCATGTCTTCAGCGAAAAAAGCGCGCGCCTGATCACCCAGACCAAGCCGGCCGCCCCCCTTCACGCGCCGGTCTCTTCCAAGTGAACCATCGGGCGGCAGGGCCAGGCCTTGCCGCCCGGCGCGGCGCCGTCATCGGCCGCGTCCCTCCTGCGGCATCCCACCGGGCTTCATGAATTGTAAAACCGGGGTTGTTAGGACAACGACGAACGGAGGGAACCGCATGCACAATTTCATGGGTCGAACGACCTGCCCCGGTCCGGCGGCGTCGATCGCGGTGGGTCTTGCGGCCGCGCTGGCCACGATGGCGGCGGTGCCGACGATGGCGCGCGCCGAAACCGTCACGGTCGACATTTGGGAACACGGATCCTGGCGCGTGCGCAAATACGAAACCCCGGGTTACGCGGGCTTTGGCGGGTGCGAGGTGCGGACAGGCGGCGACGGCGCCGGCGTGGTGTCCATCCACGTGGGCGACGGCGGTTCGGATGCCTCGGTCAGCTATGTGCCGGTGGCGTTCCGGGGCATGCCGTCTCCGCTGATGCTGGACGACACGGTCTTCTTCTTCGTCGATGGCCTGCCGATTGCGGTGTCGCATCAGCTTGAGATCTCGGAATACGAAAACGGCTACGGCGAATGGCAGGTCAGCGCCGATGCCGGCAATGACGGCGTGGCCGGAACCGTCCGCGACCTGCGCGCCGGCAACCTGATGGAGGTCGGGGTCACCCGCGCCGGCACCATGACGATCTACGACAGCTACCCGCTGAACGGCTTCACCGCGACCTGGCTCAAGGCATCGGACTGGTGCGGCTTCGACCCGGCCAGGACGTTCCAGACGCTCTGACCCGCCCGCGTCATCGCACCTGCGGGGGTGACGGACGGGCGATGCGCGCTAGGTTGTGTCGTGATCCCGCGCGGACCGCACAGACGCGGCCCCGCCGAACGCGGCGTGACAGGACGTGACAGGACGTGACAGGACGTGACAACAGGTGCAGAACATGGTGACCCGGGCTTCGTATCCTCTGATCTTGGCGGCAATCGCGGCCCTGCCGGTCGGTGCCGGCGCACATGAACTGGTGGCGAAAAGGATCGGCGACACCGCGATCGAGGTCACGGGCAGCATTTATTCCTCCAGCGGCTGCATCAGCTTTGCGGGCATCGACGTCGCGGCCCCGCCGGGCGCCCCGAACCTGCTGAACGCGGTCGCGATCACCACGCGCCTCAGGCATTCCGGCGCGGACGTGTGCACCCAGGCCTTCGTCACCATCCCCGTCGAACCGGTCGACGTGCCCCTGCCCGACGGCGCGGGCAGCGGCCCCGCCTTCGTCGTGAACTACACCGTGATCGAAGGCGGCCCGTCCGCCGATGTCCTCAACGGGGAAATCCTGCCGGTCGGGCAATAGGCCCGCGCCCCAAGGTCCCGCAGGGGCGGCGTGTTCCCTAACCAAAGGTAAATCCGCCTCTGTAACCCATTGATATCATTAGACCGACCAGATGTCCCACGCGTGGGACACCCGGCCCGATCTTTCCCGTCTTGACACCCGCCCGGCCCCGTCAGACCGTGCGCGCCATGACAGACCGGCCCAACACCCTCCGCGACATCGAAGAGATCCCCGATCTCGGCATCACCCTCTCCGACGGCTGCCGCCTTTCCGCCCGGGTCTGGCGACCCGTGGACGCCGGCGACGATCCCGTCCCCGCCATCCTCGAATACCTCCCCTACCGCAAGCGCGACGGCACCACCGCCCGCGACGCCCTGACCCATCCTTATTTCGCCAAGCGCGGCTATGCCTGCATCCGCGTCGACATGCGCGGCAACGGCGACAGCGAAGGCCTGATGGAGGACGAATACACCGCCCAGGAACAGGCCGACGCGGTCGAGGTCATCACCTGGCTCGCCCGGCAACCCTGGTGCAACGGATCGGTCGGGATGATGGGCATCTCCTGGGGCGGCTTCAACGGGCTGCAGCTGGCGTATGAACAGCCCGACCCGCTCAAGGCCGTCATCACGCTGTGTTCGACCGTGGACCGCTTTGCCGACGACATCCACTACAAGGGCGGGTGCCTGTTGAACGAGAACCTCGGCTGGGGCGCGACCATGTGGGCCTATTCCTCCCGCGCGCCCGATCCCGAGCTGCGCGAGAACTGGCGCGATCTGTGGTTCGACCGGCTGGAAAACGAACCCTTCCTGCCCGCCACCTGGCTGCGCCACCAACGCCGCGACGCCTACTGGCAGCACGGATCGGTGTGCGAGGATTTCTCGAAGCTCAAGGCCAAGGTGCTGGCCGTGGGCGGCTGGGGCGATGCCTACAAGAATGCCGTGCCGCAGCTGGTCGAAAACGTGCCGGGCGCCAAGGGGATCGTGGGACCATGGGTCCACAAGTACCCGCATTTCGCCGTGCCCGAACCCCGCATCGGTTTCCTGCAGGAAGCCCTGCGCTGGTGGGATCGCTGGCTGAAGGGGCTCGACACCGGGGTGGAAAGTGACCCGGACTACCGCGCCTACCTGATGGACGGCGTTCGCCCCGCCACCTGGTACGCCGAACGCCCGGGGCGCTGGATCGCCGAAGATCAGGGCGCGACATCGCACCTTGAAACCGAAACGCTGCACCTGACCGACGCGGGCCTCGCGTCCGGGACGGCGCCGCTGGACAGGCTGATCGCGTCGCCCCAGACCTGCGGCATGGCGGCAGGCGAATATTGCGCGATCTGGCTGGGTCCTGAAATGCCCGGCGACCAGCGCGTCGACGACGCGCTGTCGGCCTGTTTCGACGGGGCACCGGCCGAGGACGACATCGACATCGTCGGCGCGCCCCGGGTGACGCTGCGGCTGGTGTCGGCCACGCCGCAGGCGCAGATCGCCGTGCGGCTCTGCCATGTTCATCCCGACGGCGCCTCGACCCGCATCACCTATGGCGTGCTGAACCTGTCGCACCGCGACAGCCCGGCCACCCCCGTGCCCCTGACGCCCGGCGAGGAAACCGAGGTGACGCTGAACCTCGACCACATCGCCTATCGCCTGCCGAAGGGCCATCGCCTGCGGGTCGCGATATCTTCCGCGTACTGGCCGCTGATCTGGCCGTCGCCGGAGCCCACGGCGCTGACCCTGACGGGGGGCGCCATTGCGCTGCCCCTGCGTCCGACCACCGGCGGCGGCGACGAATGGAACTTCCCGCCCCCCGATGCCGAAACCCCCTGGCAAACCCGCGAACTGCGCCCCGATGACCATGTCCGGCGCATCGAGGAAGACCAGCGGACCGGCGTCGTGACGCTGGTGATCGAGGACGATTTCGGCAAGGTCGAGGATGCCGATCACGGGTTGATCAACGGCACGGTGGCGCGGGAATGGTGGTCGATCCATCCCGACGATCCGCTGTCGGCGCGCGGCAAGTGCCATTGGACCGAGGAACTGGGCCGCGGCGACTGGGAGATCCGGACCGAGACATATTGCGAGATGTGGTCGGATGCCGAGAACTTCCACCTGACCGCGCGGCTGGAAGCCTGGGAAGGCGATCGGCTGGCCTATGAACGCGAACTGAGCGACACGATCCCACGCGATGCGCTGTGACCGGGGTTTGGCAGGCCGGGTCAAGTGGGCCGGGTCAGGCAGGCCGGGTTAAGCAGGCCGGGTTAAGCAGGCGTCAACCATCGGGTGACGTAAGGGAATTCGTGACTTGCCTGAATTCCGAATTCGCTGAATAAACAAGATGTCGGGCCGGCACCGCGCCGGCCCTGACGCTTGTATTGTTTAACGGATGTGACAGATGCGACCTTTTCTTTCCAACGACTTTTCCCTGCGCGACCATTTCGTCTTTGACGACGCGGGCGACACCGCAACCGAACTGGGCGAAACCGCGTCGGCCGCAGCGCTTGCGACGGCCGAACCTGCCATATCGTTCGACAGCGGCGCGTCATCGGTCACGCAGCACGGTGATGACGGCACGGGCTTTGCCGGCCGAAGCCTGCAGATCGATATACGCGGCGGCCAGATCACCCTGCCCGAGGCGACATCGATCGCGCTGCCTGCCAACCCGATCACCAATGAATTCGTCTTCGGCGCGGCGCTGGACAGCTTTCGGGGCGACAGCCGGATTTCCCTGATCTCCGACAGCTACGTGTCGGGCGATGCGGGCGGCTTCAATATCCAGATCGACTTTCGCGGGTTCAACTGGACCGACGACCTGAAACAAGGCTTCATCGACGCGGCCGAGCTGATTTCCGACATCATCCTGGGCGATATCGCCGATGCCCGCGTGCGGGGCCTGGGCATCCTGCGCAGCAACTTGGTGGATGACGTGCGCATCGATGCGTCGCTGTCAAACATCGATGGCGCCGGCGGGGTTCTGGGCCAGGCCGGGCCGACATCCTATCGCACCGGCAGCCTGCTGCCGGCGACCGGCGTGATGGAATTCGACATCGCCGATTCCGAGGATTTCGACGCCATCAACATGTTCAACGACATCGTCTTCCACGAGATGCTGCACGTGCTGGGCTTCGGCACCCTGTGGGAGGCCATGGGGCTGGTGACCGAGAACGGCGACGGCACCCTGGATTTCAACGGCACCAACGTGGCGACCGCCTTTGCCGCGGAATTCGGCATCGGCGCGCCGTCCATCGAAACCGAGGGCGGATCGGGCACTGCCGGCGGTCACTGGAACGAGGATGGCGACGATGGCTACGCCTTCGAAAACGAGATCATGACCGGCTATATCGACGTGACCGGCAACTATCTGTCCAACACCACGATCGCCGCACTGGAAGACATGGGATATGATACGGTCTTCGATCCTTCGGACCCGCTGAACGCGACTTCGGGGCTGGACCTGACGATTTTCAACGATCACATCGCCTGACCCGTTCGGGCCCGTGGCCCCATCCGGATGCGGCCCCAAGCGGGGCGCATCCGGTACGAATATCGAATGATTTCGCCAAGCTGGGGAATTTTCTTTCAAAAACGGTGCGCATGCTTTGCATATCGCTCCGCCACTGCCTGCCTGAGTGCAACCCTGCGTCGTGCCGGAGCGCTTTGGTCCACTTCCCTGATTAACGCTTGCGGGACCCAGCCGATTGCGCAATTCTCCCGGCGCAATGGAACCAGCTGTGCGCCAAGACACAGAGAAACGCTCTCGGGAGAGTCAAAAACCATGAAAGATCAACTGTCTTACTACGCCGGTCGCGTCACCGCCGGCCTGATGAGCCGCCGCGAGTTCATCGGCCGTGCCGCCGCGCTTGGCGTGACCGCCGCCGTCGCCAACACCCTGCTTGCCCACACCGTTCAGGCCCAGGGGGCCAAGAAGGGCGGCACGCTGCGCATGGGTCTGCAAGGGGGCGCCACCACCGACAGCCTCGACCCGGCGCTCGCCGCCAACCAGGTGTCGCTGATGACCAACCGCATCTGGGGCGAGACCCTGGTCGACCAGGCCGACGACGGTTCGGTCGAGGGCAAGATCGCCGAGAGTTTCGAAAGCTCGGCCGACGCCCAGACCTGGACGTTCAAGCTGCGCTCGGGCGTGACCTTTTCGAACGGCAAGGATGTCACAGCCGACGACGTGGTCGCATCGCTGATGCGCCATGCCGGCGAGGATTCCAAGTCGGGCGCGTTGGGGATCATGCGCACCATCAAGGAGGTCAAGGCCGACGGCGACACCGTGGTCATCGGGCTCGACAGCCCCTCGGCCGACCTGCCCTACCTGATGGCCGACTATCACCTGATCATCCAGCCCGGCGGCGGCGTCGACGATCCGGCCGCCGGCATCGGCACCGGCCCCTACATCCTGAAGGAAGTGGACATGGGTGTCCGCTTTATCGCCGAGAAGAACCCCAACTACTGGGGCGACCTGGGCAATGCCGAGACGCTGGAGCTGATCGTCATCAACGACAACACGGCCCGCGTCGCCGCGCTGCAATCCGGCCAGGTCGACCTGATCGACCGGGTCCCGCCGCGCACCGCCGGCCTTGTCGCCCGCGCGCCGGGGATCAACGTGCACCAGACGTCCGGTCCGGGTCACTACGTGTTCATCATGCATTGCAACACCGCGCCGTTCGACAACAACGACGTGCGCATGGCGCTGAAATACGGCATCAACCGCGAAGAGATGGTCGAGAAGATCCTCTTCGGCTACGGCTCGGTCGGCAACGACACCCCGATCAACTCGTCCTACCCCCTGTACACCGAGCTGGAACAGCGGGCCTATGATCCGGAAAAGGCCAAGTGGCACCTGGACAAGGCCGGTTATGACGGCCAGATCCTGCTGCGCACCTCCGAGAACTCCTTTCCCGGAGCCCCGGACGCCGCGGCGCTGTTCCAGCAGTCGATGGCCACGGCCGGGATCAACCTGGACATCAAGCGCGAACCCAACGACGGCTACTGGTCGGAAGTGTGGAACGCCAAGCCGTTCTGCACCAGCTACTGGGGCGGCCGTCCGACGCAGGACCAGATGTACACCACCGCCTACCTGTCGACGGCGGACTGGAACGACACGCGTTTTGACAACCCCCAGTTCGACGACATGCTGATCAAGGCGCGCGGCGAGCTGGACCAGGCCAAGCGCAAGCAGATGTATGCCGACATGGGCACGATCGTGCGCGACGAAGGCGGTCTGATCTGCCCGATGTTCAACGACTTCCTCGATGCCAGCTCGGACCGCGTCGCCGGCTGGAAGGAAGGCGTGGCGGGCTATGCCCTGATGAACAGCTACGCGCCCATGAAGATGTGGGTCGTCGACTGAGATGTCCTCCATTCTGACACTCCTGGCCCAGCGCATTGCGCTGGGTCTGATGCTGTTGTTCCTCGTCTCGGTGCTGATCTTCGTCGGTACGATCATCCTGCCCGGAGACGTGGCCCAGTCCATCCTCGGCCAATCGGCCACCCCGGAAGCGCTGGCCAACCTGCGCCGCGATCTCGGCCTCAACGAACCCGCGCTGACGCGCTACATCAGTTGGGCCACGGGGGTGTTGCACGGGGATCTGGGCACTGCACTGACCTCTGGTCAGGACATTGCCGAGAGCCTCGCATCCCGCTTCCGCAATACGCTTTTCCTCGCCTTCTGGGCGGCGATCATCGCCGTGCCGCTGGCGGTCTTCCTGGGTCTTCTGTCGGTGCGCTACCGCGACCGCTGGCCCGACAAGCTGATCTCGGCCGTCACGCTGGCGTCGATTTCGCTGCCGGAATTCCTGATCGGCTATCTGCTGATGTTCTTCCTGGGCGTGAAACTGCGCTGGTTCCCGTCGACCGCCATCGGCTACCGGCCGGATGCGGACGTGCTGACCCGGCTCGAGGCGATCGCCCTGCCGGTGACCGTGCTGACGCTGGTGGTGCTGGCGCACATGATGCGCATGACCCGGGCCGCGATCCTGAACGTGATGCAGTCGGCCTATATCGAGACGGCGGAGCTGAAGGGGCTGAACACCTTCAAGGTGATCTGGAAACATGCCTTCCCGAACTCCATCGCGCCGATCGTGAACGTGGTGATGCTGAACCTCGCCTACCTGGTGGTGGGCGTCGTGGTGGTCGAAGTGGTCTTCGTCTATCCCGGCATGGGTCAGTACCTGGTCGATCACGTGTCCAAACGCGACGTGCCGGTGGTGCAGGCCTGCGGTCTGATCTTCGCGGCGGTCTATATCGGGCTGAACATGGTGGCCGATATCGTGTCGATCCTGGCGAACCCGCGCCTGAGGCATCCGAAATGATCGGACGACAGACCGAGACACCCCGCTTCGCCGCAGAAAATTCGCCGAATTTTCGCGACCGAGAATATTCGGCGAATATTCTCCCCCGACCGCGACAGGAGGACCCGGCATGAGGATCCCCCCTGCAGCCCTGATCGGGCTCATCCTGACGGCCTGCTATTTCGTGATGGCCATCTTCGCCCCGCTCATCGCCCCCTACGGCATGGCCGAAGTGGTCGGCGGCGTGTGGGAACCGTCTTCGGACCAGTTCCTGCTGGGCACCGACAACATCGGCCGCGACCTGTTCACGCGCATGATCTACGGCGGGCGCACGACGATCTTCATCGCCACGGCCGCCACGATCCTGTCCTTCACCACCGGGGCGACCCTTGGCTTTACCGCCGCTGTCCTGGGCGGCTGGCCCGACCAGATCCTGTCCCGTTTCGTCGACCTGCTGATGTCGATCCCCACGCTGATCTTCGCGCTGGTGGTCCTGTCGGTCATGCCGGTCACGGTGCCGATGCTGATCCTGGTGATGGGTCTTCTGGACAGCACGCGCGTCTATCGCCTGTCCCGCGCCGTCGCCGTGGATGTCAACGTGATGGACTACGTCGAGGCCGCCAAGCTGCGCGGCGAAGGCTACCGCTGGATCATCTTCCGCGAGATCCTGCCCAATGCGCTGTCCCCCCTCGTCGCCGAGATGGGCATGCGCTTCATCTTCATGGTTCTGTTCGTGTCGACCCTGTCGTTCCTGGGCCTGGGCGTGCAACCGCCCGAGGCCGACTGGGGCGGCATCGTGAAGGAAAACGCCGACGGCATCGTCTACGGCATCGGCGCCGCGCTTTACCCGGCCGTGGCCATCGCCACGCTGGCCATCTCGGTCAATCTGGTCGCCGACTGGATCCTGAACCGAACGACCAGCCTGAAAGGAGGCCGCGGATGAACGCGATGCTCGAGATGAAGAACCTCAGGATCGGCGCCACGGTCTATCCCCCGGGCGAGAAGCCGCATGACATCGAGATCGTCAAGGGCGTGTCCTTCTCGCTGGAGAAGGGCAAGGTTCTGGGCCTGATCGGGGAATCCGGCGCCGGCAAGTCGACCATTGGCCTGGCCTCCATGGGCTATGGCCGCGGCGGCGTCGAGATCACCGGCGGAGAGGTCTGGATCAACGGTCGCGACATCCTCAAGGGCGGACTTCGGGGCTTGCGCGATCTGCGCGGTGCCGAGGTGACCTATGTCGCCCAGTCCGCCGCCGCCGCCTTCAACCCGGCCAAGAAGCTGATGGAACAGGTCACCGAAGGCGCCCTGCACCACGGCCGCTGTTCGAAATCCGAGGCCGAGACCCGCGCCGTCGCGCTCTTCCGCAAGCTGGGGCTGCCCAACCCGGAAACCTTCGGCAACCGCTATCCGCACCAGGTCTCGGGCGGGCAGCTGCAACGCGCGATGACGGCCATGGCGCTGTGCCCGCAACCCGACCTCGTGGTGTTCGACGAACCGACGACCGCGCTGGACGTGACCACCCAGATCGAGGTTCTGGCCGCCATAAAGGACGCCATCCGCGACACCGGCGTCGCTGCCCTTTACATCACGCATGACCTGGCGGTCGTGGCCCAGGTCAGCGACAACATCATGGTGCTGCGCTACGGCGAGAAGGTTGAATACGGCAGTGCCGACCAGATCATCAACGCGCCGCAGGAAGAGTACACCCGCGCGCTGGTCTCGGTCCGCCAGATCGACCACCCGGAAAAGGCCCCGGCCGAACCGGTGCTGAGCGTCGGCAACGTGACCGCGCGGTATTCGGGCACAAAGTTCGACGTGCTCAAGGACATCTCGGTCGACCTGGCGCCTGGCCAGACCCTGGCCGTGGTGGGCGAAAGCGGTTCGGGCAAATCCACCCTCGCCCGGGTGATCACCGGCTTGCTGCCGCCGTCCGCCGGCGACATCACCTTTGCCGGCCGCACCCTCGCGCCCGCCCTTGCGGGACGGTCTCGGGAAGACCTGCGCGAACTGCAGATGATCTACCAGATGGCCGACGTCGCGATGAACCCGCGCCAGACCGTCGGCACGATCATCGGCCGCCCACTGGAATTCTACTTCGGCATGAGGGGCCGCAAGAAGCGCGAGCGCGTGGCCGAATTGCTGGAACAGATCGAGATGGGCGACGGCTTCATCGACCGCTATCCGGCCGAACTCTCGGGCGGGCAAAAGCAGCGGGTCTGCATCGCACGCGCGCTTGCCGCCGACCCCAAACTGATCATCTGTGACGAGGTCACCTCGGCCCTGGACCCGCTTGTGGCGGACGGGATCCTGAAGCTGCTGCTGAACCTGCAGAAGAAGCAGAACGTGGCCTACCTGTTCATCACCCATGACCTCGCCACCGTTCGCGCCATCGCCGACAGCATCGCGGTCATGTACCAGGGCAACGTCGTCCGCTACGGCCCCAAGAGCCAGGTCCTGGCACCGCCGTTCGACGATTACACCGATCTGTTGCTCAGCTCGGTGCCGGCGATGAAGATTGGTTGGCTGGAAGAAGTCCTGGCCCATCGCAAGATGGAAAGCGCCGGTCACTAGGCGGCGCTGCCCCCTCCTGGCCTGACGGCCAGTTCACCCCCGGGAGTCGTGGCTGGCCACGACGGGGGCAGTGCCCCCATTTCACGAGTAAGGCCAGAGCCCCTGTCCGAGGGCTTCGATGGCAAGTGAAATACGCTCGAAGCTCTCATGCGCGCGGGTGGCGGAATGGCGGGCGCGCAGGTAACCGTGCACCAGGCCTTCCTCGTTGATCCATTCGACCGGCACGTCGGCCTCGGCCAGCTTGTCGCGGTAGCGGTGGCCGTCGTCGCGGATCGGGTCGCAATCGGCGGTGAAGATCACCGTGGGCGGCAGGTTCGAGAAATCGGTGTCGTTCAGCGGAGCGAAGGTCGGGTCGTCTTCGGGCGGCTCCTCGCCTCCGGTGCGGATCGTGCGGTAGAACAGCAGCTCGTCACGGGTGAGCATCGGGGCTTCGGCATGTTCGATGGCCGATGCCGATTGCGGATCGAAGCCCAGGCCCGGGTAGATCAGCACCTGCCCCACGATCGAGGTCAGCTTGCCGCGGGCGTGATGAGCCACCGCCGCGGCCAGGTTGCCGCCGGCGCTGTCGCCAGCCAGCACGAGGGGTTCGGGAAAGTGTTCAGCCGCCCATTTCGTTGCCGCCCAGGCGTCATCGAAGGCCGCCGGGTGCCTGTGTTCGGGGGACAGGCGATAATCGACCGACAGGACGCGATAGCCGGTCTGCTGGCAGATCTCGGCGCAGACGTCGTCGTGGCTGGCCAGCCCGCCGACCACGAAGCCGCCGCCGTGGAAGTACATCACAGTCACCGAAGGGTCGCCCGCCGAATACAGCCGGCAAGGCACGCCGTCGGCCTTGATGTCGGTCGCGGTGATGCCCTCGGGATAGCCCTGGAAGAAGGCCCGGCACATCACGTCGTAGACGCGGCGCTGGTCCTCGATGCTGCGGGTGACGGCGTCGGGAGGGTAGTAGCTGTTCGTCCTGGCGATGAACGCCCAGGTTTCGTCGTCGATCAGCTCTGCGTAATCCATGGTGCCCCGGTCGTGGTTACCCCTGTCACGAGGACACCTCCCATGGCCGGACGAAGGCATCAAGAACTTTCGACACCGCCTCGGGGTCGGCCCCGTTGCTGTCCAGCCGGGCCAGAAGGCCGCGCTTGCGGTCGTCGACGACCTCGATCACGCGGGCGGGAAGGCCCGCGTCTTCCAGCGCGCGGTTGTAGACGCGGGTGATCGCCTCCTTCCGAAGCTCCGGCTTGAAGATCTTGCCCACGGCCGTCTTCGGCAGTTCGTCCACGATGGCGATATGCTTGGGCTGGGCGGCGCGTTCGTGAACATGGACCTTGCAGTACTCCAGCAGTTCCTCGGGCGACACGGTGGCGCCGGCGACCAGTTCGACATAGGCGCAGGGCATCTCGCCCGTCCGCGCATCGGGCTGGCCGATGGCACCGGCGAAGGCCACCGCCTTGTGGCCCAGCAATGCTTCTTCGATCTCGGCCGGGTCGATGTTGTGGCCGCCGCGAATGATCAGGTCCTTGGCGCGGCCCGTGATCCAGAGATAGCCGTCGCCATCCAGCCGGCCCAGGTCGCCAGTGCGCAAATAGATGTCGTGGTGGAAGAGGTTGTGGTTCTTGTCCTGCGCCAGGTAGGTCGATCCGGGCAGGACGCCGGGGTTCCAGACACAGATCTCGCCCACCTCGTCGGCGCCGCAAGGCACCGGCCCGTCGGGTGTGGCGCGCAGGATGCGGACCTCGGTATGCGGGAAGGGGATGCCGACGCTGCCGATCTTCTTTTCGCCGTCGGTCGGGTTGCAGGACACCAGGCAGGTCGCCTCGGTCAGGCCATAGCCTTCGATGATGTCGATGCCGGTCGCTTCCTCGAAGCGGCGGAACAATTCCTGCGGCAGTGGCGCAGAGCCCGAGAAACACTTGTTCACCGACGACACGTCGGCATCGATCGGCCGCTGCATCAGGGCCGATATCGCGGTCGGCACCGAGAAGATGAAGGTGACCTTCCAGCGCGCGCAGAGCTTCCAGAAGTTGTCCATCACCCCCTCGCCGCGGTAGCCGGCGGGTGTCGGAAAAACCAGCTGCGCGCCCGCCGCGATGGTGCCCATGACGATCGGGTAGCAGGCGAAGACGTGGAACAGCGGCAGCGGGCACATCACCACGTCGGTGTCGGAATAAAGCAGCCTTTGCCCCAGCCAGCCGTTGTAGATCGCGCCCGAATAGTAATGCTGGGCGACCTTGGGCATGCCGGTGGTGCCGCCGGTGTGGAAGTAGAAGGCCGGGCGGTCGCCCTTGGCGTCGGCAAAGGCCAGGGTCTGGGGCTGTTTCGACAGGGCCTTGTCGAATCCGTGGTAATCGGCGTGCGGCGCGCCTTCGACCTTGGGCCGGATCAGCGGGACCAGCCAGGATTTCGGCGGGGCAAGGTATTTCTTCAGGTCGATCTCGTAGACCGTGCGGACACCGGGCGCGTGGCGCACCGCCTCGGCCACCTTCTGGGCGATGTCGGTGTGGGGAAAGGCCTTCAGCGTGACGACGGCCTTCGACCCGGTTTCGCGCAGGATCGCGGCGATCTGGCCGGGTTCCAGCAGCGGGTTGATCGGGTTGACGATGCCCGCGATTGCGCCGCCCAGGTAGGTCACCAGCGTGTCGTTGCAGTTGGGCAGGATATAGGAGATCACGTCGCCCTCGCCCACGCCGCCTGCGCGAAAGGCGTTGGCGGCCTGGCAGACCCGGGCGTGCAGTTCGGCGAAGGTCAGCGTCTCGGCCTTGTCGGTCGGGCCGGATGTCAGCTGAAAGCTGGTCGCCTTGTGGGTCGGATAGGCGCGGGCCGCCTGGTCCAGCAGCCCGTAAAGCGTTTTCGGCAGATCCCGGTCTGCCCATTCCATTTCGGATTCAATGGCGATCTTGTCCGCCAGCGTCGCAAATCCCATGCGCCTGCTCTCCCCTCTTTTGAAGCCGGTCAGCCCGCTTCAAATCTCCCTTGGCGGCAGGATATGGGAATGCCGCCCGTACGCAAGGCGGCTGGAGCCCATCTGACGTGACGCAATTTGCGGCCTAAATCCTTGTTTTCACGCAAGGGATAAGGCTCCGCTACGTCACCCTGCCTATTCCGCCGCGATGCCGTCGGTGAACTGAAGGCGCGCCAGCCGTGCGTACAACCCACCCTGGCCGACCAGCGCGTCATGGGTGCCCTGGGCGACGATGCGGCCGTCTTCCATCACCACGATGCGGTCGGCCTTCTTCACCGTGGCCAGCCGGTGGGCGATGACCAGCATGGTGCGGCCCTGCGACAGCCGGTCGACCGCGTCCTGCACCAGCCGTTCGCTTTCGGCGTCCAGCGCGCTGGTCGCCTCGTCAAGCAGCAGCACGGGCGCGTCGCGCAGAATGGCGCGGGCGATGGCGATGCGCTGTTTCTGGCCGCCCGACAGCATCACGCCGCGTTCGCCGACGTAGGATTCGTATCCCTGCGGCAGGGCGGCGATGAAATCATGCGCGGCGGCGGCCTTGGCGGCGGCCTCGACTTCGGCATCGGTGGCATCGGGGCGGCCGAAGCGGATGTTGTCCCGCGCCGAGGCGGCAAAGATCACCGGATCCTGGGGCACCAGCGCCATCGCCTGGCGGAAGTCCTTGCGCGCGACGGTGGCCAGGTCGACGCCGTCCAGCGTGATGCGGCCCTGGTCGGGGTCGTAAAAGCGCAGCAGCAGTTGCAGGATCGTCGTCTTGCCCGCGCCGGAGGGGCCGACGAATGCCACCGTCTCGCCCGCCTTCACATTCAGGCTGACACCGTCCAGCGCGGCGCGTTCGGGGCGTGCGGGATAGCGGAAATGCACGTCCTCGAAGGCGATGTCGCCGCGCACCGGCAGGGGCATCTGTTCGGGGGTTTCCGGGTCCTGCACGCTGTCCTGCAATTGCAGCAGTTCGACCAGCCGTTCGGTCGCCCCGGCGGCGCGCTGCAGCTCGCCCCAGATCTCGGACAGGGCGGCGACGGCGCCGGACACCATGACCGCGTAGATCAGGAACTGCACCAGCGTGCCGTCCGACATCTGGCCCGAACGCACGTCGTTTGCCCCGATCCAGAGCACGCCGATGATGCCGGTGAACACCAGGAAGATGACGATCACGGTCATTGCCGCCCGCGTGCGGATGCGGCGGCGGGCCACGTCGTAGGAGGTTTCCGTCACCTCGCCGAAGGCCGTGCGGCTGGCGATCTCGTTGGTGAAGGCCTGGACGGTCTGCACCGCCCCCAGCGCTTCGGATGCATTGCCCGAGGACGCCGCGATCCAGTCCTGGTTTTCCTTCGAGATCGCGCGCAGGCGGCGGCCCAGCGTCAGGATCGGCACGATGACCAGCGGCACCAGCAACAGGACCAGCCCGCTGAGCTTGGCCGACGTCAGGGTCATCAGGATCAGCCCGCCGATGAACATCAGCGTGTTGCGCAGCGCGATCGAGATCGACGAGCCCACCACCGACTGGATCAGCGTGGTGTCGGTGGTGATGCGGCTGAGAACCTCGCCGGTCATGATGTTTTCGAAGAAGGCCGGGCTCATCCCGATGACGCGGTCAAAGACGGCCTTGCGGATGTCGGCCACCACCCGTTCGCCCAGCCGGGTCACCAGCGCATAGCGAAGGCCCGACCCCACGGCCATCAGCGCGGCGATGACAAGGGCGGCCAGGAAGTACTTGTCGAGCAGTTCGGAATCGCCGGTGCGGAAGTTGTCGATCACCCGGCGGACCGCCAGGGGCAGCGTCAGCGACACCGCCGCCGTCAGGACCAGCGCGCCAAGGGCCTGCAGGATCAGCAGCCGGTAGGGGCGCATGAATGGCCAGAGCGCCGCCAGCGATCCGATCTTCTTCGATTTCTCGCGCGGCTCCGTCTTGCCCGGCGCGGCCTTGCTGTCGGCCATGTAAGGTCCTCTTCCATCCTCATCGGCGCCGCCGCGATCGCGGACGGGCCGCCTCGGTCATGGCGGCTTGGACCCCTTTGGTCAAGCGGGCGGACGGGTATGGGCCATGGACACGGGCATTCAAAAGAACGGGAACGGCCCCGGAAACCGGCCGATCGGCACGTGATGCGTCATCAGCGGCCGGCCGGGCCGCAGGTCGTGCAGCAAGAGCGCGGGCGGCTCAAGAACCGACGCCGGCGCGGCATCAGGGCCCAGGCGGAGCGCGATCGAGGTCGCCGTGCTGGGCGCCGTGATCACCATGGTGCCTCCGAACCGCGCCTGCATGTAGCGGTGGACATGACCACACAGCAACCTTTCGACCTGGCCGTGACGGGACAGCACCGCCTCGAGCAGATCGGCGCCCCGGCAATTGTAGGTGTCGATGCAGTCGATGCCCGACAGGATCGGCGGCTGGTGCATCATCACCAGGGTCGGCACGTCGGGCGCCTGCGCCAGCGTGCGGTCCAGCCAGGATGCCGCCGCCGCATCCACCTGCCCGTGATGTTCCCCCGGCACGGTGACATCCAGCGCCACCACCCGCAGCGCGCCGTCGACCACGTAGTGCAGCGGGCCATCGTCCGGCAGGTATCCCGCCCCGGACAGGCAGCCGCGAAAGGCCTCGCGTTCGTCGTGGTTGCCGGGGATGGCATAGACCGGCTGGCGGATGCGCGACAGCTTCGCGGTGGCCTGGGCATAGTCTTCGGCCGTGGGCTCGTCGACAAGGTCGCCGGTGAGGATCACGATATCGGGCTGCGGATCCAGCGCCAGGAGCGCATCCAGCGCCAGGTCGAACAGCGCATTGGTGTCGACCAGCCCCTGGTAAAGCTGCCCCTTTGCCCGCAGATGCGGATCGGACAGGTGCGCGATCAGCATGGCTTCCTCCTGTTGGACGCGCCGGGCAGGCCGACGGCCCGATTACCGGCCCCGTTCGGCCCCGTTCGGCCCAAATTCCGGGCACGGTAGCCCCCCGCGCAATGCCGACGGCCGCCTCATGCCGGCCACAATGGCCCGCCGCCGCATTTTTGACCAAAAGATAGAAAATACGCACAATCACTGGGCGAAGCTTTGGGGCGTGCCGCAAAGCAACGTGCTCTCGTTGACAGTTTGGCGCCCGATCCGCCGCAGTGGCGCCGTGACTGGGAGAAAATGGGGGTCGATCATGCCGGAGCCATCCGATTTCATGGCACGTGCGATCGAGATCAGCCGCAAGGCAATGATCGAGACCGGCGCGGCGCCGTTCGGTGCCGTCATCGTCAAGGATGGCCGGATCGTCGGTGAAGGCGTCAACAATGTGTTCAACAACAACGACGCCACATCGCACGGCGAGATCGAGGCGATCCGCGATGCCGGGCGCACCCTGGGCACATGGGACCTGTCGGGCTGCACGCTTTACACCACCTGCGAACCTTGCGCGATGTGTGTCGCCGCGATGTTCTGGGCGCGCATCGACACGCTGTACTACGCGGCCACGCTGAACGATTGCAAGTCGCTGGGCTTCGAGCTGCAGCCGCTGAGCGACCTGGTGCGAAGCCCGCTGCACGACAGGGCGATCCCCGCGACACAATTGCTGGCCAACGAAAGCCGCGCAGTCCTGAAGCTGTGGAGCGAACAGCCCGGCTTCGAACCGTTCAACGATCCAACAGACCAACTCAAAGACCAGACGACAGGGATGGTAACATGACCAAACTCATCAAACCGACATCCGGCCTGATCCAGCGCCGGAGCGTGCTTCAGGGGATCGGCGCCGGCGCCACGCTGCTGGCCGCGCCGTCGATCGTGCGCGCGCAGGACGGCGACAAGACGCTGAACCTGCTGACCTGGCCGGGCCACACCGACCCCGCCGTCATCGGCCCGTTCGAAGAAGCCACCGGCATCAAGGTCGTGGCCAAGGAATACGTGGGCGGCGACAACATGGTGGCGCTGGTCAACCAGAGCCCCGTGGGCACCTATGACCTGATCCTGTCGGACGCCGAATACGTGATCCAGCTGATGCAGGGCGGGTTCATCCAGCCCCTGACGCCCGAGGATTACCCGTTCGAGGATTTCTTCCCCGAATTCCAGCACTTCCCCGGCCACTGGATCGACGACACGCTGTATTCGGTCATCATCCGCTTCGGCTACCTGGGCGTGTCCTACCGCACCGACGTGCTGACCCGCGAAGAGGTCGACACCTACCAGATCCTGATGGACCCCAAGCTGACCGGCAAGGTGGGCTATTTCGACTGGTACCTGCCGTCGATGGGCTGCCTGTCGTGCGGCGCCGGCAACATCGGCCATCCCTACGACATCAACGATGACGAATTCGCCGCCCTGCTGGGCTTCATGGACGAGGTCAAGCCGCAGACCACCGGGTTCTATTCCATGGCCGACACGTTCTCGTCGCTGACCAACGGCGACGCGGCGATCATCCCCGGCGTCGGCGACTGGATCACCCAGCTGCTGGCCGCCGACGGCGTGCCGGTGTCGTCCTGGGTGCCCAAGGAAGGCGGCGTGCAGTGGACCGAAAGCCTGTGCATCGGCAAGGACACCCCCAAGGCAGACCTGGCCAAGGAATACATCCAGTACATGACATCGCCCGAAGGACAGGCCCGGTCCGCCGTGATGCCCGCCTACAACGCGTCGATCCCGTCCAAGAAGGGCTGGGAAGTCCTGAACGAGACCAACCCCGACGCGGCCAAGCGCCTGCGCCTGACCTTCAGCGACAACAACGTCATGGACGACTATGCCGAGGGCAAGATCAACATCCGCCGGACCCCGGTCCAGCAGCCGATCGAGGACTGGACCGACGCCTTCACCGACTTCAAGGCGTAACGCTTTCCGGGCCGCTCCACCCCGGGGCGGCCCCCCAATTCAGACTACCCAGCCCCCATGGCCAAACCAAAGACACCCCGCCGCCTGATCGATGGGTTCGCCGCCTTCTGGGCCGCGCCCTCGCTGATCTGGCAGACCGCCTTCTTCCTCGCGCCGCTGCTCGTGCTCGTGTCGATGAGCTTCTGGGTGGTGAAGAACTATCGCCTGACGCCCGACTTCGTCCTGTCGAACTGGGACAGGATGTTCACCCGCGACTATTTCTGGAAGGCCTATGTCCACACGTTCGAACTGGCGCTGCTGGTCGCCGTGCTGGCCAGCGTCATCGCCTTTCCGGCGGCGCATTACCTGGCGTTCAAGGCGAAACCGTCCACCCGCCGCTGGGCCATGTTCCTGCTGATCACGCCGTTCTTCACCAGCTACCTGGTGCGCGTCTATTCGTGGAAGATCATCCTGTCGACCGAAGGCGTGCTGAACGTGGTCTTCGGCTGGCTGGGACTTGGCCCGTTCGAGATGCTCAACAACACCTTCGGCGCCTGCGTGGGCTACCTGACGCTGTGCCTGCCGCTGGTGATGCTGATCCAGCTGTTCGCGCTGTCCAACGTGAACCGCGACCTGATCGGCGCCGCCCACAACCTGGGTTGCGGGCCGCTGAAGACCACGCTGACCGTCACCATCCCCGCCGCCCGCGTCGGGCTGATCCTTGCCGCCACCTTCGCCTTCATCCTGTCGTTCGGCGATTACGTCAGCCCCGCATACCTGGGCGGGGGCAAGCCGCCCACCATGTCGATCCTGATCGTCGACCAGACGAAATCCGGCAACAACTGGCCCCGCGCCTCGGTCGTGGCGGTGACGATGGTGGTGACGCTGATCGTCGTGTTGTTCGGGTCGCTGTTTGCCGCCTACGGCAAGCCCGGAGGCCGCAAATGAGGGACCGCGTGCAGGCCATCTGGACGGTGCTGGTCTTCGTCTTCATCCTGGCACCGATCGCCTCGATCGTCGTCTTTTCCTTCAACGCCGACCGCTTTCCGTCGCTGCCCTGGGGCGGGTTCTCGCTGACGTGGTATCGGGCGATCCTGACGGACGACACGGTGCGGGCGGGGTTCCTTAGGTCGCTCAAGGTCTCGGGCGTCGTGTCGGTGGTGTCGACCTTCATCGGCTTCGCCACCGCCTACACCGACTACCGCTTCAACTTCACCGGCAAGACGCCCTACCTTGCGCTGGCCGCCCTGCCCCCCACCGTGCCGGTGCTGATCCTTGGCCTGGCGATGCTGTCGTTCTTTTCCATGATCAACCTGGTGGGCACATTGCGCGCGGTGATGATCGGCCACGTGGTCATCTGCGCGCCCTTCGCCATGGCGCTGATCCGGATGCGGCTGGCCGACATGTCGCCCGACATTGAACCGGCGGCCTGGAACCTGGGCGCCTCGCGCTGGATGACGATGCGCGCGGTCACCATCCCGTGGTGCCTGCCGTCGATCTTCGCGGCGCTCGCCATCACCGCCGCCGTCTCCTTCGACGAATTCATGATCGCCTGGTTCGTGTCGGGGCTGGAAGAAACCCTGCCGGTGCGCATCCTTGCCCTGCTGCAGGGCCAGGTCAGCCCCCGGATCAACGCCATCGGCTCCATCGTCTTCTTCATCTCGGTGACGCTGGCCGGGGTGGCGCAACTGCTTGCCACCCGGCGCGAGCGCAAATCCTGAAGGTCCCCCAATGACGACTTCCATGCGCCATATCCTTACCCTCGACGGCGTGACCAAGCGCTTTGGATCCGCCACCGCCCTGCACCCGACATCCTTCGAGGTGGAAAAGGGCGAATTCCTGGCCATGATGGGCCCCTCGGGCTGCGGCAAGTCCACCACGCTGCGGATGCTGGCGGGGCTCGAATTTCCCACCGAAGGGACGATCAGGTTGTGGGACCGCGAGATCACCGACCTGCCGCCGTGGGAACGCGACATGCCGATGGTCTGGCAATCCTATGCGCTGTTCCCGTTCATGACCGTGGCCGAGAATGTCGAGTTCGGGCTGAAACAGAAAGGCCGCGCCACCACGCCGGATCGCCGCAAGAAGGCCGGCGAATGGATGGAACGGCTGGGGATCTCCGGCTTCGCGAAACGCAAGGTCGACCAGCTGTCGGGCGGACAACGCCAGCGCGTGGCGCTGGCCCGCGCGCTGGCGCTGGAACCCGAGATCCTGCTGCTGGACGAACCGCTGTCCGCGCTCGACGCCCACCTGCGGCTGCACATGCAGTCGGAATTGAAGCGCCTTCACCGCGAGTTGGGCATCACCTTCATCTACGTGACCCATTCGCAATCCGAAGCCTTCGCGCTGGCCGACCGCGTGGCCATCATGTCCGAAGGCCGCGTTCAGCAGATCGGCGCGGCGAAAGAAGTCTATCGCGCGCCCGCCAACCGCTTTGTCGCGGAATTCGTCGGGGCCAACACGATCATCGCCGGCAAGGTCATATCGGACGGGCGGATCGAAACGCCGCTGGGCCTGTTCCGCGCCACCGACGGCCATCCGCCGACCGCAGGCGATCACGCCGTGTTCCTCATCCCCGCCGACCGCGTGACATTGTCGGCCACGCCGACCGAGGCCGAGAACGAGGTGACGGCAACCCTGCTGACCGAGGAATTCACCGGCTCCTTCGTGACGCTCCTGCTGGAGCTGGCGGACGGCACCGAGATGAAGGTTCAGAAACAACAAAGCGAACTTGACCGGCTGTCGCTGGACGTCGGCACGACGATTCACGCCAGCTGGCCGGCCGAGGTCGCATACGTCCTGAAGGAAGACCAATGAGCATCGCCATCAAGGGCGCGCAGATCCTGTCCATGGATCCCGAAAACCGCGCCATTCCCTTTGCCGCCGACATCCTGATCGAACAGGATCGCATCGCCGCCATCGGCATCGGGCTGGACCTGTCGGGGGCGGACACCGTCATCGACGGTACCGACAAGCTGGTGATGCCCGGGCTGATCAACAGCCACATGCATTCGAACGAGGCGTTGTACAAGGGCCGCTACGACACCATGCCGCTTGAGGTGTGGATGCTGTATGCCTACCCGATCCTGGGCGCGCCGGTGCTGTCGCCCAGGCTGGTCTATCTGCGCACGGCGCTGTGCGCGATTGAATCGCTGAAGACGGGGACCACCTGCGTCACCGACGACGTCTACGAAAGCCCCTACCAGACTCCCGAACAGCTGGACGCGCTGTTCCAGGCCTATGACGACGTCGGCCTGCGCGCGACGATCTCGGGGCACGTGGTCAACCGGCCGTTCCTTGACACCATCCCCTTCGCGCGCGATTTCGTGCCCGCTGACGTGCAGGCCCGCGCCGATGCCGGAACGCCCATGGCAGCCGAGGACTGGCTGGCGATCTGCAAGGACGCGCTGTCGCGCCTGCATGGCAAGTCCGGCCGCCTGAACTTCATGCTGGCCCCGTCCGCACCCCAACGCTGCACGGTCGACCTGATGCAGGCGGCGATGGAGATGGCCGAGGCGCATGACGTGCCTTTCCACACCCATATCCTGGAAACCAAGGTGCAGGCGGTCACCGGCCACGAATTCTATGGCGAGACGCTGATCGCCCACATGCACCGCCACGGGCTGCTGAAGAAACGCACCACCATCGCCCATTCGATCTGGGTGACGGATGCGGATATCGAGCTGATGGGCGATGCGGGCTGTTCCGTCGTGCACAACGTGATTTCCAACCAGAAGCTGGGCGCGGGCGTGGCGCCGGTGCGCCGGTTGCTGAACGCGGGTGTGAACGTGGCGCTGGGGTCGGACGGGATATCGACCTCGGACACCACGCGAATGTTCCCGGTGATGCATGCCGCAGGCCTGATCCACAATGTGCAGACGCCCGATACCGATTACTGGCTGTCGGCCCAGGACGTGATCCACGCCGCGACCCTTGGCGGCGCCCGCTCGGCCTGCCTGGGGGACCAGGCGGGATCGCTGGAGGTGGGCAAGAAGGCGGACATGCTGGTCATCGACCTGAACACCCTGCCCTTCACGCCGCTGAACGACATCGCCAACCACGTGGTCTATTGCGAAGACGGCCGGTCGATCACCCATTCCATCGTGAATGGAGAGATCATGGCCGAGAACGGCCAATGCCTGCGCGTGAACGAAGCAGACCTGCTGGCCGAACTGCGCGCGGAAATGCCCGCCTTCCTGGCCGCCCACGCGGAAACCGAAGCGATGAACCGCGCCTTCGAGGACGCCTTCTGGAAGGTCCACCGCAAGGCCAACGGCCGCGACGTCGGCGTCCACCGCCTGGGACAGGAGCCCGCCTGGAGATGAGTGCACATATGACCCGCCTCGACCACATGACCTGGCCCGAACTGGACGCCCGCATCAAGGCCCGAATTCAGGGGGGCCCGCCCATCGTGATCCTGCCCACCGGCGCGCTGGAACAGCACGGGCCGCACCTGCCGCTGGGCACCGATGCGATGATGCCCACCATGCTGGCCGAACGGGTGGCCGAACACATCGACGCCGTCGTGGCGCCGACGCTGTCCTACGGCTACAAGTCCCAGCCCAAGTCCGGCGGCGGCAATCACATGCCCGGCTGTGCCTCGCTGGATGGCAACACCTACACGCTGATGGTGCGCGACCTGATCTGCGATTTCGCCCGCCACGGGTTGACCCGGGTGGTGCTGTTTGACGGGCACATGGAAAACCAGATGTTCCTGACCGAAGCCTCGGACCTGGCCCTGCGCATGCTGAAGGCCGAAGGCATCGAAGGCACCAAGATCGTCAAGCTGGGCTACTGGATCATGATCGACGAACCGCTTGAGGACATGCTGTTCCCCGAAGGCCTGATCTCGTGGGAACTGGAACATGCCGCCGTGATGGAAACGTCGTCGATGATGCATCTGCGGCCCGACCTTGTGCGCGCCGACAAGATCCCCGATCATCCCCCGGCGGAGTTCCCGCCCTACGACGTCTATCCCTTCGACCCCTCGTCGGTCTGCCATTCCGGGGCGCTGACCTCGGCGGCGGGCGCGTCGGCGGACAAGGGCCGCGCCCTGGTCGAAGCTCTGGTCCCCTCGCTGGCCCGCCAGATCGCGGGCGCATTCGGAATGGAATATCGCGCATGAGCTTCGACACCGTGATCACAAACGCCACCCTGCCCGACGGGCGGACGGGAATCGGCATCGCCGTCAAGGACGGCAAGATCGCCGATATCGCCCCCGGCCTGACCGGCGACAACGCGATGGATGCGGGCGGGCGACTGGTGTCCACACCGTTCGTCGATTGCCATTTTCACCTGGATGCGACGCTGTCTCTGGGGATGAATGGCGAATACAATCAAAGCGGTACGCTGGCCGAGGGCATCGCGCTTTGGGCCCGGATGGCGCCCGATTTCAGCTTTGACGACTACAAGGAACGCGCCCGACGCTATTTCGACATCGCCATCAGCCAGGGCCTGATGGCCGTGCGCACCCATGTCGACGTGACCGACCCGGACCTGGTCGCCGCCAGGGCACTGGCCGAGATCAAGGCGGAGGTCGCCGATTACATCGACCTCCAGCTGGTGGCCTTTCCGCAGATGGGTTTCTACTGCCGCGACACCATGGCGGACACGATCCGGCAGACGCTGGACCTGGGCTTCGACGTGGTCGGCGGCGCGCCGCACCTGGAAAAGACGGCGGAACTGGGCCGGTCCTCGATCACCGCGCTGTGCCAGATCGCCGCCGAACGCGGCGTCATGGTCGACATGCATTGCGACGAAAACGACGACCCCAATTCCCGCCAGATCGAAACGCTGATCTACGAGGCCGAACGCCTGGGCCTGCATGACCGGGTGACCGCCTCGCACCTGACATCGATGCATTCGATGGACAATTTCTATGCCGCCCGCCTGATCACCAGGATTGCCGCATCGGGGATCAACGTGGCGGTCAACCCGGCGGTGAACATCCACCTGCAGGGCCGCTATGACAGCTATCCGAAACGGCGTGGCATGGCGCGGGTGCCCGAACTGATGGCAGCCGGGGTGACCGTGGGTTTCGCGCAGGATTGCGTGCTGGATCCCTGGTATCCGCTGGGCCGCTGCGCCCTGGGGGACGTGGCGTTCGTCGCCGCCCATGTGCTGCACATGACCAACCCGGCGGGGCTGGCGGCGGCATTCGACAACGTCACGACCGCCCCTGCCGAGATCATGAAACTGGGCCATTTCGGGCTGGAACCGGGCTGCAGCGCCGACCTCGTGATGCTCGACGCGACCTCGTCCTGGGAGGCCCTGCGCCTGCGCCCCGCCCCCCGCATGGTGATGCGGCGCGGCCAGGTCATCGCGGAAACCGCGCCCGCGATGCCAAGGCTGAACCTGCCCGGCCGCCCGCAAAGCTTTGATCCGGCGACCTATTTTCAGGGGGCGGGGAAATGAGCCACGGCTACGAAAAGGGCCGCCTGAACCTGCCCTTCGTGGGCATCGCGACCTTCGGAAAATACCCCTACGTCGAAGATTGGGACGCCATCGACGCCGATGTATGCATCCTGGGCGCGCCCTACGACTTCGGCACCCAGTGGCGCGCCGGCGCCCGGTTCGGACCACGTGGCATCCGCGAGGCCTCGACCCTTTTCGCCTTCGGCCATGCCGGGGCCTATGACCACGAAGACGACGTCACCTACCTGGACGGGGCGCGGATCGTGGACCTGGGCGACGCCGATATCGTGCACACCGACACGACTGGCAGCCACGCCGGCATCGAACATGGCGTGCGCAAGATCCTGGCGGCAGGCGCGCTGCCGGTGGTGCTGGGCGGGGATCATTCGATCAACATCCCGTGCATAAACGCTTTTTCCGACCACGGACCGATCCACGTGGTGCAGATCGACGCCCATCTCGACTTCGTCGATGAACGCCACGGGGTGCGCTATGGTCATGGCAACCCGATGCGGCGCGCGTCGGAAAAGGACTATGTCAGGGGGCTGAGCCAGTTCGGCATCCGCAACGTGTCGTCCACCGCGAAGGAAGGCTATGACGATGCCCGCAGCCGCGGGTCGGACATCCTTTCCGTTCGCCAGGTCAGGGCGTTAGGCGTCGCGGCAGTGGCGGAACGGGTGCCCGCGGACGTGGATCTGTACCTGACGATCGACATCGACGGGTTCGACCCGTCGATCGCGCCGGGCACCGGGACGCCGAGCCATGGCGGGTTTCTCTACTACGAAGTGCTGGAGCTGATCGCGATCCTGGCCAGGCGGCAGAAGATCGTGGGGATCGACCTGGTGGAGGTCGCGCCGGATTATGATCCGACGGGGTCGACGTCGATCCTGGCGGCGCAGTTGCTGCTGAATATCATCGGGCGGATCCTGCACGCCAGGGGGTAATATGGGGGCGCTGCCCCCGTCCTCCTGCCGGAGGACTCCCCCGAGGTATTTGGGCCAAGAAGAAGAATATTGGCTGTTTTGTACAAAACCCACGGCGCGGTTTGTCCGTTTTGTACATCGTTTGAACCGTGCCCGCGCCCTTGCTTCTTTCTCTTCAAAAATACCCGGCCGTCCGCTTGCCCGTGGGCACAGGTCCCGGGTCAGGGCGAAGTGACCTCCGCGATCCTGGTGGCGAGGTAGGTGTTGAACTCGCGGATGTTCAGCTCGAGCGGAGCATGCAGGAGGCCGGGGGTCGAGGCGGCGAAGGCGGCGCCTTGCTGGACGCGGGCAACCATTTCCTTGTCTTCCGACGTGGCAATGATGATCACTTCGCTGATCTGCTCGAGGAAACTCTCGGCATCCTTTTGCGCCATGCGGCCCGGCGCGAAGGAGAGGCCCCAGCGGGCGTTGGTGCGGCCGGGGCCGAGGGGTTCCAGCGACATCCACCAGACGAAGTTGGGATCGAGCGCCGCGATGCCGTTCGGGAAAAGCGACATGACGTAAAAGCGGCGGGTTTCTTCCGGGGTGAGCGCGGGGTTGAAGACGGTGGGGGTATCCTCGGGGCGATAGCTGTTGGAATGGATGGCGAAGCCCGGGTCGCCCCAGGGGCCGAATTCGGCGGCGTGGCCCGGGTTGGTCGGGCCGATGGAGCGGGGGTGGGTGTAGGTGGTGTGGTAGCTTTCGATGAAGTTCTCGATGACCAGCTTCCAGTTGCCCTCCCAGACTTCCTCGTGGATGACGTGGCGGTCTTCGTAGTGTTCGACCCCGAAGCGTTCGATCAGGGGGGCGAGCCCCTGCAGCCGGTCGGAAACCGGCGGCAGGTCGGTGCGCAGCGAGACGAAGAGGAAGCCGAAGGCTTCGTCACAGGCGAGCGGTTCGAGGCGGCGGCCCTTGATCGCGTCGGCGTCAAAGCCCGCCCGATCGGGCACGCCGATCAGGTCGCCGGATGTCTGGTAGGTCCAGTGGTGGTAGGGGCAGACGATGCGGCCGGCGGTGCCGTGGCCGTCCAGCAGCTTGGCGTAGCGGTGCAGGCAGAAATTGCCCATCGCCGCGATGGTGCCGTCGGTCTGGCGGATCACCACCACCGGTTTCGCGCCCACCAGGCAGGTGAAATAATCGCCCGGATTGGGGATCAGGCCGGCGCGGCCGACCATGATCCAGTCGTTTTCGAACACGCCGCGTATCTCGGCCTGCAGCATCGCGGGGTCGGTGTAGACCGATTGCACCGCCGCCTCGAGGTGGCGCGAGACGCCGTCGGGCAGGTCGTAGTCGCGCAGCGGAAAGGCGTCGGGGCGGGTCATGTCAGTCGTCCTTCGGCATGGAGGAAGGCAGCGGGTCCGGCAGGGGCGATGCTCCGCCGTAATAAGGGAGGTCGTCGCGACGCAGGGTCAGGGCGCCGCTGTCGTGCAGGGCCTTGCAATGGGCGGCGATGTCGTCCAGCGGGGCGAACCAGACGTCGCCGGTGTCCTGCATTTCCTCGATCATCTGTTCGATCCGCTGCCAACGGGACAGGCGGCCCGACACGAAGGGATGCCAGACCGCGATCCACAATCCCCCGCCGGCCCGGCGCATGGCGTTGAATTCGGCCATGAACACTTCCATCGCGCGGTCGGGCGCCATGACCTGGAACATGTAGTCGAGGTCGATGGAATGCACGTAGGGCGGCCAGTCGTCGGTGGCCCAGCTGATCGGCAGTTCCACCAGTTCGCCCTGCGGGGTCGCCAGCAGGTAGGGCACGTCGTCGCCCATCAGCGATGAATCGTAAAGGAAGCCTTCCTCGGCCAGGAAGCCCGGCGTGTGCTGGGAGGCGTTGTAGAGCGGCGAGCGGTTGCCGCGCGGCCGTTTGCCGGTAAACCGTTCGATCACGTCGATGGAGCGTTGCATCCAGTAGCGTTCTTCTTCGGGGGGCAGCGCGTTCGGGGCTTCGTGGATGTAGCCGTGAAAGCCGACTTCGTGGCCTCCGTCGACGATGGCCTCGACCGCCTTGGGGTGCTGTTCGATGCACCAGGCGGGGATGAAGAAGGTCTGTTTCAGGCCAAAACGCTTGTAGCCGTCGAGGATGCGGGGAATGGCGACGTCCGGCCCGTAGCGCAGCATCGAGATGGAGGAGAGGTAGTTGACGCCTTTGCGGCCCTTTTCGATGTGGATCAGGCTGTCGGTGTCCATGTCGAAGGTGATCGCCACGGCGACCTTGGCGCCGCCCGGCCAGGGAATGGGGGTTCGGATCATGTCGGTGTCCTTCGGTGCATCACGTCACAGCATTACGGCGCCGCCCGAGGGGCAGATCGTCTGGCCGGTCATGAAGCTGGCGCCCGGCGAGGCCAGCCAGAGCACGGCCGAGGCGATTTCGCCCGGCGTGCCGATGCGTTGCAGGGGGTTGTCGGCCTCTTTCGCGCGCCATTCGGGGGACATGGAGGTGATGTCGAGCAGCGGCGTGTCGGTCGGCCCCGGGGCGACGCAGTTGACGTGGATGCGCGGGGCGAATTCGCGTGCGAGCGAGCGGGTGAGCGCGATGACCCCGGCCTTGGAGGCGCAATAGGCCGAGAAATCGGCGCGCCCCAGCACGCCCAGTTCCGAGGCGATCAGGATCAGGCGGCCCGATCCCTGCGCGTCCATTCCCCGCAGCGCGCCCTGGGCCACCAGGAAGGAGCCGCGCAGGTTGACGGCGATCTGGCGGTCGAAATCGTCGACGGACATCTGCAGGATCGGGCTTTCGATCAGCATGCCGGCGGAATTGACCACGATGTCCAGCGGACCGGCGATGTCGAACATCGCGGCGACCGATCCGGCGTCGGACACGTCGACGCGGATCTGGCGGGCGTCGCCCAGCCTGTCGCGGGTGGCGGAGCAATCGGCACGGTCGGCGAGGATGACCTCGGCCCCCGCATCGGCCAGGGCGAGGGCGCAGGCCTGGCCGATGCCGCTGGCCGCGCCGGTGACAAGGGCGCGCTGGCCGGTCAGTGTGGTCGTTGGGCTCATGTTGGTGTCCCGGTCCTTCTGTCAGTGCTGCCCGATCATGGGCAGGTGGCCCGCCGGGCAGCAAGGCGACCGCCCCGACGCGGCGGCAGGGCGCCGAAGAAACGGGCAGCGGCGGACGGGGCTGCCCCGATCCGGGCAGGGCGCGAAAAGCGGGCGGCGGACGGGGGCGCGACGCTGGCGCCCCGGCGGCCCGGTATCGCTGTGTGGCGGTGTCGGCGCGATGGCTCCGCAGGGGGTGCGCCCGCGTTGCACCGTCCATCCGAACCCGCTACACGACACACGGAACATTGCCCCGGGAAGGACCTTTTACATGACGACACCGCTCAGGCTTGGAATTGCTGGTCTTGGTACGGTGGGCGTCGGGGTCGTCCGCATCCTGCGCAAGCACGCCGAACTGCTGAGCGCGCGCACCGGGCGCGAGATCCGGCTGGTCGCCGTGTCCGCCCGCGATGCGGGCAAGGACCGGGGCGTGCCGCTGTCGTCCTATGCCTGGGAAAGCGATCCCGTGGCGCTGGCCAAGCGCGACGACATCGACATCTTTGTCGAGCTGATGGGCGGCCATGAAGGCGCCGCGAAAGAGGCGACCGAGGCGGCTTTGGCGACCGGCAAGGACGTGGTGACGGCGAACAAGGCGCTGCTGGCCCATTACGGACAGGCGCTGGCCGAGACGGCGGAAGCCGCCGGCCGGACGATCCGGTTCGAGGCGGCGGTCGCCGGCGGGATCCCGGTGATCAAGGCGCTGACCGAGGGGCTGGCCGGCAACGAGATCACGCGCGTCATGGGCGTGATGAACGGCACCTGCAATTACATCCTGACCCGGATGGAGGCGACCGGACAGGGCTATGACGTGCTGTTCGACGAATGCGCCAAGCTGGGGTATCTTGAGGCGGATCCGAACCTGGACGTGGGCGGGATCGACGCGGGCCACAAGCTGGCGCTGCTGTCGTCGATCGCCTTCGGGACGCGCGTGGATTTCGACAGCGTGCAGCTGGAGGGTATCCAGCGCATCAAGCTGGAGGACATCCACCAGGCGCGCGACATGGGTTACCGGATCAAGCTGCTGGGGGTCGCGCAACGCACCCCGCGCGGGCTGGAACAGCGGATGCAGCCCTGCCTGGTGCCCGCCGATTCGCCGCTGGGCCAGCTGGAAGGCGGCACCAACATGGTGGTGATCGAGGGCGACGCGGTGGACCAGGTGGTGCTGCGCGGGCCCGGTGCGGGCGAAGGCCCGACGGCCAGCGCCGTGATGGGCGATATCTGCGACCTGGCGCGCGGGTTCCGGGTGCCGACCTTCGGGCAGCCGGCGGCCAGCCTGGACCCGGCGCCGGCGGCCACCGCCGCCCTGCCCGCCCCCTATTACCTGCGCATGCGGCTGTTCGACAAACCCGGCGCGCTGGCCAAGATCGCCACGGCGCTTGGCACCGCCGGGATTTCGATCAACCGGATGCGCCAGTACGGCCATTCCGACACCACCGCGCCCGTCCTGATCGTGACCCACAAGACCACGCGTGATGCTTTGGACGTCGCAATCGCCGCCATGGCCCAGACCGATGTCATGGAAGGCGATCCCGTGGTGCTGCGGATCGAAAACCTCTGATTGCTGTTCACAAAATGTCGTTAAGGTTCCCGACATATTAACTTCGAAGGAATGTTCCCATGAGCTCCAATGTCGAATTCCACGACCGCATGTTGTCGCTGGGCCTGGCCCGCGTTGCCGAACAGGCCGCGATCGCCTCGGCCAGGTGGGTCGGGCGCGGTGACGAGAAGGCGGCCGACCAGGCGGCCGTCAACGCCATGCGCGAGCAGCTGAACAAGCTGGACATCAAGGGTGTCGTCGTCATCGGCGAAGGCGAACGCGACGAAGCGCCAATGCTGTATATCGGCGAGGAAGTCGGCACCGGCACCGGCCCGGGCGTGGACATCGCGCTGGACCCGCTGGAAGGCACCACGCTGACCGCCAAGGACATGCCCAACGCGCTGACCGTGATCGCCATGGGCCCGCGCGGGTCGATGCTGCATGCGCCCGACGTCTACATGGAAAAGCTGGCGATCGGGCCGGGCTATTCCGAGGGGCTGGTGACGCTGGACATGCCGCCCGCCACCCGGGTGTCGGCGCTGGCCACCGAAAAGGGCTGTGCGCCGTCCGACATCACCGTCTGCATCCTGGAACGCCCCCGTCACCAGGAGATGATCGAGGAAGTCCGGTCGACCGGCGCGTCGATCCGCCTGATCACCGATGGCGACGTGGCCGGGGTGATGCATTGCGCGGAACCGGCGATCACCGGCATCGACATGTACATGGGATCGGGCGGTGCGCCGGAGGGCGTGCTGGCGGCATCGGCGCTGAAATGCATGGGCGGTCAGATCCAGGGGCGCCTGCTGTTCCGCAACGACGACGAGAAGGGCCGGGCGCTGAAGGCCGGGATCACCGACCTGGACAAGATCTATACCCGCGACGAGATGGTGCGCGAGGACGTGATCTTTGCCGCGACCGGCGTCACGGGGGGCACCCTGCTGCCCGCGATCAAGCGCGAGGTCGGCTGGCTGACCACCGAGACGCTGCTGATGCGGTCGAAGACCGGATCGGTGCGGCGGGTGCAGTACCGGTCGCCCATCGAGACATGATCGGGGGGCTCCCGGACCTTCTGTCGGAGGCCTCCGGCGGAGGTATTTTTGCCAAGAAGAAGACCAGGGGCGCGCATCCGCCGCCCCGGTCGGAAGGATGAGAGATGGCCTTTCTGGGCGTTGAGAGCTCGCTGACCGGGCGGCGCTGGACCGGGCCTTCGATCGAGACCGAGCGGGCGGCCGAGGCGCTGTCGCAGGCGACAGGCCTGCCCCGGCCGATCTGCCAGGTGCTGGCGCGGCGCGGTGTGCCCGGCGAGGAGGCGCAGGCGTTCCTGGCGCCGCAGCTGCGGGACCTGCTGCCCGACCCCCGGTCGATGCGCGACATGGAAAAGGCGGCCGCGCGGGTGCTGGCGGCGGTGTCGGGGCGCCAGAGGATCGCGATTTTCGCGGATTACGATGTGGATGGCGGGTCTTCGGCGGCGTTGCTGGTCAGCTGGCTGCGGTCGCTGGGGCGCGAGGCGACGGTTTATATCCCGGACCGGATCGACGAGGGCTATGGGCCCAACGTGCCGGCCATGCAGGCGCTGGCGAAGGCGCATGACCTGATCATCTGCGTCGATTGCGGGACCCTGTCGCACGAGCCGATCGCGGCGACGGGGCCGGTGGACGTGGTGGTTCTGGATCACCACCTGGGCGGCGAGACGCTGCCCGAGGCGCTGGCCGTGGTGAACCCGAACCGGCAGGACGAGGATGGATCGCTGGGGCATCTGTGCGCCGCGGCGGTGGTGTTCCTGATGCTGGTGGAGGCCGGGCGGCAGATGCGCGAGGCGGGCCAGACGGGGCCGGACCTGATGGCGCTGCTGGACCTGGTGGCGCTGGCCACCGTGGCCGATGTGGCGCCGTTGATAGGGGTGAACCGGGCGCTGGTGCGCCAGGGCCTGCGGGTCATGGCCCGGCGGGAACGGCCGGGGCTGGTGGCGCTGTCGGACGTGGCGCGGATGGATACGGCGCCCAGCACCTATGCGCTGGGGTTCCTGTTGGGGCCCCGGATCAATGCCGGAGGGCGGATCGGCCAGGCGGACCTGGGCGCGCGGCTGCTGTCGACGCTGGATCCGCACGAGGCGGCGGCGCTGGCGGAACGGCTGGACGTGTTGAACACCGAGCGCCGCACGATCGAGGAAGTGGTGCGGATGGCCGCGCTGGAGCAGGCCGAGGCGCGGGGGCTGGACGCGCCGCTGGTCTGGGCCGCGGCGGATGGCTGGCATCCGGGTGTCGTGGGGATCGTGGCGTCGCGGCTGAAGGAGGTGACGAACCGGCCCGCTGTCGTCATCGGCTTTGACGGCGACGAGGGCAAGGGATCGGGGCGGTCGGTGTCGGGCGTGGATCTGGGCGCGTCGGTGCACAGGCTGTCCGGTGAAGGGCTGCTGGTCAAGGGCGGCGGGCACAAGATGGCCGCCGGGCTGACGGTGATGCGCGACCGGCTGGAGCCGGCGATGGAGCGGCTGTCGGAGCTGCTGGGGCGGCAGGGGGCCGGCACGGTGGGGCCGGCGGACCTGAAACTGGACGGGATGCTGATGCCCGGCGCGGCGACGGTGGAGCTGGTCGAGGCGCTGGAAGCCGCCGGGCCGTTCGGCGCCGGGGCTCCTGCCCCGCGCTTTGCACTGCCCGACCTGATGGTGCGCCATGCGCGCGAGGTGGGCAGCGGGCACCTGAAGGTGTCGTTGAGCGACGGGATGGGTGCGTCGATCGACGGGATCGCCTTTGGCGCCTTCGACGGGCCGATGGGCGCGGTGCTGACGCGCGGCGACCGGGCGCGCGTGCACGTGGCGGGGCGGCTGGACATCAACACCTGGGGCGGACGGCAGAGCGTGCAGCTGCGCCTGGAGGATGCCGCGCCGGTGGGTTCTGGGTAACGCAGGGGCAGTATCGGGGGGGTGTCGGGCCAGTTTGATGGTGGTATCAGGGTGACGTCGGGGTGACGTGAGGGCGTCTGGAAATTCTTCTTTGAGAGTCGATTTTTTCGCTTGCGCGCCCCCGGCCGATTGCCTAGATAGCCCCTCACCGGCGGCAACGCCGACACACACCGGCGGAAACGCCGACCCAGAGTGGCCCGTTCGTCTATCGGTTAGGACGCCAGGTTTTCAACCTGGAAAGAGGGGTTCGATTCCCCTACGGGCTGCCACTTTTTCACATGACATCGATACACGGCGCCTGTGATCCGCGTTGCGGCCATAGGCCCGCCACCCTGCATTGGCGCGCGGCGTGCCCCTGGAATGGCGGGGAGCATGCTGGCTTTGCGGCGGTTTTCCGCCCCGGCGCAGCGTCGCGGCAGGCGGGTGTCCGCCTTTGCCGCCACGGAACTTCGACTTTTTCGGAAATGTCCCGCCGGGACCGGTTGCCCGCATTCCTGCGGATGCTAACTGGCTCTGCGACGCGTTGAAACGTTTTGCCCACACGACTGGCCAGACGACAGGATTTCGGGACAGACAAGACATGTAGCAGACCGATCAGGCCCCCCGGAACACCCGGTTTTCGGGCCGCAATCGCCCCCCTTTGCCTTTCCCTTCCGGCCCCTGCCAGGCCCCGGTATCCCCTGCCGGGCCCATGGTGTTGCCGTGCCGACACGGGGGCTTGTCCCCTGCCCCAGACCCATGCGGAGCCGCCCTTGCCCAACCAAAATGCCAGCCAAAATTCCAACCAAAATACCGGCCAAAATACCGGCCAAAACATCACGATGACCCTTCTGGTGCGCAACGAGGAGGACATCGTCGCCGAGAACATCCGGTTTCACCGGGCGCTTGGCGTCGACAGCTTTATCGTGATGGACAACCGGTCGACCGACAGCACCAGGAACATCCTGAAGGACTTGTCCCGCGACATCCCGATCGAATATCTGCACCAGCCCGAAGACACCTATGACCAGCGCACCTGGGTCACCCAGATGGCCCGGCACGCGGCGCGCGATCACGGGGCGGACTGGGTCATCAACAACGATGCCGACGAATTCTGGACCCCCACCGAAGGCGGGCTGAAGGCGTTGTTGTCGCGGCTGGATGCGCGGACCGGCACGCTGGCGGTCAAGCGGCACAACGCCGTCGTGGTAACCGACAGCCACGACAAGCTGGCCGGGCGCAGCCATCCGAGCTTGACCACGCTGTTCGAGGCCGAGAGCCGCAACAACCTGGGCCGGCCGCTGCCGGGCAAGGTGCTGCACCGGGCCATTCCCGACGTGTCGGTCGCGCAGGGCAATCACGCCGTCGAAGGTGTTCCGGGGGAGACGGAGCTGGCGGGGGACCGGTTGCGGATCCTGCATTTCCCGCACCGGACGCTGGGCCATTACAAGCAGAAGATCCGGCTGGGCGGGGCGGCCTATGCCCGCAACGACCGGCTGCCCAAGGGGCTGGGCGCGACCTGGCGGGCGCATTTCGCGGGGCTTGAAGACGGCACCGTCGACCGGTTCTGGCAGGACATCGTGCATTTCGCGAAGGATCTGCGCAGCGGCATCCGGTCGGGCAGCCTGTTTCACGACGACGTGGTCGCGGCCTTTCTGCGCGCCTGAATTCGGATGCGCCCGGCGTGGTCTGCCGGCGGCGCGGCTTGCGCGGAAAACCCCGTGCTGCGGGATATGCCGCACGTCAAATCGCCCTGTCGTCATGTTCGCCGGCCCATGGTCACCTTGCATCTTGCGCGCATGACCTTATCGCCGGGCGCTATTCCCACCCGCCAAGCCGGTTTGCGGTGTCGCGGAAAACGAGGTCGCGCCGCACGGCACCCAATTGAAGCCAGGAAATTGGCACAGGACGCATGGTGCGATCGTTGGAGGCGGCCTTGCGGGGAAACCGGCCGCTTTTTACGGCGCGCGCCCCATGCCGCAGGCCACCGTCACGCTTATGGACCCCGGTGTGCCCGTCGCCGGTGCTGCGCTGACCGTCGTGTCATAACGACGCGACCCTTCCCCTGCCACCGGCGGCAGGGCATCATGAGGTGGCGCGCCGACAGCAGGCGCATCGGAGGATCGGGCATGGGCGGGGAAACGGCATTCGACTATGTCATCGTCGGAGGCGGCGCGGCGGGTTGCGTGATCGCGGCGCGTCTGGCGGCCGAAAGCGGCGGCACGGTCGCGCTGATCGAACGCGGGCGGCCGGATCGCAGCCGGCTGATCCACATCCCGGCGGTTTTCCCGAAGCTTTTCAACAGCGATTACGTCGACGTGGTGACGTCGGAACCCGACGGATCATTAGGCGGACGGATAACCGACATCCAGCAGGGGCGCGTGCTGGGCGGCAGTTCGTCGGTCGGCGCGATGGTCTACATGCGCGGGCAGAAGGCGGATTACGACGGCTGGGTGGCGGAGCATGGCTGCACCGGCTGGGGCTATGACGACGTTCTGCCGGTGTTCCGCCGGCAGGAGCGCAACACCCGGCTTGCGGGCCCTTACCACGGCACCGAGGGGCGCATGATCGTCGCCGATCCGGGCGCGCCGCACCCGGTGGCGCAACGGGCCATCGACGCGGCGATCGCCGCCGGCGTGCCGCCCACCGACGATTTCAACGGCGCCACCCAGGACGGCGCGGGCTGGTACCAGGTGACCGCCCATGCCGGGCAACGCCAGTCGTCGGCCTATTGCTTCCTGAAACCCGAGATGGGGCGCGAAAACCTGACGGTGATGACCTCGGTCGCGGTGGAACGGATCCGGTTTTCCCTTCGGCGGGCCGTGGCGGTCGAGGCGCGCGATGCGGCGGGCGACGAGGTCGTCGTGACGGCGCGGCGCGAGATCGTTCTGGCGGCGGGCAGTTTCCACAGTCCGAAGCTGCTGATGCTGTCGGGCGTGGGCCCCGCCGAAGACCTGAACCGTCACGGGATCGACGTGTTGCAGGATGCGCCCGGGGTCGGCGCCAATTACCAGGACCACATGAGCACGCCGGTGACGCGCTACCTGGACGGGATCGAAGGGCTTTACGGCCAGGACCGGGGTCGCAATGCCCTGCGCAACGGGCTGAACTTCCTGTTCCGGCGCAAAGGCTTGCTGACTTCGACCCACCTGGATTCGGGCGCCTGCGTCGATGCCGACGGCGACGGGCGGCCCGAGCTGCAGTACAACTTTGCCCCCTTCGCCCCGGGCGGCGGCGGCCAGCCCCGGCTGGAGGCGCATGCGATGATGATGAACACGATCCTGATGCGGCCCAAGTCGCGCGGGCGGCTGGGGCTGCGGTCGAAGGACCCCGCCGATGCGCCCCGCCTGATGGCCGAGGCGCTGAGCCACCCCGACGATATCGCGACGCTGAGGCGCGGGGTGCGGTTGGCGCAGGACTTCTATGCCCAGGCGCCCCTGCGGGACGTGGTCGGGCCGGAAATCTGGCCCGGAGACGCGATCGGTTCGGCCAGCGGGACCGGGGCGCTGGACGAGGCGATCCGCAAGCAGGCGCAATCCATGCGCCACCCGGCGGGCACCTGCCGGATGGGGCCGGACCCGGATGCGGTGGTGGACCTGGCGCTGCGGGTGAACGGGGTCGACGGGCTGCGGGTGGCGGATTGTTCGGTGATGCCGGTGCTGCCGTCGGGCAATACGCGGGCGCCGACGATGATGATCGCCGACCGTGCGGCGACGGCGATCCTGGCGGGCTGACCCTACCCGGGGACGGCGGCGCGCCGTTCGGCATCGAAGGTAAAGTGGCGCCCGCGCCCGGCCCGCTTGGCGGCATAAAGCGCGGCGTCCGCTTCGGCCAGAAGCGCCGCCGTGTCGCTGTCGCTGACGCCGTCGTAAAGCGCGCTGCCGATGCTGGCGGAAACCTGGCAGAGCCTGGTTTCGAAGGGGATCGGGGCGGTGATGCTGGAAATCAGCCGTTCGGCAATGGACTCAAGCCGCGTGCGGTCCTGCAGCCGGTCGAAGATCAGCACGAATTCGTCGCCGCCGATGCGCGCCACGGTATCCGTCTCGCGCGTTTCCGATACCATGTTGCGGGCCACCACCTGCAGCACGTGATCGCCCGCCGCGTGCCCGTAGGTGTCGTTGATCGTCTTGAAGAAATCCAGGTCCAGCTGCATCACCGCAAAAGGCCGCTGCGCGATCAGCAGCCGGGTCATCACGTGGTTGAGCGCGCGGCGGTTCTTGAGCCCGGTCAGCGTATCGGTGAAGGCCTGTTCCTCGGCCGCGATCTTGGCCGCCTGCAGACGGGTGTTCAGCGACCGCGACGCCTCCATCGCGGCCGACTTGGCCTCGACCAGGTACAGCATTTCGATCGTGAGGTCGGTGGCGGGGAAATCGGCGCCGGTCAGGGCATAGTCGCGCACCGCGTCCAGCACCGAAAAGCCGAAGGACAGGTTCACGATGCCCCCGCCTTCGGGCAGCGGCAGCAGGATGCCCTTGAACCCGGTGCGCGGCGCATCGCGGAACTGCAGCCGCAGCTTGGTGCGGGCGCTGTCGAACAGGTCCTCGACCCCGGCGGCGCTGCGCGGGCGGATCAGGTCGAACAGGTCCAGGAACCGCAGCCCCGTCATCGCAAGCCCGGGGCGCAGTTTCTGCAGGGTCGGGCCGACCTGCATGATCACCCCGTCGGCGTTCAGGATCAGGTGCATCGGGCACAGAACCGACAGCGCCTGCGGCATCTCTGCCAAACGGGTCATCCCGCGCGCGCGCCCAGGTCGAAATCGCGGCCACGGGCATAATCGGCCTCGACCAGGGTGATCGATATGACCTCGGCCCCGATCTGGTCCTGCAGGCCGTTGTGTTCCAGGTAGACCAGCGCGCCGTAATCGTCGGCCATCGCGCGCAGCACGCCCATCATCACCCGGCCATAGCCGCGCAGCCCCGGCGCGCAGACCAGGGCGAACTGATGCGCGGATTGTTCGCGCAGTTCCAGGCGCGGCAGATGCAGGTCCGACACCGCCAGCCGCGTGCGGTCGGGCAGTTCGTCAAGCGAATGCAGGAATTCCTGGTACGTCTCGCCGCCAAAGCGCAGCAGGCGGCGCAGGGATTCCATCTTTGGGTCGGACACCAGGTGGGTGCCCAGGTCTTCCAGGATCTCGCTTTCCGGCTGGCCCAGTTCGATGCACAGCGCGCGCAGCAGTGCATGGGTCACCTGGTCATCGTAGATGAGCATGGATTCGAATTCGGAAAACCCGAGCCCGGCCTCTGCCGTCACGCTCATCCAGCGTTCCACCCCATATGTGTTGCACACAAAGGACTGGATGCCCCTGTTGATCAAACCGTGCATCTTCGTTTCACCCATTGGCGCGCCTACTGTCGCAAACGGGTGGTTAAGGCCGCCTCAATGGTCGCAATTTTCGTTATTTGGTGGCCCGCAGCCCCGGTGCGATGCGGATCGTGCCGAAATCCAGCGCTTCGGTTTCGACCGGGGTCAGGGGGACGTCGCCGTCCAGGATCCGGGCGATGGCGTCCTCGGGCAGACCGGCGGCGGTGTCGATCGCCAGAACCTCCGGCCCGGGCCAGCGGATGTGCTGGGCGATGTGGGTGCCGTCGGTGTCGCGTTCGATCATCACGCCCTGGTCGGCGGCCGGCAGATCGGCGGCAAAGCGGCCCCGAACGAAGACACAGCGCGCCGGGCCGTCGGCCTCTGGCGCGCAGAGATCGTGCCATTGCCGCAGCCAATAGGGCGGGATGTCGGCCAGCTTGTCGGGATCCAGCGCGCCGTCGGGCCGCACCGGCACCCAGAGCGCCAGGTCGGTCGCCATCTGCAGCCGGTCGCCGCCCGGATCGCGCAGCGCCCGGTGCCAAGGCTCGCCCCGGCGCACGGCCTCGATCGCGGCGACAAGGGCGGCGTGTTCGGGATGGTCGGTCATCGCCTCGAGTTCGGCCAGCGCGTCCTGTCCCGCGCGGCCCCAATCGGTCTGCATCCGCCACAGCGGCAGCTGCCCGGTCGTCGCCCGGCCGTCGGCAAAGCGGGCAAGCTGGCTGGCCGCCGACAGGCGGGCGGCGTCCAGCAGCGGCGTCATCCAGGCGCAGGACACGGCGATCACCAGAAGCGCCAGCCAGACGTTGACGCGGCGCAGCCGCGCCATCCAGCCCGCGGCGCGCAGCGCCGCGCCCGCATAGGCCAGGCCGTAGGCCAGCAGCACCAGGGCGACAGTGCCGGCCAGCACCCGGTCGGGCGTCAGCCCGTACTGGCCAACCCGCAGCGCCACGGCCCAGACGCCAAGACCCGCCAGCAGCGGCACTGAAAACGCCAGCAGGCGCGGCGCGATGGCGGGGCGCATCGCCTCGCTGTCGTCGCGCCCCAGCGCGCAGGTGATCAGGGTGACCGCCCCCATCGCCACGCCCATCAGCGTGCCGCCCGACGACAGCCCCAGGACCAGCCCCGAGAGCCCGCGGAGCGGCACCGCCACCAGGAAAACGGCGACCACGGCCAGCACCGGCCAGACCAGCAGCCGAAGCAGACGCAGCAGCACCAGCGCAGACACGACCTCGCGCAGTTCATGGATCACGGCGATGCCCAGCCCCAGCGCCGCGCCGGTCAGCGCGGCGGGCACGCCGTCGATGTCGATGACATCGCCGATCGCGTCGATACCCACGATCCCCAGCAGCGCGTCCGACAGGTACAGCAGCCCCCAGACCACGCCGGTGAACAGCCCGGCCGCCGCAAAGCGGATGGTGATCGACCAGGCGGTCTGGAACAGCGCGGGGTAGGACAGGACCGGAGGCCGACGCGCCAGCGCGACGCCGAGGAAGGGCGTGGCCACGAAGACCGCCAGCAGGAAGATCGTCAGCGTGCCGGGCGCCTGCAGCACGTCCAGCGGCTGAACATAGCGCTGGCCGGCCAGGCGCAGCAGCCCCGCCGCCGGAAGCGCCAGAATCAGCGCGCCGGCCAGGGCCCGGCCCAGGCGCAGCGGTCCGGCCAGGGCCAGGGCGACGACCGCCCAGGTGCTGAGCCCCGCCAGCAGCAGCAGGAAGAGGCCCGGCGCGCGATCCTGCAGCGCCTCGGCCCCTGTCAGCGCCCAGAGCCCCGAGGCCGCCAGCCCGCCCAGCAGGGTCAGGGCAAGACGGCGGCGGATGGGATCGGACGTTGCGGGCGACGCGGGCGAGGTCATGGGGCGGCTTCCTTCGGGCTGACCGCGATCCTTACACAGGCACCCCGGCAGCCGGAACCACCGACCGTCGCCACAGGCGGACCGGCGCCCGACATCGGGCCTGTCAGAAGTCGGTGGGCGCGCCCCCTTCGGCCTTGCGGCGGGCGACGAAATCGGACAGCTCCTCGCGGATCGCCACATCCATCGGCGGTTCCTCGAAGGACGCGATGATCTCCTTGAACAGCATGTGCGCGCGTTCCGGTGTCCAGACGGCGCCGGCCACGTCCCAGGCCTCGAAGTTGCGCCAGTCGCTCAGGAAGGGCTGGTAGAAGGCCGTGGTATACCGATCCTGGGTGTGCTGGACGCCGAAGAAATGGCCGTTGTGGCCGACCTCGGCAATGGCGTCGATGGCGATGTCGTCGGGGGTCGTCGCCCAGACCTGCGGTTCCATGTAGCGCTGGATCTGCTGCAGGATCTCGCAATCCATCACGAATTTCTCGGGGCTGGCGATCAGCCCGCCCTCAAGCCAGCCGGCGGCGTGATAGACCATGTGGGTGCCCGACTGCACCGCCGCCCACAGCGAATTCGACGTCTCCCAGACCGCCTGCCCGTCCGGCACGTTGGCCGCGCAGGATCCCGAGGACCTGAGCGGCAGCCCGTAGAACCGCGCCATCTGGCCGGTCATCTGGGTCGATCGCATGTATTCCGGCGTCCCGAAGGCGGGCGCGCCCGATTTCATGTCGACGTTCGAGGTGAAGGTGCCGATCACGCAAGGCACGCCCGGCGCCACGTACTGGAACAGCGCTATGGCCGACAGCGCCTCGGCGATCGACTGGGCCACGGCGCCGGCCATGGTGACGGGCGCCATGGCCCCGGCCAGCGTGAAGGGCGACACCACGATGGCCTGGCCGCGCCGCGCCAGCCGCAGGCAGCCGTCGATCATCGGGTAGTCGTGTTTCAGCGGCGAGGTCGAGTTGATGTTGGTGTACATCCGGGGCGTCGCGTCGAATTCCTCGTGGGTCAGCCCACCGGCGATGCGCACCATCTCCATCACGTCCTCGACCCGTTCGGGGCCCAGCGAATAGGCGTGCATCACCTTGTCGGTCAGCGTCAGCTTGTCGAACAGCACGTCCAGGTGGCGGACGCTGGCGTGGATGTCGACCGGTTCCACCGGGTAGCCGCCGGCGAAGTGGATGCAGTTGAAATACTGGGTCAGCCGCAGCAGGTTCGCGCAATGCGCGCGCGTGCCGGGCACCTTGCGGCCCAGTTCCAGGTCCCAGTAATTGGGCGGGGACGACACGTTGCCGAACAGCATCGTCTTGCCGCCGATCTCGACCCGGCGGTCGGGGTTGCGCGGCGTGATGGTGAAGCGGTCGGGCGCGCGGGCGATCATCTCCATCACGAAGTCGCGGTCCATGCGCACCAGCTGGCCGTCGACCTTGCAGCCGGCTTCCCGGAAGATCCCCAGCGCTTCTTCGTTCAGGAACTGGATGCCGATGTCTTCGAGGATGCGCATGGCGCCGTTGTGGATCGCCTCGACCCCCTCGGGGGGCAAGGGTTCGGTCGGGGTGTCAAGGTTCTGCGGCAGCCGCCAGGGCATCTGTTCGATGACGGACGTGCCCCGCCGCGCCGCGTGCGCGGCCCGTCCGCCGCTGCGCTTCTTTCGTGCCTGCTGAGCATCCGCCATGGCGTCCTCCGGATATGCTGCACCCAGAAGGCCGCGATCCGGGGCCGCATTCCGTTCCGTTCCCGACACCCCGTGTCGGATTTCGCCCCGCCCCGGTCAAATCGCCAATACTGCCCCCGCCACGGCCCGTGGCGGGATCAGGTGATGCGGCAAATGGGCTGAAGACCGGGTATTTCCCCGCCTATTCTCCGGTCATCGGGTGGCCGCGCAGGCGCAGGAACAGGCTTTCCTCGTCGCTGTTGCGGAAGAACGGCACGCTGGACGGCGGTTCGGGGTCGTGCAGCCGCGCGGTCACCTCGGCCAGGACGACCTCGGTTATGAAGGGCAGATCAAAGCGGCGGACCTCGGCCAGGGGGATCCACTGCAGGTGCGAAAGCTCGTCGCTGGCGTGCGAGAAATCGTCCAGGTCACCGCGGATCGCCCCGGCATCGACCAGGAAGAACCGCGCGTCGAAGCGGCGCGGCCGCCCCGGCGGGGTCAGCGCGCGAAAGACGAATTGCAGCGCCTCGCCGCTGGGCCGGTGGCCGGTGGCGGCGAAATCGGTCCAGTCGGCGGGCACCGGGGTGTCCCAGGCGCCGGGATGGCCCAGGACCAGCCCGGTTTCTTCCCACAACTCCCGCACGGCGGCCGCCGCCAGCGCGGTCTGCATGCCCGGGGGCGCACCGTCTTCCAGCCGGCCAAAGCAGGGGTCGGGGATGGGATGGACCAGGGGCACGCCCGCGTCGCCGGCATCCAGCGCGCCGCCGGGAAAGACGAACTTGTTGGGCATGAACGCCGCCTTGGCGCCGCGCTGGCCCATCAGCACATGCGGCGTCGTTTCGCGGTCGCGCAGGGCAATAACGGTGGCCGCGTTGCGGATGGCGGACTTGTCGACCGGCGTTTCGACCGGCATTTCGACCGGAGCGGACGGTTCAGTTGTCATCGTGTTCCTTCCCGGGGAAGGCGTCAGTCGGTGTGCCCGAACCCGTGCATCATCCGTGCCCATTGAAAGCCGATCATGGCCCCCTTCAATCTGGGCAGAAGGTAAAGCGAGAGCGCGACGCAGCCAATGGCAAATATGGTGAACAGCACCAGCGGCTCGGGGCGCCAGATCTCGAACACGGCAAGCAGCGCGGGGGCCATCAGGTGACCGACGACAAGGATCGTCAGGTAGGCCGGACCGTCATCGGCACGCTGGTGATGCAATTCCTCGCGGCAGACCGGGCAGACCGGGGTCACCGTGAGATAGCCGCGCATCAGCGGCCCGCTGCCGCAGGCCGGGCATTTGCACCGCCAGCCCTTGGCCATCGCGGGCCAAAGGTCGCGTTCTTCCGTTGTGCCGGCCGGGCCGGTGGCACGGTCGTCGGGGCCGTGCCCGGCGGAATCGGCCGTGGCCGACGAAATGTCCTGCCTGAGTTCGCTCATGACGGTCTCGCTTGGGGGTGCAGCTGTATCTGGGTTGTCCGACGCTATCAGAAAAGGTCCCCCCCTGGCCTTGCGTCGGGATGTCGCGAAGGCGCAGTGTCGCCGATGGCAGTTTTTTTCGCCGCAAACCGACGGAAACCTGTGCGGAACGCGTTGATGAGGTATGATCGACGGCAAAAGATCGCCGAACTTTCAGGACGTAACGACCGAAGGGGATCCGACGAGATGATGACGCAGACCGTTCTTGCCGGCACGATGGCAACCTTGCTGATGATGGCCGGTGGCGTGGCGCAGGCCCAGGGTGCGGGCTTTGGCCGCGGCCCCAAGCCGGTGCCGTTCGAGGAACTGGATGCCAATGGCGATGGCGAAGTCACCCGGGCCGAGATGCAGGCCAACGGACAGGCCCGATTCGAGAAGGCGGATACCGATGGCGACGGATACCTGAGCGTTGCCGAACTGGAAGCCGGCGCCCAGGCGAAGGCCCGGCGGTTCATTGGATTGCTGATGTCGCGGGCCGATGCCAACGACGACGGCAAGCTGTCGATCGACGAAATGCGCGATGCCGCGCCGAACCGGGACGCCGTCTTTGACGAGATGGACACCGACGGGTCGGGCGGGCTGACCAGGGCCGAGATGGAAGCCGGGCAAAAGTCCTTCCGGCAGAAACATTCGACGCCGCCGGCCGAACAGGGCTGAGGGTGAGAGCTGCGTGCAGCAGATATCGGGCAAACCCGCCTGCGCCGAACCGGTCCGGTCCCCTGACGTGACCGGACCCGTGCAGGAAGACGAGGAAGCGGTCCTGCTGGCCGCTTTCGCGAACGGAGATCATGCGGCCGCCGTGGTGCTTACCGACCGGCTGACGCCGCGCGCCTTCGGGCTGGCGCTGCGTCTGCTGGGCGACAGGGCCGAGGCCGAGGACATTACCCAGGAGGCGATGATCCGTCTGTGGCGGATGGCGCCGGACTGGGAGCCGGGCACGGCAAAGGTCAGCACCTGGCTGTACCGGGTGGTGACGAACCTGTGCCTGGATCACAAGCGGCGCCGGCGCGGGCGCGACGGGTCTCTGGACGATGCGCCGGAACCCGCGGACGACGCGCCCAGCGTTGCCGACAAGATGCAGAACCAGGCGCGGGGTGCCGCGCTGCAATGGGCTCTCGACCAGCTGCCCGACCGCCAGCGCCTGGCGATCGTGCTGCGACATCTGCAGGATCTTCCCAATCCCCGGATCGCCGAGGTGATGGAGATCAGCGTCGAGGCCGTGGAAAGCCTGACGGCCCGGGGCAAACGGACACTGACGCAGCTTTTGGCGGGCCGAAAGGGGGAATTGGGGTACGAAGATGACTGAAAACCAAGACTTTGACCGCGTGGTCGGTCCGATGCTGGCCGACGCCAGGACCGCCGACGCGCAGGTGCCCGACGGGTTGATGGCCCGGATCGCCGCCGATGCGGCGCGGGTCCAGGACGAATGGAAACAGGCGGCCTGGCGCGCCGCCCCGGCGGTACGGGTGCCGTTCTGGCGCCAGTTCCTGTCGGTGCTGGGCGGCACGCCCGCGGTCGGCGGGCTGGTCGCGGCCTGTGCCGCCGGCGTGTGGCTGGGCGTGGCCCCGCCGCAGGGGCTGGACCCGCTGGACTTCATGACCAGTTCCAGCGCCGGCAGCACGCTGACGGTCTATTCCGAACTGCAGGACACGATCTATTCCGAGGACGGGCTGTGATGGCGGCCGCATCCCCGCCCGGGGCCACAACCGGCATGAAGCCGTGGCTGCGCATCGTCTTCGCCGTGTCGCTGGCGGTCAACCTGGCGGTGCTGGGGCTGGTCGTGGGCACGTTCCTGCGCTTCGGCTTTCCCGGCGGCGACCGCCCGCCCCCGCCGACCGGCGTGTCGGTGTTCCGCGCGCTGCCGTCCGAGGACCGCAAGGCGCTGCGCGATCACCTGCGCGACACCCTGCCGCCGCCGTCCGACCGGCGCAGCGAAGCCGAGGACCTGGCCCGTGCCCTGTCGGCCGAGCCCTTCGATCCGGCCGCGCTGGAAACGGTGGTCAATGCCCAGGCCGCGACGCGGATCGCCTTTCAGGAGGCGATGCAGCAGGCCTGGTTCGACCACGTGCTGGCGATGGACGATGCGGAACGCACCGCTTATGCCGACCGGCTGGTCGACCTGGCCGAGCACGGCAAGGACCACCACAAGGGCAAGCCCGGCGATGGGCCTGCTGACAGGTCAGGCGATGGGCCCGCTGACAGGCCCTGAGACCTTGCGCGTGAAACCGGAAACCTGACGCCTGAGACGGGCAAGGGGCGCACCCCTGCCCTTCCCCGCCCCTCTCAGGCAGCGGCACCGACCACGGTGACCTTGTTCCGCCCGGCATGTTTGGACATGTACAGCGCCTGGTCCGCCTCGTTCAGGATGGCGGCCACCCTTTCGTCCTCGTCCCCTTCGCCGATGCCGCCATGCAGGGCCTGTCCCGGCCAGAAGGCGGCGCCGATGCTGACGGTCACCGCCTCGGTGCGGGCCGATGTGCCGATGCGGAAGGGCCGCGCGTTGATCGCGCGGCGCAGGTCTTCGGCGCGGGCGGGCACGGATGCCGGATCGGTGTCGGGCAGGACGATCAGGAATTCCTCTCCTCCCATCCGGGCCAGCATGTCGGCCCCGTCCAGCGCCGCCCGCAGGCGATCCGCCGCCTCGATCAGCACGGCGTCACCGGCCAGGTGGCCATGGCTGTCGTTGATCCGCTTGAAGTGATCCAGGTCGGCCATCATCACCGCGACCCCCTGCCCCGTCCGGTCCGCCTGGCGCAGCGCCTGCACCAGGTAGGGCAGCGCGTAACGGCGGTTGTACAGCCCCGTCATCGGGTCGATCACCGCCGCGCGCAGCCCGTCGCGCACGGTGGACCGCAGCCGGTCCGACTGTTGCTTGCGCCTGAGCAGGGCGTCGATGCGCAGGGCCAGTTCGCCGGCGTCGAAGGGCGCCGGCATCACGTCGTCGGCGCCCAGGTCCAGCGCCCGCGCCGCGCAGGTTCCGCCCGGGTCGGTCGGCACGGCGATGACCGCGATATGGCGCGTCTCGGGTCCCGCGCGCAGGTCCGACAGCAGCCGCAGCGCCGGATCGGGCCGGGCGGCATTCACCGCGACGACGATCGTGTCGGGCGGGCGCGCCGCGCTCAGCGCCACCTGGCAGCGCGCCAGCGCATGCGCCGCCACCGGCCGCTGCATGCGCGCGGTCAGCGCCCTGCTCCACGCGCGCGCGGTGGCGGCGTCTTCGGCCACCACGGCAATGCGGTCGGGCAAGACGAACCCTTCGTCCGGCTCGCCGAAACCGGCGGGCAGCGCGGGTTGCGCGGCAAAGTCGCAGGCGGGCGTGGACACCTGTGCGCGCAGGATCGACCGCAGGCGCGCCTGCAGCATGATTTCGTCCAGCGGGCAGACCAGCAGATCGGCCAGCCCGGCGCGGAACGCCGCCCGCCGGTCGGGCCGGTCGCCGGGACGCGCGATGGCGATCACCGGCAGGACGCGGTCGGGATCGACGCGGTCCAGCGCCGCGCGCAGATCGCGCGCGGTGCCGTCCGGCAAGGTCCAGGCGGCCAGGATCAGATCGGGCGGGGCCTGGCGGATCAGCGCCAGCCCCTGAGTGATGGTCGCCGCCTGATCGACCTGGTAACAGGCCGGTTCCAGGACCGCATTCAACAGGATGCGGTTGGTCAGGACGGGATCGAGGATGAGGAGCCTTCCCTGCACGCCATGCGCCTTTCAGGACTTGCATTCGGATTCCCCGCAGTCTTAATCATCAGCCTTAACAAACCCTTTCCGCCGCAGCGAAAGCTGACACCATGCCCTTCTCCCCCGAACAGGCCGAAACCTTTGCGCTTCAGGTACTTGCCTGGCTGGCCGGCAACGACGAATTGTTACCGGTCTTCCTGGGATCTTCGGGAGCCGGGGTCGAAGACCTGCGCGCGCGCGCGGGCGATCCGGTGTTCCTGGCGTCGGTTCTGGATTTCCTCATGATGGACGATGCCTGGATCATGGCCGCCTGCGATGCGCTGGCCGTCCCCTACCCGACCGTACAGGAGGCCCGCGCCGCCCTTCCCGGCGGCCAGCAGGTGCACTGGACATGACCATCTTTCCCGTTCGCGCCGTTCTCTTCGACAAGGACGGCACGCTATTCGACTTTGACCGGACGTGGAGCGCCTGGACGCTGACAGTGCTGGACGACCTGTCGGGCGGCGACGACGCGGTGGCCGACGCGCTGGCCCGGGCCATCCGTTTTGACAGGCAGGCGGGGCGGTTTCACACCGACAGCCCCGCCATCGCCGGCACCAATGCGCAGGTCTCGGCCGCACTGGCGTCGGTCCTGCCGGGCCGTGACGCGCACGAGATCGAAAGCTACCTTGCCGAAACCGCCGCCGAAGCGCCCCTGTGGGAGGCGGTGCCGCTGGTGCCCCTGCTGGCGCAGCTGGCCGCGCGCGACCTTGCGCTGGGGGTGATGACCAACGATCACGAAAGTTCGGCCCGCAGCCACCTGGCGAAGTCAGGCGTTCTGGACATGTTCGATTTCATCGCCGGCGCCGACAGCGGCCATGGCGCCAAGCCCGACCCCGATCCGCTGCTGGCGTTCTGCCGGGCGGTGGGGGTGGTGCCGGGCCAGGCGGTGATGGTGGGCGACAGCCCGCATGACCTGGTCGCCGGTCGGGCCGCCGGCATGGTGACGGTGGGCGTTCTGACCGGGCCGAACGGCGCGGATGCGCTCAAGCCCCATGCCGATTGCATCCTGCCCGATATCGGCCACCTGCCCGGCTGGCTGTTCCGCTAAGGCGGTCAGACCGCGACGATCAGCGCCAGGATCGACACGCCCAGCAGCGCCATGCCCGCGACCTCGCGCCGGGTGATCCGTTCGCGAAAGACGAAGATCGTGGCCAGAAGGCTCAGGATCAGCTCGATCTGGCCCAGACCCTTCACGTAGGCCGCGTTTTCAAGCGTGAAGGCCCAGAACCAGCAGAACGATCCGCCCATCGACATCAGGCCGACCCAAACGGCCACGCGGCGGGCGTTCCAGACCGCCGCGATCTCTTTCCGGTCGCGCCAGAACAGCCAGGCCCCCATGCCGATCATCTGGCTGGAGGTCACCGCCGCCAGGGTGATCGCCGCCCTGAGCGCCGGGTCAAGAGTGCCCAGTTCCAGCGAGGCGCCCCGGTAGCTGACCGCCGAGATCGCGAACAGCAGCCCCGAGGCCAGCCCCAGCCCGGTCGCCCGCGACACCAGGTCCCGCCACCAGGCATTCACGCTGCCCGGCGTGCGCGACAGCAGCAGCACGCCGACAAGGCCCAGCAGGATCGCGCCGAAGGCCACCTGCCCCACGCCTTCGCCCAGCAGGATCAGGCCGATGAAGACGGTCAGGATGACCTCGGTCTTGGCGAAAGTGATGCCCACGGCAAAGTTGCGCTGCTTGAACAGCATCACGACGCAGATCGTCGCCACCACCTGCCCCAGCCCGCCGGCCAGCGCAAAGGCCCAGAACCGCCCGCCCATGACGGGCAGCGCCTGCCCCGTCGTCCCCAGCCACAGCGCCGTCAGCCCCACCACGATCGGTGCCGAATAGGCGAACCGCGCAAAGGTCGCGCCAGCCGGGGTCAATTGCCCGGTGGACAGGTGCTTTTGCAGCATGAAGTGCAGCGTCTGAAAGATGGCTGCGGTGAGGGTGACGGGTATCCAGAGTGTCATGGCGCCTCCAATCGGCGCCTGCTATGGGCCCGAATTATCCCCGCGACCAGAGCGGATGCGGCACCGGGTCCTTCGACCGAAGCAGGTGACGCCGGAAAACCTCACCATAGCCGCGAAACACGTAATGATCGTTGCAGGCGCGGTAGTGGGCGGCGCGGGCGGCATAAAGGCGCGGCAGGGCGTACCAGGGCGCGCGGGGGTGCATGTGGTGGACGACGTGCAGGTTGTTGTTCAGGAACAGCAACGCCAGCGGTCCGCGATCCTCGACGATGACGGTGCGGGCGCGAACCTTTTCATGCGCGCGATGTTCGGCAAAGGTGCGGATCTTGAGGATGGCAAAGCCCAGGTAGGCGGCGACCAGGTAGGCCCGGACCGGCATCGGTGACACCGCCACGATGGCCAACACCGCCGCGCAACCGACTCCGTGCAGCGCCCAGACCAGCGCCAGCGCCCGGTCGCCCCTTGCGATCAGGCGGGCGTCCGACGCCAGGAACCGAACAGTGCCGATGGCCGGACCCAGGGCCATGCGACCCAGCAGCGTATTGTTGAGATTGAAGATCCACCGCTGCCAGCGCGGCAGGGCCAGCCAGACCCCGGGGTCCAGGTAATTGCTTTCGGGATCGTCGTAGGGATCGGTCAGGTCGGAATCGCGGTGATGTTCCAGGTGCAGGTCGCGGAACCGGGGATAGGGCACGAACAGCCCCAGCGGCGGCGCCACCAGCGCCTCGTTCAGGCGCCGGTTCGGGAAGGGATGGCCATGCAGCGCCTCGTGCGACAGCGAGGAATGCAGCGTCAGCAGCACCGCCAGCGCCAGGACGGAAAGGATCACGCTGATCCCCGACATCCAGACCACGGCACCGATCCACCCCCCGTAACAGGCCCCTGCCAGCAAGACCGTGGGCCATTCGATTTGATCGGGCGCGGCGGCACGGCGTGGGGTCATTACGGTCTCCGGTGATGGGTGTCACAGGACAATGACAGATCCGGGTGACCGGGCAATTACGGGAATGGTGCACAAAACCCGCAAAGTGTGATTTAAGTCACCACATGCAGGATATCATCGACAAACGCACCCGCGCCGACGGCTTCCGGTCCCGCCTTGCCCAGGCGATGGGCGACACCCGCATGTCCCAAAGCGCCCTGGCGCGACGCATCGGGGTCGACAGATCGACCGTTTCCCAATTGCTTGCAGGCGATGGCGCGCGGTTGCCCAACGCCCATGTGATCGGCTCGGCGGCCACGGCCCTGGGCGTGTCATCGGACTGGCTGCTGGGGTTGTCGGACCGTCCGGAACGGGCGGCGGACCTGCTGGCGGCCAACCTGTCGCTGACCGAAACGCCGCGCGCGCCGGTCGACGAACAGATCCAGGCCTGGCACCAGGAGGCGCAGGGCTACAAGATAAGACATGTGCCCGCCGCCCTGCCCGACATGCTGAAGACCGACGCATTGCTGGAATGGGAATACGTACCGCACGTGGGCCGGACGGCCGCGCAGGCGATTGCCGCGGCCAGCGACCGGCTGGACTGGATGCGCGGGTCTCAATCGGATTACGAGATCGCGATGCCGCTGTACGAACTGGTCAACTTCGCCGGGGCCACGGGGTATTACGAAGGACTTTCCGCCCAGATCCGGCGCGCCCAGATCGACCATTTCCTGGCGCTGAGCGAAGACCTTTACCCCCGGCTCAGGATATACCTGTTCGATGCGAAACGGCTTTACGCGGCGCCGGTGACGATCTTCGGCCCGCTGCTGTGCGCCTTCTACACCGGCAGCCATTTCATGAGCTTCCGGGACCGCGAACGGATCGACATCTTTACCCGCGGCTTCGACCGGCTGGTGCGCGAATCCGCCCTGACCGCGCGCCAGGTCCCGACCCATCTGCGCGCGCTGCGCCACAGGATCGGCTGAATTCCGGGCCCGGTCCGGCAAGGGAGACGCCTGCCCGTTCGATCATGAAAGGGAATGCGCGCCCGGCACGGGCGCGCTCCGCCGGATCAGGACGGTTTGCGGATCGCCCGGCCGGCGCCTTCCGGATAGCCCAGGTGCGCCTGCGCCGCGGCGATCTTCGCCATGGCCTCGACGATTTCGGGCGCAGGGTCGGACGGGCGGCGGGTGTCCAGGTCCACGTGCAGCAGGAAATGCTCGCCCGTGGCCAGCAGCGTCTCGCCCGCGTACATCTCGTGATACAGGTGCAGCTTCTTGCCCTGCCCCAGCACCATCTGCGTCTTCACGGCAATCTCGGCCCCGCACAGCACCTCGTCCACGTGGCGGATATGGGTTTCCACCGTGAAATAGCTGGCACCGGCCGCGATATAGTCCTTGGTGCAGCCGATGATCTCCATGAACCGGTCGGTCGCCAGCGAGAACGCCTCGAGATACCGGAATTCTGTCATGTGGCCGTTGTAATCCGCCCAGTCGATCGGCACCGCGCGCCGCAGCGTCAGCAGCGGTTGCGACAGGTCCGCGAACCCGTCGACGCCGGCGGACAGCAGCGTATCCTTCGCCAGCGCCTTGTCCTGCGCCACCAGCAGCGCACCGGCCCCGAAATCACGGCCCTTCAGCGCCCGCAACAGCGCAACCAGGTTGTCGTCGCGCGCCCGCAGCAGCTGGGCGATGCTCATGTGGCCCGATTGCGCGTCGGACTGCCCGGCGATCAGCTCGACCAGCTCGTCGTTGAACTCGGGCACATCCATCAGCTTGGTCCAGGGCCATTTCAGCGCCGGGCCGAACTGGGCCATGAAGTGACGCATGCCCGCTTCGCCACCCGCCGTGCGGTAGGTTTCGAACAGGCCCATCTGCGCCCAGCGGATGCCGAAACCGTAACGGATCGCGTTGTCGATCTGCTCGGTCGTGGCGATGCCGTCCTTGACCAGCCACAGCGCCTCCCGCCATACGGCCTCAAGGAACCGGTCCGCCACGTGGGCGTCGATTTCCTTTTCCAGGACAAGGGGATACATGCCGATATCGGTCAAAACGCCTTGCGCCTTCTCGACGACAACAGGGTCGGCGCCCGTGCTCACCACCTCGACCAGGGGCAGCAGGTAGACCGGGTTGAACGGATGCGCGACCAGGATCTGCCCGCCCCGCGCGGCGCCCTCCTGCAGCTCGGATGGCTTGAAGCCCGAGGTCGACGATCCGATGACCGCCTCCGGCGAACAGGCCGCCTGGATCTCGGCCAGCACCTTGTGCTTCAGCTCCAGACGTTCGGACACGCTTTCCTGGATCCAATCGGCCTCCGCGACCGCCTCGGCGATGCCGGCACAGAAGGTCACCGCGCCTTCGGGCGGCAGCGGCACGTCCATCAGCCCCGGCAGGGACCGGCGCGCATTGGCCATCACGTCGCCCAGCACCCGTTCGGCCTGGGGATCGGGGTCAAAGATCTTCACGTCCCAGCCGTTCAGCAGAAAGCGCGCGGCCCAGCCGCCTCCGATGACACCGCCACCGATGATCGCTGCGGTTCTCGTCATGGGATTCTCCTCTCGAATGTCTCAGTCAATGCAGATGGCAACGTTGGGCTGCCCTTCTTCGTAAAGTTCGTGACAGCCGAAATAGGGCGTCACCGGCGAACAGGTCCGGGTGTCGGCCAGGCAGACACCCGCGCAATCGGCCGAACTGCTGCAGGCCTTGCCCGCGTCGGGCTGCGGCATGGCACAGGCCGGACCGGCAAGGCCGATGGCGACGGTGCCGCCCTTCGCGGCGCACGCCGCCTGAAAAGCCGGATCGACGCTGGATGCGCCGGCCTGGACAGGCGTTTCGGTCTGGCAGGCGGCCACCAGCAACATCGCGGCAAGGACAACGCCGCGCCGGATCACGTCATCCGCTCCGTATGTCCGTCGATGGCGATGGCCTGGCCCGATACGTGCCGCCCGGCGTTCGAGGCGAGATACAGCGCGGTATCCGCGATCTCTTCCGCCGTGACCCAGCTGCGCATCGATGTCCCTTCGGCATACAGCGCGCGCACCGCGTCTTCGCTCATGCCGCGCGCCTTCGCCTCGGCGGTGACGACCCGGTCCATGCGCGGCCCTTCGACCGCGCCGGGGCACAGCGCATTGACCCGCACCCCCATCGGCCCAAGCTCCATGGCCAGCGTCTTCATCATGCCGATCACGCCCCACTTGGCGGCCACGTAGGGCGACCGCGTCGGCACGCCCCACAGACCCGAGGTGGACGACGTCATGATGATCGCGCCGGACCCTTGCGGGCCCATCTTCCGCGCCGCCCAGCGACAGGCGATGAAGGCGCCGTCGAGGTTGACCGCCAGACAGGATTTCCAGTCGTCCAGCGCGATTTCTGCCATCGGCGCCACCGGCCCGCCGATCCCGGCATTGGCACACAGCACATCGACCCCGCCCAGGTGCGCCTCGGCCGCGTCGAAGAACGCCGCCATCTGCGCCTCGTCCGTGACATCGGCGCCCATGCCCATCGTGTCCGTCAGGCCGGCGGCCACGGCCTCGGCCGCGGGCCCGTCGATATCGCACAGCGCGACCTTCGCCCCGGCATCGGCAAAACCCTTCGCCATCGCGGCCCCGATCCCGCCGCCGCCGGCGGTGATGACCACGCGTTTCCCGTTCAATCCGTTCATAGCGCCAGCACCTGTTCGACCATCGCCTGCCCCAGGGCCACGTGGGCTTCGGCACTGAAATGCACGCCGTCCACGGGATCGCTTTCGATCACCGATCCGGCGTCGAAGAACGCCACGCCCTTGGCGACCGCCTCACGCTTCATCTCGTCCGCCAGGCCCTTGCCGCGCGCCTCGGCCCCGGCGAAGACCTGGGCCAGAACGCCACGTTCCAGGCATTTCGGCGGGCAGACCAGCAGGATCTTGTCCACCCGGCCCGACGCCTGCGCCATGGCCACCAGCCGCCCGGCCCCCATGGCGATGTCCTGGGGGCCAAGGCCAAAGCGCTGCTTGTGATCGTTGGTGCCCAGCATCAGGACCAGAACGTCGATGGGCCGGTGACTGTCGAGGATCGCCAGCAGGATCCGCGCGCCGTTGCGGTGGATCCCCTCGATCGGATCGTCATGCACCGTGGTGCGGCCGGGATGCCCCTCCTCCACCAGGTGCCACCCCTCGCCCAGCCCCGCCGCCATGACGCGCGGCCAGCGCGTTTCCATGCCGTAGCGTTCGTCGTGATCGAGGCTGGGCATCGGCAGCGTGCCGTAGGTGTTGCTGTCGCCAAAGCAGAGGACGGTCTTCATGGCCTCACCCTTTCGGTGCGCGTTTCACAAGGCCCAGCTTCGCGCGCACGGCCTCGGGGCCGATGATCCGGGCGCCCATGTTCTCGACGATGCTCACGGCCCTGTCGACCAACTGCGCATTGGTGGCCAGCACGCCCTTTTCCAGCCAGATGTTGTCTTCCAGCCCGACCCGCACGTTGCCGCCCGCAAGCACGGACGCGGCGACATAGGCCATCTGGTTGCGCCCCAGCCCAAAGGCCGAAAAGGTCCAGTCGTCGGGGACGTTGTTGACCATGGCCATGAAGGTGTTCAGATCGTCCGGCGCGCCCCAGGGCACGCCCATGCACAGCTGCACCAGCGCCGGGCTGTCCAGGATCCCGTCCTTCACCAGCTGCTTGGCGTACCACAGGTGCCCGGTGTCGAAGGCCTCGATCTCGGGCTTCACACCCAGTTCGGTCATCATCCGGCCCATCGCCTGCAGCATGCCCGGCGTGTTGGTCATGACATAGTCTTTTTCGGCGAAGTTCATCGTGCCGCAATCGAGTGTGCAGATCTCGGGCAGGCAGTCTGCGATATGCGCGACCCGTTCGCTCGCGCCCACCATGTCGGTGCCCTCGATCGGGGGCAGAGGCTGTTCCACCCCGCCAAAGACGATGTCGCCGCCCATCCCGGCGGTCAGGTTCAGCACCACGTCGACTTCCGCCTCGCGGATCCGGTCGGTCACCTCGCGATACAGCGCCACGTCCCGGCGCGGGCTGCCGGTCTCGGGGTCGCGCACGTGGCAATGGACCACGGCGGCGCCGGCCCTGGCGGCGGCGATGGCGCTGTCGGCGATCTCCTTGGGCGAACGCGGCACATGCGGGCTGCGGTCCTGGGAGCCACCGGATCCGGTGACGGCACAGGTGATGAAGACCTCGCGGTTCATGGTCAGGGGCATCGGTGTCTCTCCTCGTTGTCTGCGGCGAGCCTCGACCGAGGGACCCGCCGGTTCTGTTCCGTTCCTGACGGATCGACGTCCGATTCCGTCAGTGTCACCGCGTCATACGGGGGCAGCACCCGGCCCCGGCGTCCGGCCGGGTATTTGGAAAGAGAAAGAAGCAGCAGGACGCGCCCTGTCTTCTTCTTGGTCCAAATACCCTCCGCCGGAAGCATGGCGCGGCAGCGCCATTCAGTAGGGCATCGGATGGGCCTTGTGGGCCACCGCGATCTCGTCCAGCACCTCGTCGCCCAGGGTCACATCGACCGAGGCCAGCGCGACCTCGAGCTGCTCGAACGTGGTCGCGCCGAAGATGGCCGAGGCCATGAAGGGCCGGGTCCGGCACCAGGCCAGCGCCATGTGCACCGGATGGATCCCGTGGCGGTTGGCGATGTCCAGGTAGGCGGCGGTGGCCTCGAAGACCCGGTCGCTGACCCGTCCGCCCATGGCCGGCACCAGCGACTTGCGCGAGCCTTCGGGCACCGCGCCGTTCTGGTACTTGCCGGTCAGCAGGCCCGCCGCCAGCGGCGAATAGGACAGAAGTCCCACGTCTTCGGCGATGGACAGTTCCGCGAGATCGGTGTCGTAGAGCCGACAGAGCAGCGAATATTCGTTCTGGATGGACGCCACGCGCGGGCCCTTGCCGTCTTCGGACAGGCGCAGCAGTTGCGCCGTGCCCCAGGCGCTGTCGTTGGACAGGCCGAAGGCGCGGATCGTGCCGCGGTCGACCTCGTCCTGCAGCGCGCCCAGGCAGTCTTCCATGTCCTGGCGCACGTCCTCGGCCCTGGCCGTCGGCTGGTAGGACCAGTTCTTGCGGAACATGTAGCTGCCGCGGTTCGGCCAGTGGAACTGGTAGAGATCCACGTAATCCGTCTTGAGCCGCTTGAGCGAGCTTTCCAGCGTCGACTTTATGGACTTGGACGAGATCGGCTCGCCGTCGCGTGCCAGGCCGCCTTCGCCGGCGATCTTGGTGGCCAGGATGTAATCGCCGCGCCGCCCCGGATTGGCGGCGTGCCAGGTGCCCAGGATCTCTTCGGTCTTGCCGATGGTCTCCTTTTTCACCGGGTTGACGGGATACATCTCGGCCGTGTCGACGAAATTGATGCCGGACGCCAGGGCCGCATCCATCTGGCGGTGGCCTTCCGCTTCGGAGGTCTGGTTGCCGAAGGTCATCGTGCCAAGGCAGAGCTCGGACACGGTCATGCCGGTCCGGCCGAGCGGGTTCATCTTCATGGGGGCTCTCCGGTTGAACGTTCGCGCGCACCATGGAGAGGCGGTTGCCCGAGTGCAAGCCGATCCCCGGCGATTTTACAGGGACTTCCGCGCCGGTATCGCCGCGCTGCGGAAGCGGGTGGCAGGGCATCGGGACTTTCGGAACATAAAGGGAACATGTATTCTGGTGCCATGCCGACTCAGCTGTTTCCTTCCCGCGCCGACGCCACCCGCCCCAGGCTGGACCTGGCGTCGGGCCAAGGGCAGGAGGCAGGGCAGAATCTGGGGCACGATCTGGGCCTGGCGCTGGCCCGGGTGCACGAGGCCTGCGGGCCGGCGCGGCGGACCTTTGCGCTGTGGCTGGCGGGGCGGATGAGCGGGCCGGTGATCTGGATCGCGGCGGATTGGGAGAAGGACAAGCTGAACGCCGACGGCATGATCGCCTTTGCCGATCCGGGCCGGTTCCTGTTCGTGTCGCCCAAGCGGACCGAGGACCTGCTGTGGGTGACAGAGGAAGCCCTGCGCGCCGGGGCCGTGCCGCTGGTGGTGGCCGACCTGCCCGGCGCGCCGGCGCTGACACCGGTACGGCGGATGCACCTGGCGGCCGAGACCGCGCGCGACACGGTGGGGCACAGCCCGCTGGGCCTGCTGCTGACCCCCGGCAATGGCGGCGCGCAGGGGGTGGAAACGCGCTGGCACATGGCGCCCGCCCATGGGGTGGCGGGCCGGGGATGGTGCCTGACGCGGGTCCGGGCGCGCACCGCACCGGTGCGCCAGTGGATGGTCAGCCGCCAGCGGGGCGAGATGAAGCTGGCCCCGATGGGCGATGCGGCGGACGGCGAGGCCCCCGGTCGCCCCGAAGCGGCGCCCGGCACGTAGACGCACGGACCAGGCAGGCGGACCAGACAGGCGGACCAGGCAGGCGGACCAGACCGCGGGTTTTCCGGACTCGGCCCCTGTCGTGTATGATGGGACTTAAATTTGAACCGTTCGGAAGCGGGCCACGACAGAGGATTTGCAAGCCATATGCCGGTCCCCCGGCCAGATTGATCCCTTTCAGACAGGTATTGGACCCATGACACACCAGATTGCCCAGACCCGCCGTTCCTTCCTTGCCGCCGCCGGCGCCCTTGCGCTGTCCACCGGCGCGGGCCTTGCCATGCCCCGCAAGTACGGGCTGACCGCCAGCGCCTCGAGCGTGGGGTTCATCTATACGCTCAGCGGTGCGGCCCAGAAGGGCACGATGCCGATTTCGAAAGCCGATATCCGCATCGATTCCGACAACCTGACCAAGTCCTTCGTCGATGTCTCGGTCTCGGTCGCCAAGGCGCGGACCGGGCTGATCTTTGCCACCGACGCGCTGAAAAGCCCCGAGGTCCTGGATGCAGAGCATTTCCCGACGATCCGCTTCATCTCGACCCGGGTGACACTGGGCGCCGGCGGGCGGATTTCGGAAGGGGCGTCGCTGACCGGCAACCTGACCGTGCGCGGCGTGACCCGGCCGGTGACCTTCCAGGCCGCCGTCTATCGCCCGGCGGGCAGTTCGGCCGACGATCTGGACAACCTGCAGGTCCGCCTGAAGGGCGCGATCTCGCGCGCGGCCTTCGGGGCGACGGGTTACGCCGACCTGGTCGCGGACCGCATCGACCTGGATATCCAGGCCGCGGTTTCCGCCGCCTGATCCCTTCCGTCACAGCAGCCTTTCTCCGGTCCTGTCACATGGTCGTGACCCCGCGACGGATCCGCCGGGCCCGTGCGTATATCGACCACGCAGCAAGGAGAAAGGTTGCACCGATGATCCCGCACACCGCACGCCCCGCCGAAGTTCCCGCCCAAGGCACCACCCGTCGCCGCACGCTGGCCCTGCTGGCAGGCCTGACGGCTGCGCCTTCGATCGCGACGGCCGGGGGCACCCGCCTTTACGCGCTTGACGCCGAAGGTCCGCGCGTTGGGTTCACCTATACGCTGGACGGCACGCCGCTGACGGCCGCCATGCCGGTGACCCGCGCCAAGGTCGCCATCGACCCGACCAACCTGGGCGCCGCCCGCATCGACGTGACGCTGGATGCCGCGGCCGCGAAGCTGGGCATCAACTTTGCCGACACCGCGCTGGCGCGGCCCGACATGCTGGACACCGGGGCCCACCCGACCGTGCGCTTCGTGTCGACCAATATCCGCACCGGTCTTGACGGGCTGGAAGACGGCGATGCGCTGGTCTTCGCCACCCTCACCATGCGCGGCCAGACCCGGCCCGTGACGCTGGTCGCCCGGATGGAACACGCGCCCGGCGTGCCGGCCTACCTGCCGGACAGCGGCATCGTCCGGCTGACCGGCGAAATCAGCCGCAAGGCCTTTGGCGCCACCGGCTATCCCGGATTGGTCGGCGACCGGATCAAGCTGGACGTGACCGCGCCGCTGCGCAGCGTCTGACGCGCGCCACACCGGGCTGAAAACGACGCGCGTTTGTCGAAAACCCGCGCGCGACGATGAATATCAGGCGTATGGGTGGCCCCCATGCGCCTGATGATTTCCTTCGCCGCCCTCTTCCTCTCGGTTCTCCTCCTGCAATTGTCCTCCGGCGGCCTCGGCCCGCTCGATGCGCTGTCGGGGATCAAGCTTGGCTTCACCACCGGGCAGGTCGGCCTGCTGGGGTCCGCCCATTTCGTCGGCTTCTTCGTCGGCTGCTGGTGGGCGCCGCGCCTGATGGGCGAGGTCGGCCATTCCCGCGCCTTCGCCGCCTTCACCGCGACCGGCGCCATCGGCATGCTGGCGCACATGATGGTCGTCGACCCGCTGGCCTGGGCCGCGATGCGCCTGATGTCGGGCCTGTGCGTGGCGGGCTGCTACACCATCGTCGAGGCCTGGCTGCAATCCAAGGTCACCAACGCGCAGCGGGCACAGACCATGGGCGTCTACCGGGTGGTCGACATGTCCGGTTCGCTCCTGGCGCAGATGGTCATCGGCGTGCTCGACCCCGCGTCCTACGTGTCCTACAACCTTCTGGCGATGATCTGCTGTGCGGCGCTGCTGCCGCTGACGCTGACCAAGGCGGCCCAGCCCGAAACCCCCGCCGCGCCGCGCCTGCGCCCGATGCTGGCGGTCGCGCGATCCCCGCTGGCGGCGGCCGGGGTGATCGTGTCGGCGGTGTCGGCCGCGTCGTTCCGCATGGTCGGCCCGATCTTCGGGCAAGAGGTCGGCCTGACCGCCGGCCAGACCGCCTGGTTCCTGGCCTGCTTCATCCTGGGCGGCGCGGTGGCGCAGTTCCCGGTGGGCTGGCTGGCCGACAAGTTCGACCGGCGCTGGGTGCTGATCGGGCTGTCCTGCGCCGCGATCCTGTCATCGGCGCTGACCATCGCCACCCAGGGCGGCGGCACCGCCGTCGTGCTGATCAACGCCTTCATCTTCGGGATGACGTCCTTTCCGATCTATTCCATCGCCGCCGCCCATGCCCATGACTTCGCCGAAAGCCACGAACGGGTCGAACTGTCCGCCGCGCTGATGTTCTTCTATGCCGTCGGCGCCATCGCCGCGCCCTTCACCAGTTCGCTGCTGATCGCCGGTTTCGGGCCCTACGCGCTGTTCGTGATGATCGCCGTGGCCCATGCCGGGCTGGTGGCCTTCGGGCTGTTCCGGATGACCGCCCGCCCCTCTCCCAGCGAACGCACCAGCTATATCTGGTCGCCGCGCACCTCGTTTCAGATCGGGCGGCTGACAGGTCGCGCCCGCGAGGAAGATCCATAGGGCAACGCTATCATCTGGCCCCCGTCTGCGCTGGCTGTTAAAGACGCCGCCGACGCAGACGGAGACCAAGTCCCATGACCCGGCATCTCATCACCTCGGCGATCCCCTACATCAACGGGATCAAGCACCTGGGCAACCTGGTGGGCTCGCAATTGCCCGCCGACCTTTTCGCCCGCTACCAGCGCGGCCGGGGCAACGAGGTCATGTACATCTGTGCCACCGACGAACACGGCACGCCCGCCGAACTGGCCGCCGCCAAGGCGGGCCAGCCCGTGGCCGAATATTGCGCCGAGATGCACGAGGTGCAGGCCAGGATCGCCGAGGGCTTTCGCCTGTCGTTCGACCATTTCGGGCGGTCCTCGTCGCAGCAGAACCGCAAGCTGACCCAGCATTTCGCGGGCGTTCTGGCCGACCAGGGGCTGATCCGGGAAGTGTCCGAAACGCAGATGTATTCGCCCACCGACGGCCGCTTTCTGCCCGACCGCTATATCGAGGGCACCTGCCCCAATTGCGGCTATGACAGCGCGCGCGGCGACCAGTGCGACAACTGCACCAAGCAGCTGGACCCGGTGGACCTGATCAACCCGCATTCGACGATCTCGGGCGCCACCGACCTTGAAATGCGCGAGACCAAGCATCTGTACCTGCGCCAGTCGGCGATGAAGGATCGGCTTGAGGCGTGGATCGAGTCCAAGACCGACTGGCCGGTGCTGACCACGTCCATCGCCAAGAAATGGCTGAACGACGGCGACGGGCTGCAGGACCGGGGCATCACCCGCGACCTGGACTGGGGCGTGCCGGTGATGAAGGGCGATCAGCCCTGGCCGGGCATGGAAGGCAAGGTCTTCTATGTCTGGTTCGACGCGCCGATCGAATACATTGCCTGCGCCCAGGAATGGGTGGATGCCGGCAAGGGCACCGATTGGGAACGCTGGTGGCGCACCGACAAGGGCGCGGATGACGTGACCTATACCCAGTTCATGGGCAAGGATAACGTGCCCTTCCACACGCTGTCCTTCCCCGTCACGATCCTCGGTTCCGAAGAGCCTTGGAAGCTGGTCGATTACATCAAGTCGTTCAACTACCTGAACTACGACGGCGGCCAATTCTCGACCTCGCGCGGGCGCGGGGTGTTCATGGACCAGGCGTTGGAGATCCTGCCGGCCGATTACTGGCGCTGGTGGCTTCTGTCCCATGCGCCGGAAAGTTCGGACAGCGAATTCACCTGGGAAGGTTTCCAGGCGGGCGTGAACAAGGACCTGGCCGACGTACTGGGCAACCTGGTCAGCCGGGTGACCAAGTTCTGCCGGTCGAAATTCGGGGAAGTGGTGCCCGAGGGCGGCACCCTGGGCGAACAGGAAGACGCGCTGATCGCCGACCTGACCACCCGCATCCGCGCGTATGAAGGCCACATGGAGGCGATCGAGGTCCGCAAGGCGGCGACCGAGCTGCGCGCGATCTGGGTGGCGGGCAACGAATACCTGCAATCGGCGGCCCCCTGGTCGGTCTTCAAGTCGGATCCCGAACGGGCGGCGGCGCAGATCCGTCTGGCGCTGAACCTGATCCGGCTCTACGCGGTGCTCTCGGCGCCCTTCATCCCCGACACCTCGGCCAGGATGCTGGACGCGATGGGCACCACCGACGACGCATGGCCCGACGATGTCGCCGCCGCGCTCTCCACGCTGCCCGCCGGCCATGGCTTCACCGTGCCGGAGGTGCTGTTCGCCAAGATCACCGACGAACAGCGCGAAGACTGGCAGACCCGGTTCGCGGGCGTGCGGACCTGACGGGTCAGCCCAGGCCGCGCGACAGCATGTCCATGAACATCCCGACCCGCCGCGGCGCATGTTCGCGCGGCGGGGTCACGGCGTAAAGGTTCGTGGCCTCGGTCGTGAACGCGTCAAGCGCGGTTTCCAGCCGGCCGGCCGCCAGGTCCTCTGCCACGTCGAAGCTTGACTTCATCACCACGCCACCGCCCGCTATCGCCCAGTGGCGCAGCGTCTCGCCATCGTTGGCCTGCCGTGGTCCGGTCACCCGGATGCGGAACGCCCGGCCCTCTTCGCGGAAGGCCCAGAACACCTGCGCCTCGCCCGGGCCGCCCAACAGGATGCAATCGTGATCGGCCAGGTCGCGCGGATGCGCGGGCTTGCCCCGGCGTTTCCAATAGTCGGGCGCGGCGCAGACCGACTTGTGGCCGCGCAGCAGCAGCCGCGCCTTGAGGTCCGAACTGGGCAGCGGCCCGGTGCGGATGCCGATGTCGAACCCGCCTTCCACCAGGTCGACCACCTGGTCGCTCAGGAACAGGTCGGCCGTGACACCGGGATGATCGGTCAGGAACCGGTCGAGCAGCGGCGCGACACGGGCGCGGCCCAGGTCGTTCGTCGCGGTGATCCGCAGATGCCCCGACAGCCGCCCCGCCTCGCCGAATGCGCGCATCGCGTCGTCGACCTCGGCCAAGACGCGGCGGCTGCGCGCCAGGAACATTTCGCCTTCGGATGTCAGCGACAGCTGCCGCGTCGTGCGCAGGACCAGCTGCGCGCCCAGCTGCGCCTCAAGCTGCTGCAGACCCAGCGACACCGTCGACGGCGCCACCCCCCAGCTCCGCGCCACCGCCGACAGGCTGCCGGTTTCCGAGATTGCCACGAAAAGGCGCATGGTGCGCAGCACGTCCATTCTTCGGCTCCATCGAAAAGACTTGTGCCGCAGCTAGCCATTCTCTTCCCCGATCGAAAGTTAATTCTTTAAGCAAGGGCAAGCGCCGGCCTTCATGACCACCCCTTGCATGACCGGCTCAACCGTCTTCGTCGAAGGCGGCGGGGCCCTGATCTGACCGACAAAGGAGAACCGAAATGGACAAGAAGACACTTGGAACCACGGGGATGGAGATTTCCCCGATCGTGTTCGGCGGCAACGTGCTGGGCTGGACCACGGACGATGCCACCAGCTTTCGCGTGCTGGACGCCTTCGTCGATCACGGCTTCGACGCCATCGACACGGCCGACGTCTATTCGGCATGGGTCGATGGCCACAAGGGCGGCGAATCCGAAACCGTGCTGGGCAAATGGTTCGCCGCGCGTCCCGGCATGCGCGACAAGGTGAAGCTGTTCACCAAGGTCGGGTCCGACATGGGCAGCCCCGGCGAAAAGGGCCTGTCCGAGGACTGGATCCTGAAAGCCGCCGACAGGTCGCTGGAGCGGCTGGGAGTGGAGGCGATCGACCTCTATTTCTCGCACTGGCCCGACCCCGAGGTTACCCATGCCGAGACGCTGGGCGCCTATGACACGCTGCTGAAGGCGGGCAAGATCAAAGCCATCGGCGCGTCGAACTACGATGCCGCCCTGCTGAACGCCGCGTTGGACACCGCCGAGGCCGAAGGGCTGCCCGCCTACCGGGTGATCCAGCCGGAATACAACCTTTACGACCGGTCGACCTTTGAAGGCCCGCTGAAGGACCTGTGCGTCGCCAAGGGCATCGGCGTGGTCACCTACTTCAGCCTGGCCTCGGGGTTCCTGTCGGGCAAGTACCGGACCGAAGCCGACCTGCAGGGCCGCGCCCGGGGCGGCGCCGTGTCCAAGTACCTGACCGAAAAGGGCATGCGCCTGCTGGACGTGCTGGAGGACGTGGCCGGCGCCCATTCGGCGAAACCGGCCGAGGTCGCGCTGGCCTGGCTGATCGGGCGCGAGGGCGTGACGGCCCCCATCGCCAGCGCCACCAGCGTCGAGCAGGTGGAAAGCTTTGCCCGGGCCGCAGCGCTGAAACTGAGCGACGAGGACATGACGCGCCTGACCCAAGCGGGCGCCTGATCGCGCGGCACAAGGGCCCTGCCCATATCGGGTGGGGTCTTTTTCGATGACGATCCGGCGTTTGGCCCGTAAGCCCCTTGCGACTCGGGGCCCCAGGTTTTCCACTTGCAGGCAGACCCCGGATCCTCGTCGACCGAAGGAATGCACCCTTGCTGATACACGTCGGACGCGAACGCAGCGTCGCTGTTGACCTGCGCCTTGCCATATACCTGGCCTTCGTTGCCGGGGCGGTGAACGCGGCGGGCTTCCGGGCGATGGGGTATTTCTCGGCCAACATGACGGGCAACCTGTCGTCGCTGTCGGACGTCCTGGCGCTTGGCCAGGTCCGGCTGGCGCTGTGGTTCTTCGCGCTGATCCTGTGCTTCGTGACCGGCGCCTTCCTGTCGGGGCTGCTGATCGAGATCGGACAGGCCCGCCGGTTCCGCGGGATCTACGCGCTGTCCATCCTGCTTGAGGCGATCCTGCTGCTGGGCCTGGCGGTGGTCGACATGTTGATGGCCCCGTCGGGGGCCGAGGAAAACCTGACGATGCTGGGCCTGAGCCTGCTGATGGGGCTGCAGAACGCCGCCACGACGCGGATATCGGACGCGCGGGTGCGCACCAGCCACGTGTCGGGGATTGCGACCGACCTTGGCCTGGGTCTGGCCAGCCTGCTGAACCGCCCCGCCATGCGCGACACCGACCGCCGGACCCTCGTCTTCAGCCGCCTGATCCTGCACCTGTCGACGCTGGCGGCCTTCTTCGTCGGCGGGGTGTCGGGTGTTCTGGGCTATGAATGGATCGGGCCGGGGGTCTACATGCTGGCCGCCGTCATCCTGCTGACCATCGCGGTGCCGGCGCTGGGGCGGTCGATCGCGACCTCGCCGGCCACCTGACGCCGGCCCGGGGCAGAAACCCGCCAGAGCCGAAGCGAAATCCCGCGCGGAATTTTCACATGATCGGGGGCTGACGGGGTTGCCGGGTGCCGCTTGCTTGATCATGGTTCCCCCACCGCGCGCCGGGGACGCGATTGGGCCCGGCGCGAAATTCAATTGGGAGGAACATCATGTTCAGAACCTTCGGCTTTGGCGCGCTGGTTGCCAGCAGCCTTGCCATCACCGCCCCCGCAGCAATGGCCACCGAATTCGTCAACGTGCTGACGGGCGGGACCTCGGGCGTGTATTATCCGCTGGGCGTTGCCCTGGCCGACATCTACGCCCAGAACATCCCCGACGCGCGCACCCAGGTGCAATCCACCAAGGCGTCGGTCGAGAACCTGAACCTGCTGCAGCAGGGCCGGGGCGAAATCGGCTTTGCGCTGGGGGATTCGGTCAAGGACGCCTACGAAGGCAATGCAGACGTTGGCTTTACCAAGCCGCTCGACAAGCTGCGCGCCATCGCCGCCATCTACCCCAACTACATCCAGATCGCCGCGACCGCCGATTCCGGCGCGACCACCGTGACCGACCTGGCCGGCAAGTCCGTGTCGGTGGGCGCCGCCAAGTCCGGCACCGAAGTCAACGCGCGCAAGATCCTGGGCGCCCTGGGGATGTCCTATGACGACCTGGGCAAGGTCGAATACCTGCCCTTCGCCGAATCCGTCGAGCTGATGAAGAACCGCCAGCTGGACGCGACGCTGCAAAGCTCGGGCCTGGGCTCGGCCGCGCTGAAGGACCTGTCGGCAACGCAGGACGTGACCTTCGTGTCCGTTCCCGCCGAAGTCGCCGAAACGCTGGGCGCGCCCTATGCGGCCGGTGTGATCCCCGCCGGGACCTACCCGGGCCAGGACGCGGACATCCCGACGCTGGCGATCACCAACATCCTCGTCACCAGCTCGGACGTTTCGGACGAACTGGCCTACGAGATGACCAAGCTGCTGTTCGAGAACCTCGACCAGATGAAGGCCGCCCACGCGGCAGCCGGCGCGATCGACATCAAGAACGCCGTCAAGAACTCGCCCATTCCGCTGCACCCGGGCGCCATCAAGTACTACAAGGAACAAGGCCTGCTCTGAGCAGAGCCTCGTGCGGCGGCCCGGCTCCGGCCGGGCTGCCTGCATGACGGGAGGACCCCATGACCGGACAAACTCAACCTTCGCATGACCGCGCCGAGGCGCTGGATGAAATGCACGACCCGCTGGCATCGGGCTTTCCGCCCGGACTGACGGGGCGTTTCCTGTTCTGGCTGGCCGTGGCGTTTTCCGTCTACCAGATTTCCATCGCGGCCCATGTCATCGACCTGCCCAGCCAGGTGATGCGCGCCGTGCACGTCGGGTTCCTCATGGCGCTTGGCTATCCGCTTCTGGCCATGGCCCGCGGATTTGCGGCGCCGCTGCGCGCCTTCTGCTGGCTGCTGGCCGCCGCCGGTGTCGCCGTCGCCGCCTATCAGTGGATCGAATACCAGCCATTGCTGTTCCGCGCCGGGGCCCCGAACACGATGGACATCGTGATGGGCTGCATCGCCATCGTCACGGTCTTTGTCGCCGCCTGGATGCTGATGGGCCCGGCCCTGCCGATCATCTGCTCCATCTTCCTGGCCTATGCCTTCCTGGGACAGTACGCGCCGGGCGCCATGCAGACCCGGGGCTATGCCTTTGAACAGGTGATCGAACAGATCGCCTATGGCACCGAAGGCATCTACGGCATCCCGACCTACGTGTCGGCGACCTACATCTTCCTCTTCATCCTGTTCGGCTCGTTCCTGGAAAAGGCCGGGATGATCAAGCTGTTCACCGACGTCTCGCTGGGCCTTGTCGGCCATCGGATGGGCGGGGCGGCCAAGGTGTCGGTCCTGTCCTCGGGGCTGATGGGCACGATTTCCGGATCCGGCGTGGCCAACGTGGTCACCACCGGCCAGTTCACCATTCCGCTGATGAAACGCTTCGGCTACCGCTCGGCCTTTGCCGGGGGCGTCGAGGCGACATCGTCCATGGGCGGGCAGATCATGCCCCCCGTCATGGGCGCCGTGGCCTTCATCATGGCCGAAACCCTGGGCGTGCAATACATCGAGGTCGTCAAGGCCGCGCTGGTCCCCGCGATCCTCTACTTCGCCGGTGCCTTCTGGATGGTGCATCTGGAAGCCGGCAAGCGCGACCTGCGCGGGCTCTCCGCCGAGGAAATGCCCTCGGCCCGCAAGGCGCTGAAGGAAGGCTGGTACCTGATCCTGCCACTGGCCGTGCTGGTCTGGCTGCTGTTCTCGGGCTACACGCCGCTGTTCGCCGGGACGATCGGGCTGGCGATGACCGGCCTGCTGATCCTGGGCGCGTCCATCGCCATGGGCGTGTCGTCGACCGCGCTGCGCGTGATCTTCTGGATCGTGCTGGGGGTCTGTGCATCCGCCTTCTTCAAGTTCGGCATCAACGCGCTGCTGCTGCTGCTGGCCGTGCTGATCATCGGCTGCGCCGTCTTCAAGGGCGGACGCGAGACGCTGGCGGTCTGCCGCGACAGCCTGGCCGATGGCGCCAAGACGGCGCTGCCCGTCGGGATCGCCTGTGCGCTGGTCGGCGTGATCATCGGGGTCATGACCCTGACGGGGGCGGCCAACACCTTTGGCCAGTTCATCGTGTCGGTGGGCCAGAACAGCCTGTTCCTGTCGCTGGTGCTGACGATGATCACCTGCATCATCCTGGGCATGGGGATCCCCACGATCCCCAACTACATCATCACCTCGTCGATTGCCGGTCCCGCCCTGCTGGCGCTGGGTGTGCCGCTGATCGTCAGTCACATGTTCGTCTTCTACTTCGGCATCCTGGCGGACCTGACGCCGCCCGTGGCGCTGGCCTGTTTCGCGGCGGCACCCATCGCCAAGGAAAGCGGCCTGAAGATCAGCTTCGAGGCGATCAAGGTCGCCGCTGCCGGCTTCGTCGTGCCCTTCATGGCGGTCTACACCCCCGCGCTGATGCTGCAGGACGGCGGCACGCTGGCGGGGTCGATCGGCTACTGGCCTGCGGTGGCCTACATCATCGTCAAGGCGCTGCTGGCGCTGGCCCTCTGGGGCGCCTGCGTCATCGGCTGGCTGGGTCGTCCGCTGGCGATCTGGGAACGGCTGATCGCGGTTGCCGCCGCCTTCACCCTGGTCGCGGCCCTTCCGATCACGGACGAGATCGGCTTTGCCCTGGTCGTGGGCTTCGGCGCGCTGTTGTGGTTCCGCCGGGCGCCGGTGTCGGCATGACCGGCTGCCTCATGGCCGGGGCGACGATGCTTGCGCTGGCCAATGGCGGCTTCACGCTGGAATGGACCCATTCCGTGGAACGCGAAGCCTGGCGCGAAAGCTGGGAGGTGACGGCGGACCACCGGCTTCACCTGACGCAGGCCGCGGTCAAGGGATCGGGCGCCGGGATGGAACCCGGCCCCGGCGGTCATTTCGAAAACGGCTGGTGGGTCTGGGCCCCCAAGCTGCCGCCGGTGCCCTCGCTGGTGCTGGCCGCCTCGGGCAAGACGCCTTCGGCCTGGAGACTGTGCGCCGAACAGTGCGTCGACCTTGGCGCCACCTCGGGCCGGCCGGTGCAGGTCGCGCCCTGCCCCGGTGGCGACGATCCGGGCTGACGGCGTGATGGGCCGGCTCCGCACATTCCTGCCGCGCCTGGGCGCGACCTGGCGGACCCGGCTTGTTCTGGTCACCATCGGCGCACTGCTGTGCGGCGCGCTGGCCTGGCAGGTGCGGCTGGGACAGTTGCGCGAGGAACTGGAACAGACGCTGCTGGTCAGCCACCGCGCCCTGCAGACGGAAATCGACCGCTTTCGCTATCTGCCCCGCGTCGCCGGCGAAGACGCGCGCATCCACGCGGCCCTGGCACGCCCCGACGATCCCGCGATCATCGACGCCGCCAATCACTACCTGGACCGCATCGCGTCGCAGACCGGATCGGGGCGGATCTATCTGCTGAACGACGCGGGCGTCACCATCGCCTCGTCTAACTGGGCCCAGCCCGACAGCTACGTGGGCCACGATTACAGCTTCCGCCCCTATTTCACCGATGCCATGGCGACGGGCGGCGGGTCGGTCTATGCCATCGGCGTCACCACGGGCGAGCCGGGCTATTTCATTTCGACCCGGGTGGATGAACCGGGACTGGCGGCGCGCGGCGTCATGGTCGTCAAGATCGACCTGCGCCCGCTGGAACAGGCCTGGGCCGAGACCGGGCAGCGCATCGCGGTCACCGACCGCGACGACGTGGTCTTTCTGTCCTCGCAGCCCGCCTGGCGCTATCGCCCGCTGACCCCCCTGCCCGCCGACGCCCGCGCCCGGCTGGACACCTCACGCCTTTATACCCGGTCGGAACTGAACCGCGCCGATCCCCTGCTGCCCGCCGGCGCCGAATTGGCGATCGACGGACAGGGCCGCGCCACCACCCTGCGCGGCACGCCGTTCGAAAACGGCTGGCGGCTGATGGCGGCGACCCCGCTGTGGCCGGCGCAGGCCGCCGCCGCGCTGACCTTTGCGCTGGTCTGGCTGACCGGGCTGCTGGGCCTGGGGCTGGCCGACATGCGCCGCCACCGCCAGCGGCTGATCGCCCTGCGCCTGCGCCAGACCGGGATGATGGAACGCAAGGTCCACGAACGCACTGCCGAGCTGGCATTGGAGATCGAGGCCCGCCGCCAGGTCGAGGCCGATCTGCGCGCCACCCAGGCGACGCTGGTGCAGTCGGAAAAGATGGCCGCCCTGGGCCGCATGTCCGCCGCCATCGTGCACGAAGTCAGCCAGCCGCTGGCCGCGATGGAAGCCACGCTGACGGCGGCCGAATTCAGCCTGTCCCAGTCCCCGGAAAAGACCGCCGCGCGGCTGCAATCGGCGCGCGGGCTGATCCGGCGGATGCAGCGGATGACCAAGCATCTCAAGAACTTCTCGCGCCGCGAGGCCGCGCCGCTGTCGCCCGTTTCGGTGAACGGCGTGGCGCGGTCTGCCCTGGCGCTGGCACAGCCGCGCGCCGATGCCGCCGGGGTGCAGCTGCGGTTCGACCCGCCGGCGGACGACCCGATGGTGCGGGCCGGTCATGCGCGGCTGGAACAGGTGCTGGTGAACCTTTTGCACAATGCCATCGAAGCGGTGGATCCGGGACGGGGCGAGGTCACGCTGGCGATCCGGTCCGGCACGGACGACCTGACGATCCGTGTGCGCGACAACGGCCCCGGCATCCCCGCCGACGTGATGCCCCGCGTGACGGAACCCTTTTTCTCGACCAAGATCGGCGGCGAGGGGCTGGGCCTTGGCCTTGCCATCAGTTTCGAGGTCGTCCAGCAGTTCGGCGGGCGGCTCGACATCCGATCCGGTCCCGGCGGCGGCGCCGAGATCGCGGTGATCCTGCCGCTGCTGAACCGCGACGACACCCGCGAGGCCGCCGAATGAGCCCCCTGATCCACGTGGTCGAAGATGACCGCGACCACCGCATCGCCCTGTGCGACCTGATCGAGGCCGCCGGCTACCGCGCCGAAGGCTTTGCCGAGGGATCCGCCGCATTGGCCGCCGAAACCCGGCCCGACCTGGTGCTGACCGATCTGCGGATGCCGGGAATGGATGGGCAGGCGGTGCTGCAGGCGATGCGCGACCGCGACCCGGATTGCCCGGTGATCCTGATTTCCGGCCATGGCGACCTGGCGCAGGCGGTGCAGGCGATGCGCGCCGGGGCCGAGGATTTCCTGGAAAAGCCGTATGACGGGATGCACCTGCTGGCGGTGATCGAACGCGGGCTGAGAACGCGCGCCGCACGGGACGAGATCGGGCGCCTGCAGGACCGCATCACGCGGCGCGACGACGGCGGGCTTCTGGGCCAGTCGGCGGCGATCACCGCGTTGCGGTCGCGCATCGCGGCGCTGGCGCCCACCGACCTGGACATCGTGGTGACGGGCGAAACCGGCACCGGCAAGGAACTGGTCGCCCGCGCTTTGCATGCCGGCAGCGCCCGCGCGTCGGGCCCCTTCGTGGCGGTCAACTGCGCCGCCCTGCCCGAGACCCTGTTCGAGATCGAGATCTTCGGCCATGTCGCGGGCGCCTTCCCCGGCGCGCAGGACAAGCCCGGCAAGCTTGAGGCCGCATCGGGCGGCACCCTGATGCTGGACGAGGTCGAGGCGATGCCCCCTGCCGTCCAGCCCAAGCTGCTGCGCGCGCTGCAGGAACGCACTGTAGAACGGCTGGGCGAAAACCGCCTGCGCCCGCTGGACCTGCGCATCGTCGCCACGTCCAAGACCGACCTGCGCCCGCTGACGCTGGACGGCAGCTTTCGCGCGGACCTTTTCTATCGCCTGGCCGGCGCCGAGATCGCGGTCGAACCGCTGCGCGCGCTTGGCGAGGATATCGTGCTGCTGTTCAGCCATTACGCCGGGCTGGCCGCGGCGCGGTACGGGCGCGAGATGCCCGCGATGGATTACGCGCTGAAGCAACGCCTGATGCGCCGCCCCTGGCCCGGCAACGTGCGCGAACTGAAGGCGGTGGCGGAACGGTTCACCCTGGGTCTCGACATTCCCGAAGGCACCGATGCGCCGCTGAACGCGCCCGAAAGCCTGGCCGACCGGGTTGCCGCCTTCGAGGCGCGCGAGATCCGGCTGGCGCTGGAACATTGCCGGGGCAATACCGAACGCGCGGCCAAGGCCCTGGGCATGGCGCGGCGCACGCTGAACGACAAGATCAGCCGCTACGGGATCCGCGTCTGACCAACGGCCTGTGAACGTCGCTTTCCTCTGCCACATGAAGGCCTTGGACCGCGCGACCGCCCCTTTCGGAAACCGCCATGCATGTCGCTATGGCACCAACCCGTGACGCGGAAAGGTCAGGCCAGAGGGCAAACCGGCGATATTATCGCGCGATTCGTCCCCTGACCGGAGTGAGCGCCCCCACAGGGCCGGATGCCTGAGACCTGACGCCACCCGAATTGCAATGGACCCGACGATGAACGAAAGTGATGCTTCCCTCCAGGCTTCGGCCGAACTTGCCGAAAGTGTCGCGGCCCGCCTCGGGGACCAGCCCCGGTGGCTTTACCTGCTGCGCGAATTCGAAACGCTCTATCGCTACGGCTCGGCCGGCGGCAGCAAGTCGATCCGGTCGCACCGCAAGAAGGTCCGTGACGCGCTGTCGTCGATGATCGCGAACAATCCGCCGGTGCTGTACCGGATGCCCGATTCCAAACCGGTGACGGCGCATTTCTCGCGCGCGCTGGACCTGGGCGAACGCGGTTCGATGCAGGGCATGGCGCGGGCTCTGCGCGAGGTGAGAAGCGAACTTTGCTGGCAATACGGCTATGCCAAACTGCCCAGGACGCTGGCCCAGAAATATGCCTTTTGCGAGATCACCGGCCCGATGGGGCCGGTACAATCCGAACGGCTGGTGCTGGGCTTCGTGCTGTTCGCACCCTCCACCACCTATCCCCAGCACAGCCACAACGACATCGAGGAAAGTTACATCTCGATCTCGGGGGCCTGGTCGGAAAACGACGCGGCGGTCTATTCGCCCGGCTCGCTGATCCTGAACAAGCCGGGCGATGAACACCGGATCACCACCGGCGAAACCGACCCCTGCCTGCTGGCCTATGCCTGGATCGGGTCGCAGGAACGGCTGGCCGCGCCGGGCATGAAACTGACCGCCACGCGCAAGGCCCGTGCCGCGCGCGGCATATAGGATGCAGGCCATGCCGAAGCGGCGGAAATACGCCCTTTCGGCAGACCCTTGCCGTCCCGCCGCGCCGGCATTTGCCCTTTGCGCTACGCTCCCCACATCCAGTCCGGACAAGGACATCCCGTAAGGACCGCCATGACGAACCAGCGCCCGACCCGCCGCGACATGCTTGCCTCTGCCCTTGGGGCCGGAGCCTTCTTTCTTCTGCCCGAAGTGGCCCGCGCCCAGCAGGCCGGGGCCAACGGCGGCATTCCCTTCGGTCCGGCCGAGCCGTTTTCCTTCGAAGGGCTGCGCAAGACCGCGCGCGCGCTGGCGAACGAGGCCTACGTGCCGATGCATGTGGCCGATGAAAAGATCCTGGACCAGATCGACTATGACCGGCACAACCAGATCCGGTTCCGCGAAAGCCGCGCGCTGTGGAACCAGGCGGGCAAGTCGCCGGTGCAGTTCTTCTTCCCCGGCCGGTTCTTCCGCGATCCGGTGCACATCTACGCCATCGACGGCGACACGGCGCGCGAGATCCCGTTTTCTACGGATTACTTCGACATCCCGGCCGACAACCCCGCCCGCCTGCTGTCCCAGACCGAAGGCTTTGCCGGCTTCCGGGTGCAGGACAAGCCCGGCGGCGATGACTGGATGGCATTCCTTGGCGCCTCGTACTGGCGCACGGCGGGCTATTCGGGGCAGTTCGGCCTGTCGGTGCGCGGCCTCGCCATGGACACCGCCATTCCCGACGGGCCCGAGGAATTCCCCCGTTTCACCCGTTTCTGGCTGGACCAGGGCGACGACGGCGAGCTGACCGCATACGCGCTGCTGGAAAGCCCGCGCGCGACCGGCGCCTACAAGATCGCCTCGACCCGGGGCGACAAGGGCATCGTCCAGGATGTCGAAGCCCATGTGTTCCTGCGCGGCGACGTGGAACGGCTGGGCCTGGCGCCGCTGACCTCGATGTTCTGGTTCGGCAAGCCAAACGGCCATGTTGCCCCCGACTGGCGCCCCGAGGTGCATGACAGCGACGGGCTGGAAATCCATTCCGCCAACGGCGAACGCATCTGGCGCCCGCTGAACAACCCGCCGCGCGCCATGGCCAACACCTTCCATTCGCCCGGCGTGAAGGGGTTCGGGCTGATGCAAAGGGAACGGTCGTTCGAGGAATACCAGGACGATGGTGTCTTCTATGAAAAGCGCGCTTCGGTCTGGGTGCAGCCGGGCAGTGACTGGGGCGACGGCGCCGTCACGTTGGTGGAACTGTCCACCGATGACGAGATCCACGACAACATCGTCGCCATGTGGACACCGTCGGGCCCCGCCGACCAGGGCCGCGAATACGACATCACCTATCGCCTGACCTGGTTCCAAGACTGCCCGGTGCCCCCCAACGCCGCGCGCTTCATCGCCACCCGCATCGGTGCCGGCGGCATCCCGGGCCAGCCCCGGCCCAAGGGCGTGGTCAAGATCGTCTGCGACTTCGACGAATTCGGCTTCGAGAACCTGCACCGCGATCCCGATATCCTGCCGGTGGTCTCGACCTCGCGCGGGAGCATCGACAACCTGTCGGCCTACCCGGTCGTCGGCGAAGACTACTGGCGCGCCATGTTCGACCTGGATTTTTCCGAGATCCCCGAGGACGACGATGCCCCCATCGACCTGCGCATGTACGTCGAGGTCGATGGCGAGGCGCGAACCGAGACCTGGCTGATGCAGCTGTTCCCCTCGCAGTTGCGCAGCCTTCTGGCGTCTCGCGCCTGACCTGTCCCACGGTGCCGGGCGCCCCCTGCCCAGCCCCCCAACCCCGCCACCAGGCAGGAGTTTTCGCAAAGTCTCTGGTGTCTTGCCAAGGATCATGGCAGGTGAGGCATGAAGACGCAGCACGGTCGCGTTGCCGGACCCGTGCTCTGGGAGACGCTCCGTGACTACTCGATCCGCACAGCCTGAAACGCCTCGACAGGGGGGCGGACGGCAGTTCGTTCCGGATTTCAACCGAACCGCCAGTGTCGATGCCGACCAGGGACGCCAATCGATCCACCGCGTCATGCGGATGTCGCTGGCGTTCCGCCGGCAGGCCATCCTGGCGATCTTGTGCACCATACTTGCCGTCCTGGCGCAGCTGACGATCCCGATCCTGCTGGGCCGCGCCGTCGACCAGGCGCAGACGGCGCTGTCGGCCGGCGCGGGCACCGCCCGGCTGTGGCCCATCGCGCTGATGCTGCTGGTCATGAGCGTTCTGCGCGGCCTTCTGACCATGGGGCAGAACTTCTTTGCCGAAGCGGTCGGCCACCACATGGCCCGCCAGATCCGCGAACTGGTCTACAACAAGATCCAGCGCCTACCGTTTTCCTTCCACGACCGGGTCCATTCGGGCGAACTGATCACCGTCGGCATGCTGGACCTCGAAGGCGTGCGGATGTTCTTTTCCACCGGTTTCATCCGGCTGATCCACCTGGTCCTGCTGATCGGCATCGGCGGCTGGCTTCTGATCACCACCGACCCGGTGCTGGGCCTGCTGGCCCTGTGTTTCGTGCCCTTCGCCGCCTGGCGGTCGACCGTGTCGCACGTGACCCTGCGGGCCACCTGGCTGGTGCTGCAGGAAAAGCTGGCCATCCTGTCGCGCGTGATGGAGGAAAACCTGGCCGGCATCCGCGTCGTCCGCGCATTTTCCGCCCAGGTCTTCGAGATGGCCAAGTTCGACCGCGCCTCGGAAACGGCGCTGGAACTGGCGCACCGGCGGGTGCGGATCCGGGTGACCAATTCGGCCGCGATGTCGCTGTCGTTCTTCCTGGCCATGGCGCTGGTGCTGCTGGCCGGCGGCAGGCAGGTCGCGGCGGGCACCACCAATATCGGCGACCTGACCGCCGTGCTGACCTTCATGACGATCCTGCAGATGCCGGTCCGTCAGCTGGGCATGATGGTCAATTCCTTCGCCCGCGCATCGACCTGCGGCACCCGGATCTTCACCCTGCTGGACCTGGCCCCGGCCATCGCCGACGCGCCCGACGCCAAGGACCTTGAGATCACCGACGGCACCCTGCGGTTCGAAAACGTGTCGTTCTCCTATGCGCCCGAAACCGGGCCCAAGGCGCTGGACAACGTGTCGTTCACGGCCCGCCGGGGCGAGACCGTCGGCATCGTGGGATCGCCGGGCAGCGGCAAGTCGTCCCTGGCGCACCTGATCCCGCGCTTTTACGACGCCGACGCGGGCCGCGTGACCATCGACGGGCAGAACGTGACCGATGTCACCCTGTCGTCGCTGCGCAAGGCCGTCGCGGTGGTCCAGCAGGACAGTTTCCTGTTCACCACCAGCATCGAGAACAACGTGGCCTACGGTGACCCGGCCATCGACGAACCCGCGCTGCACGAGGCATCGGATTCCGCCCAGCTGCACGATTACGTCATGGGCCTGCCGGGCGGCTACGGCACCGTGGTGGGCGAACGCGGCGGGTCGCTGTCGGGCGGCCAGCGCCAGCGGCTGTCGATCGCGCGGTCCCTGCTGCTGGACCCCGCGATCATGATCTTCGACGATTCCACCGCCGCCATCGACGCCGGAACCGAAGCGCGTCTGCGTGCCGCCATGCAGGAACGCGCGCCCCACCGGGTGACGCTGATCATCGCGCACCGGCTGAATTCGCTGAAACACGCCGACCGGATCCTCTTTCTCGAAGACGGACGGATCGTCGAGACCGGCACCCATGAAGAGCTGATCGCGCTTGGCGGGCGCTACGCCGCGCTGCACCGCCTGCAGATGGGCTCGGCCGAGGAGATGTCCGCATGACCGCCATGCCGCAGCAGCCCCCCGATCATTCCTCTGACGCCCCCATGGGCACGCGCCTGCGCGCCACGGTGGGATCGACCCGGATCGAGGAGGAAATCTTTGGTCGTGCCTTCGACGGGCGCATTCTGAACCGGCTCTGGGCCTTCGTGTCGCCCTACCGGTCGCGCGTGGCGATCTCGGTCGTGGCGGTGCTTATCTTCACCGCCACCCAGTTGGCGATCCCGCTGATCATCCGCTACGCGATCGACTACGGCATCGCGCCGGGCCTGGCGGGCGCGGGGATGGATGCCGGTCACCTGGGCCGGGCCGTGGCGATGTTCGTTGCCGTCGTGCTGATCAACGCCGCCGCCAACCTGACCCAGGAGCGGGTGGTGGGCGATCTGGCGGAACATGTCCTGTTCGACATCCGCCGGGCGATGTTCGGCCACCTGCAGCGCGTGTCGCTGTCGTTCATGGACAAGACCGAAGTCGGCCGCCTGATGTCGCGCCTGCAGGGCGACGTGAACTCGATGCAGGAATTCCTGGAAACCTCGGTCATGGCGGTGGGCGATTTCGCCCTGCTGATCGGCATCGTCATCGCGATGCTGTGGCTGGATGCCCAGCTGGGCCTGCTGGTGCTGGCCGTGCTGCCGATCCTGTTCATCGTGCGGATCTTCTGGCTGAAAAAGGCCCGCGCGGCGTTCATGGCCGCGCATGAAAGCAATTCCATCGCCAACGGCGCCCTGGCCGAAGCGATCCACGGGGTGCGCGCCGTGCAATCCATGGGCCGCGAAGAGCTGAACCTGAGCCTGTATTCCCGCCTGGCCGACCGGGTGTTTTCCACCCACATGCATGCCGCGAAGCTGGCGCAGGTGATGGTGCCCATCGTCGACACGCTGACCGGCATCGCCATGGCGCTGGTCATCCTTGTGGGCGGCGCGATGGTCGCCTCGGGGCGGCTGGAAGTCGGGGGGATCGTGGCGTTCCTGTTCTACATCCAGCGGTTCTTCGATCCGATCCGGTCGCTGACCCTGCAATATTCGATCATGCAGCGGGCCATGGCGTCCGGCCACCGCCTGATCGAGGTGCTGGACGTGCCCGAGGCGATCACCGACAAGCCCGACGCGCAGCCGCTGACGCGGGCCGATGACGGGTCGGTGGAATTCCGGAACGTGGTCTTCGGCTACAATCCGGACGAACCCGTGCTGCGCGACGTGTCGTTCCGGGTCAACACCGGCGAGACCGTGGCGCTGGTCGGGCCCACCGGGTCTGGCAAATCCTCGGCCATGGCGCTGGTGCACCGGTTCTACGACGTGCAGGGCGGCGCGGTGACGGTGGGCGGGCGCGACGTGCGGGACGTGACGCAGGCCTCGCTGGGCCAGCACATCGCCATGGTCCTGCAGGAACCCTACCTGTTCACCGGCACCGTCATCGAGAACATCCGCTATTCGACCACCGGCGCCACGGACGAGCAGGTGATCGAGGCGGCGAAGGCGGTGGGGGCGCATGACTTTGTGATGAAGCTGGCCGACGGGTATCAGACCCTGCTGGACGAACGGGGCGGGAACCTGTCCCAGGGGCAGCGGCAGTTGCTGAGCTTTGCGCGGGCATTGGTGGCCGACGCGCCGATCCTGATCCTGGACGAGGCGACGGCGAATATCGACAGCTATACGGAAATGCTGATCCAGAAGGCCCTGCAGACCCTGCTGGAGGGGCGGACCGGGCTGATCATCGCGCACCGGCTGGCGACGATCCGGGGGGCGGACCGGATCATCGTGCTGCAGAAAGGGTCCATCATCGAAAGCGGCAACCATGACGCGCTGATGAAACAGGACGGGCTTTATGCGCAGCTTTACAGCCTCAACCACGGGTCGTTCGACGATATCTCGACCCTGAAGGATCCGTCGCTGGCCAGCTAGGGCGCGGGAAACCCGCCCGGGTGTCCCACGCGTGGGACATCCGGCGGGTTCAATGATATCAATGGCTTGCAGCGGCGAATTTACCAATCGTTAGGGATTGGCCTGCCCCTGGGCCGGTTGGGCGTTCAGGACGTATTCCATCTGGGCCGGGGTTTCGGGGCCCGAGCCCGCGGCCCGGATCATGGCCAGAGCATCGTCCGCCGGCAGGCCCGTGGCGCGCAGGACCATGGCCGCCGTCATGCCGGTGCGCCCGATCCCGGCGGCGCAGTGGATCATCAGCCTTTCCCCGGCCATCAGCCGCCCCCCAAGATCAGTGACGAAATCCGCGAAGGCCGCCGTATCGGACGGGACGCCGAAATCGGGAATGGGGAAGTCCAGCAATGTCAGCCCCGGCAGGCCGTCCGCCCGGGCGGTGGCGTAGTCGGGGGAGAGGGTGGCGATCTCGTCCCCGGCGACAAGGCAGACCAGCCCGGTGATCCGCAGGTCCCGTGCCATCGTCAGGTAATCCGACAAAGGTCCGGCGCGGCCCGGCATTTCGGTCAGCCACAGACCGCCGGATATGGCCGTGGGCAAGGCGACGCGGCGCAGGGGGTGTATCATGGCTGTGTCTCCTCCGTTGGCCACCGTCGCGGCCGCGATCCCCGCCAGACTGGCGCGACGGCCCGGAAAACACAAACGACTTGGGGCCGCCCCCTGACATGATCCGGCGCGGGGGCGCGCGCAACGGCATCCGGAATTGACCATCGCCGCCCCGGGCTTCAATGCTGCGGGATGGGACCGGAGGAGGCGCATGGCGGATCTGACCGCAGACATGGCAGAGGCGTTCGAACGGGCGCCGGTGGGGCTGGTGGTGACGCTGGACCGCACGATCCTGACCTGCAACGCCATGTTCGAGGACATGTTCGGTTATCGGCGCGGGCAGCTGGAGGGGCGGTCGCTGTCGTTGCTGTATCCGTCGGACGACGAATACCAGCGCATCGGCGAAATCGGGCTGGCCGAGATGCAGCGCACCGGCAGCTACCATGACGAACGGATCATGAAACGCCGCGACGGCAGCCGGTTCTGGTGTTCCGTGCGAGGCCGGTCGCAAGACCGGACAAGCCCGTTCACCCGCGCGGTCTGGACCATGATCGACATTTCCGACAGCCGCCCCATCGTCGATCTGACGAAACGCGAACGGCAGGTGGCGATGTTGATGACCGAAGGGCGCACCAGCAAGCAGATAGCCGAGACGCTGAAGATCTCGCCGCGCACGGTCGAGGCGCATCGGGGGCGGCTGTTCGAGAAGCTGGGCGTGCGCAACACGGCGGAATGCGTGGCCCGCCTGAGCGGGTTGCCGGTGCCGGGAGACCGCTGAGAGGAAGCGGTCCCCCGGGCGGGATCAGGGCAAGGATCGGGCCAAGGATCAGGGCAAGGATCAGGCCGTGCCGCGCATCTGCGCGAGGGCCTGACGGGCGCCGTTCAGGATGAATCCCTGATCGGTGCCGAGGACAAACAGGTTGGCGCCATCCGCCTGCCACCCCGGCGCCTGATCGGGCTGGCCCAGGAACAGGCCGGCGGTCTTTGCCGTCCCGGCGCAGGCGCCCAGCACATCGCGGGTCATGGCCGCCACGGCGGGTTCGGCGGCCGAGGTGAAGCCGGCGGAAACCGCCAGGTCCACGGGGCCGACAAGCAGACCGTCGACACCTTGCACCGCTGCGATCTCGGCCGAGCGGGCCACTGCGCCCGGATCCTCGATCTGGCAGATCAGCACGGTTTCCCCGGCGTGGGCGTCCAGGTGTGCCGCGATGCCCCGGCTGCCGTATCCGGCGCCGGGGGTGGAGGGCGAGAAGCCGCGCCCACCGGCCTCCCCACCGGCTCCATACCGCATGCGGGCCGCCAGCCGCGTGGCGGTGGCGGCATCGGGCACCTGCGGCGCCATGATGCCCGCCGCGCCCGCGTCCAGCGCCGTCGCGATCCAGTGGCCATCCAGTTGCGGAATGCGCACCAGCACCGGCAATTGCGCGGCGCGGGACGCGACCATCATCGCCGCGATCCCCGCCCGGTCGATGCCGACGTGTTCGGCATCGAGAATGGCAAAGTCGAGGCCCGCCAGCCCCAGGACCTCCACCACCGCCGGATCGGCGGATTTGATGAAGGTCCCGGCCAGCACCTCGCGCGCGCGAAGGCGGCGGGCGAAGGCGGTGCGAAAGCTCACACCGCCGCCCCGTAACCGCCCCCGCCGGGGGTGATCATGAAGACTTCGTCCTCGGGCTGCATTTCGCGCTTGCGGGTGTCGGTGATGTCCTCGCCGTTGATGCGGAACACGCCCGCCGCGCCGTCCTGGCCGCCCAGAAGCCCTTCGGGACCGGACACCAGCCGCGAGGGGATGGTGTTCAGCAACCAGCTGCGCCCGGTGCGCATGCGGTAGCCGATCCGCTGGCCGTCGCCGCCGGGGTATTTGCCATCACCGCCGGTGCCGTGTTCCAGTTCCTTGCAGGTGAAGGCGATGGGATAGGTGGCTTCCAGCACCTCGACCGGCACGGCGGACACGCCGGTGGGATAGCAGACCGCCGAGATGCCGGGTTTCGTGGCCCGCGCGCCCATGCCGCCGGAATAGTTGAACATCGACGAGGTAAAGGGCTTGCCCGCGCGGTCCTTGCCCTGGATCTGGATGGTCCAGACCGCGCCGGAGCCTTCGGCGACGACGCTGTCGGGCACGACCTGGGCCAGCGCCTTGAGGATCGGGAAGGGCACGTACATGCCCACCACGTGGCGTGCATTGACCGGCGAGGGGTACTTGGCGTTGACCACGCATTCGTCCGGCAGCTTCAGCTTGATCGGCGCGAGGGAGCCAGCGTTGTTCGGCAGATCCGGGTTGAGCGAGGACCTGACCGCGAAGGTGGCGTAGGCGTGGGTATAGGCCGGGACCACGTTGATGCCCATGGACGAGGGGCCCGAGGAGCCGGCGAAGTCGATGGTGATCTCGCCCTTGTCGCTGTCCACGGTCACGGCGGTCTTCAGCTCGATCACCTGACCGCCGGGCACGTCGAATTTGGACGCGCCGTGGTAGGTGCCGGCGGGCAGCTTGCGGATCGCGTCGCGGGTGGCCTTTTCGGAGCGCGAGATGATTTCCTGCGACAGGTCCGAGATGTCATCGAGCCCGTAGCGGTCGCAAAGCGCGTTCAGGCGGTCGGATGCGATGATGCCCGACGACACCTGTGCGCCGAGGTCGCCCATCAGCGCGTCCGGGGTGCGCACGTTGCGGCGGATGATCTGGAACAGCGTCTCGTTCGGGCGGCCCGCTTCATACAGCTTCATGGTGGGGATCCAGAGGCCTTCCTCGTGGATGTCCCGCGCGCCCGATCCGATGCCATAACCGCCGATGTCGGAATGGTGGATGGTCGATCCGGCGTAGCCGATGATGCGCTGGCCCCGGAAGATCGGGGACAGGACGGTGATGTCGAAGAAGTGCCCGGCAGACATCCAGGGATCGTTGGTGATCAGCACGTCGCCGGGTTGCAGGGTCGCGGTGTCGTAGCTGGCCAGCAGGTTCTTCGCGGCGGCGGCCAGCGAGTTGATGTGGCCAGGCGTGCCGGTGACGGCCTGGGCCACCATGCGGGCGTTTTCGTCGAAAAGCCCGTTGGCCAGGTCGCCCGCTTCGCGCACGATGGGCGAAAAGGCGATGCGTTGCAGGGCGCGGGCCTGTTCGCTGACGATCCCGATCAGGTTGGACCAGAGGATTTGAAGTTCGACGCCATCCATCAGTTGGTTTCCTTTTCGGCTTCGGCTGCGGCGGCTTTGCGCGCGGGGGTTTTGGGTTCGACCAGCTTTTCGGCCACGAGGCTGCCGCTGGGGTGGCGGGTGACTTCCCAGCCGCCGAGGACGAAGATCGTGGTTTCGCGTTCCTCGATGATGACGGGGCCGGCGATGCGGTCGTCTTCGGTGATCGACGCGCGTTGCCAGACGGCGACGTCCTGGGGGTCGCCCTTGATGTGGACGGGGCGGGTTTCGGATACGCGGCCCGACAGGTCGGCGGGACGGACGGCGGCGCGTTCGGGTTGACGGCCCGAGGCGGTGACCAGCCAGTTGACGACCTCGACCTTCATGCCGTCGAGTTTCAGGCCGTATTGACGGTGATATTCCACCTCGAACAGCTTCATGATCTCGTCGGTGCTGCGGGTCTTGCGCGGGTCGGCGTGCAGGTCGATGCGGACCTCGGATTGCTGGCCGAGGTAGCGCATTTCGGCGGCGAAGCCGAAGGTGAACTCCTCCTCGCGGATGCCGGCTTCGCCGAGCGCGGTGGCGCCTTCGGCGACCATCGCGTTCAGGACAGTGTCGACCGCGTCCCAGTCCAGCGCGTCAAGCGTGGTGACGTGGCTGCGCACCAGGTCGATCTGCACCGGCGTGACCAGCGTGCCAAAGGCAGACAGGACCGAGGCGAGCGGCGGGTAGATGACCTTGGTGCTTTCGGTCAGTTCGGCGACCATGCAGGCGTGCACGGGACCGGCGCCGCCGAAGGCCAGCAGGGGAAGGCCGCGATAGTCGATGCCGCGTTCGGTGGCGTGCGTGCGGGTCGCGGCGGCCATCTGTTCGCAGACCACTTCGAAGACGCCCCAGGCGGCCTGATTGCGGGGCAGGTTCAGCTCCTTGCCGAGATCGTCGAAGGCCTGTTCGGCGCCCGTCAGGTTCAGCTCCATATCGCCGCCAAGGAAGCGGTCGGCGTTCAGGATGCCCAGCACCAGATCGGCGTCGGTGACGCAGGGGTCGGTGCCGCCGCGCCCGTAGCAGACGGGGCCGGGCATGGACCCGGCGCTTTCCGGGCCGATCTTGAGCAGGCCAAGGTCGTTGACCGACGCGATGGATCCGCCGCCTGCCCCGATCTCGATCATGTCGATCGACGGCACGGTGATCGGCATGCCCGATCCGGGCTTGAACCGATAGCGGCGGTCGACCTCGAATGTGCCGGTGACCAGGGGTTCGAAGTTCTGCACCATGCAGGCCTTGGCCGTGGTGCCGCCCATGTCGAAGGAAATCAGGTCGGGGATGTCGAAGATCCGGGAGAAGTAGCAGGCGACGAGCGCGCCGGCGGCCGGGCCGCTTTCGATCATCCGCACCGGGATGGTCGATGCCCGTTCGGCCCCGATGACACCGCCGTTGGACAACATGATCAGCGGCTGCTGCCTGAAGCCGCGTTCCTTCAGTTCGGCGATCAGCGCGGTCAGGTAGGGGCGCGTGATCGGCACGGTGTAGGCGTTGATCGCCACGGTCGAGGCGCGCAGGTATTCGCGCATCTGCGGCGCGATCACGCTGGAGAGCGAGACGTAGATGTCGGGCGCTTCTTCTTCGAAGATCTTGCGCACGGCTTCTTCGTTGGCGCCATTGCGGTAGGAATTGAGGAAGCACACCGCGACCGACACGATGCCCTTTTCGCGGCATTGCGCGATGACCGCGCGCACCTCGTCGGCATCCACGGCGGTGCCCACGGTGCCATCGGCGAAGGTGCGTTCCTTCAGCGTGAAGGTGCGTTCGGACGGGATCAGCGGTTCGGCGAATTCGATCTGGGGATCGTACATGTCATAGCGATGCTCTTCGCGGATATAGAGCACGTCGCGGAAGCCTTCGGTCAGCAGCAGCGCGACGGGCGGCCCCTTGCGTTCGATCAGCGCGTTGGTGACCACGGTGGTGGCATGGACCACCACGTCGTCGACATCCTGCGGACGGATCCCCGCGCGCCCCGTCACAAGGTCCACGCCCCGGAAGAAGCCTTCGAGAAGATTGTTGTGCGTGGTCAGGGTCTTGTCGACATAGCTTTGCCCGTCAGAGGCCAGCAGCACGGCGTCGGTAAAGGTGCCACCGATGTCGATGGCAAGCGAATATCTGGTCATATGGGGTACTCCATGCATCCAAGCTCGGCCGAGATTTCCCGGGCCGCGCCAATGGCGGCGTCGACAAAGACCTCCGCCGGTTCCGGTTTGATGTCCTGGACCGACCCGACGATGGTGATCGTCGCGGTGAAACGGCCCTCGATGTCGAAGATCGGTGCGGCGACGGCGTTGACGCCGCGCAGGGTTTCTTCGGGGGCGACCGCCCAGCCGGCAGTCCGGGCATGGGCGATCTGGTCTTCCAGCCAGTCCGGGTCCGGCCGGTTCTCTGGCGCCAATGCGGCCAGAGAGGTTTCAAGCGCCGCCCGGTAGGAGGGCGACCCCCAGGCCAGGGCGATCTTGCCCTGGGCCGAGGCATGCAGGGGCAGGATCGCCCCCGGTCGGGTGACGATCTGGACGGGCGTTTCCACCCGCACGATGTCGATCACCCGCATGCCGGTTTCCTCCGGGATCGACAGCGTCACGGTCTGCCCGATCCGGTCGCGCAGGGCCGCCATGACGGGGCGCGCGGCGGATGTCAGTTGCGTGCCGTCGGCGATGGCCTGGCCGAGGTGGAACAGCTTCAGTGTCAGGCGATAGCGTTCCGTCGCCGGGTCCTGGCGCACGTAGCCAAGTGAGACGAGCGTCTGCAGGTAGCGGTAGACGCGCGCCCGGGGCATCCCGAGGGCATTGGCGAGGTCCGTCACCCGGCTGGGTTCGCCCCGCGCGGCCATCTCTTCGAGAATGGCGAAGGCGGCGACCGTGGATTGGTTGGTGGTGTTGGAATTGGTGATATCGGCCATGGCTCAGCCTCCCAGCAGCGCGGGCAGCGACAGGGTCAGGACGGGGATGAAGGCCACGGCCAGCAGCACCAGCAGGCAGATGACGATCATCGGCAGGATGGCCCTGGCCACCTTTTCCAGCGGCTGCTTGCCGATGGCCGCCACGATGAACAGGCACAGGCCCACGGGTGGCGTGATCATCCCGATCATCAGGTTCAGCACGACCATGACGCCGAACTGAACGGAACTGATTTCAAGCAGCGGGAAGACCTGGTTCAGGATCGGCATGGCCAGCACCAGCGCGGCCAGCGGTTCCAGGAACAGACCCAGCAGCAGCAGCACCAGGTTCAGCATCAGGATCAGCACCCAGGGGCTGTCACTGATGGATTGCATGGCGGTGGCGATGGCGCGCGGGATGTTTTCGATGCCAAGGATGAAGGCGGTCATCGACGCCATCGACACGATCAGCATGACGCCCGCGGTCATGGTGGCGGTGTCGTAGAAGGCCTGCGCGATCTTGGAGCCGTTGAGCGTGCGGTAGAGCAGCCCGCCGATGATCAGCGCGTAAAGGGCGGCGACGGCGGCGGCTTCGGTCGGGGTGAAGACGCCGGTGCGGATGCCGCCGACGATGATCACCGGCAGGAACAGCGCGGGCAGAGCCTTGACCGCGAGGCCGGCACGTTCCGAGCTGGGGATGCGTTCGGGCAGCGGATGGTCTTCGACCCGGGCGCGCCAGAGGGCGTAGAGAATCAGGAGCCCGCAAAGCAGGAAGGCGGGGACGATGCCGGCCAGGAACAGGTCCGAGATCGAGGTGCCGGTGAGCACGCCGTAGAGGATCAGCGACAGCGACGGCGGCACGAGGGGGCCGAGGATGGAGCCGGTGGCGGTGAGCGCGGCGGCGTATTCGGCCTTGTAGCCGTCCTTTTCCATGGCGGGGATCATGACGGACCCGATGGCCGACGCTTCGGCGGTGGCCGCGCCGGATACGCCGGAGAACATCATGGAGGAGACGACGTTGACCACCGCCAGCCCGCCCTTGACGCGGCCCACCAGCATCTGGGCAAAGCGCACGATCTGGCGGGTCAGGTCGGCGGAGTTCATCAGGTTGCCGGCCAGGATGAAGAACGGAATGGTCAGCAGGACAAAGCTGTCGATGCCGGCGATCATCTTCTGCGGAAAGCCGATCATCAGCTGCCACTGGTCGTTGACGAAGAGGTAGGTGACCGAGGCGAGGCCGAGGGAAAAGGCGATGGGAACGCCGAGGATCATGAAGACGACGAAGGCGGCGAGATAAAGGGTCATTCGGCAAGCTCCACCTGGGCGCGGTCGAGCACCTGTTCGAGGGTTTCCCCGCTGCGGATGGCGCGCAGGCACAGGACGAGGTCGCCGAGGAAGCGCAGGGACAGAAGGCCCATGCCGACGGGCAGCGCGACGTAGACCCAGAAGGTGCCGGGGGTCGGCGGGGGATTGTCGCCGAAGATGTCTTCGAGGATGAAGCGCAGCGCCGGGATCGGCGCGCGGCCGGCCATTTCGGCAAAGCGCCAGCCGTAATGGACCAGCAGCAGGCACAGGCACAGCGACAGCACCGTCGTCACGCAGGCGAGGATCAGCGCGGGGACCCGGGACAGGTGCGCGGACACGAAGGTCAGCGACGCGACCTCGCCCCGTTCAAAGGCCAGCGGGACGGCCAGGAAGGCCAGCCAGATCAGCAGGTAGCGGCAGACCTCCTCGGCCCACAGAAGCGATGCGTTGTAGCCGTAGCGAAGCACGATCTGGATGATCATGATCGTCAGAAGCGCCCCGACCAGCGTCACCAGCAGCCAGCGTAACCCAAGCCGGAACGGGCGCTGGAGGGACTGTGAGGTCATGGCTGTCATTCGACGTCTCCTTGTGGCCGGACACGCCTGTCCCGGGCGTCCGGCGCGGGGATCGCGCGGTCGCCGGCCGGGACGGTCCGGTCGTGGATCTTGCTGATATCGGGGGCCCCGGCGACGCGGTGTCCGCCGGGTGCGTGCCTCAGGCGTCCTGGAAGTCAGGTTCCTGGTAGGCGGTCAGGTGCAAATAGTCGTCACGCGGCGGGGCGAAGACATCGAGGTTCACGGCCGTCTCGGTCCCCAGCGCTTCGCCGCAATGGACGACATCGGGAGGGATGCGCACGACCTCGCCCGCGCCGACTTCGACAACGTCGTCGCCGATTTCGAACCGGACGCGGCCCGACAGGATATAGGCCAGCTGTTCGAACGGGTGGGAATGGGGTTTCTTTTCCATCCCCGGTTCCAGCCAGTTCATCACCATCAGCGCCCCGTCCCCCCGGAAGGCCGTGCGCGAAACGCCGTCGCGCACGTGTTCCCGGGGCAGGCTTTCCCAGCGATAGACATTCGTCCCTGCCATCGATCAGTCTCCTGCCCTGAAGGCGTCCACGAACCTGGCGACCAGGGGATCCTTGGCCTCCCATTCCTCGACCACCGGTTCGGTCTTGGCCTGCATCGCGTCCAGGTCGGTCAGTTCGTTGATGGTCACGCCGTGGTCCTTGAGGAAGGCGATCGTGTCGGCCTCCTGGGCGGCGGCCAGCGCGTAGGCTTCGGTCGTCGTCTCGCGCCCGGCCTCGATCACGGCGGCCTTGTCGTCGTCGCTGAGCTTGTCCCAGGTCATGCCCGACAGCATGATCACGCCGGGCCAGAAGTACTGGCCGGTCAGGGTCACCTGGCTGGCGGCGTCGTACAGGCTTTCCGACTGGATCGAGGACAGGTTGATTTCCACCGCGTCGATGGTGCCGGTTTCCAGCGCCGAATAGACTTCGCCATAGGCCATGCCGATGGGGTTGACGCCGATGGCCTCCCAGATCGCCTTGTGCAGCGGGATCGGCACGATGCGGGTCTTGAGCCCGGCGAATTGCGCGGTCTCGGTGACGGGGACCTTGGCGGACAGGAAGTGCCGCTGCCCGGCCTCGACAAAGCCCAGGCCCTTGATGTTGCTGTCATCCAGCGTCGCCAGCAGGTCGTTGCCCAGATCGGACGTCAGGACATCGGACAGCTGCTGGTAGCTGGAGACAACGAAGGGCAGTTGCAGCGCGTCGAAGCCGCCCGCGCCCAGCACCAGAGGCAGGGTCGGGGCCGAGACCAGCGCGCCGTCGATCAGGCCGATCTGCAGCCCTTCGAGCAATTGCTTGTCATCGCCAAGCTGGCGGTCGCCGTAGACTTCGACGGCGACATGGCCGTCGGTCTTTTCGGCGACCTTCTGTGCGAAGATTTCCAGCCCCTGCTGGAAGATGTGCTTGGACGAGGCCGCGTGCCCCATCTTGATGGTCACGTCCTGGGCCGCAAGACCCATCGGAAGCGCGCACACCAGTGCTGTCGTCAGGAAAAGATGTTTCATCCAAAGGGCCTCCCACCCCCGGGTTATTTTGCCGTAGCTGGCGCCGTTTCCGGCTTCGTGCCTGGTACGTGTTTCACTCCTCAAAACACGTTATACGATATTGAAACACGTTGATTGGAACGTCAATCCGCTGCGCGAGGCGGTGTCGGAAGAAAGTGAGGGGCGGCCATTAATCAACTGTTTTAAAATGATAAAATGATTTGTGATCACATGGATTTCGGAAAACCGGAGCAGGCGGATAGCGACTGCTGCCCTGCAGAAATACACTTTTTGCGTGTTTCCTGTTTCGCTCTTCGATCACCCGACAAAAGACCGCCGGCAGCGGGGCTGCCGGCGGCCGGGGTGACGTCAGGTGATTCGCTCAGGCGTCGGTGCGGTCGCGCGCGCGCAGGTCCGTCTTCAGCACCTTGCCGTAGTTGTTCTTGGGCAGCTCGGGCAGGAAGACATAGGCCTTGGGGCGCTTGAACCGGGCGATGCTGTCCAGGCAATGGGCGTCCAGATCGGCCGGATCGGGCGGTGCGCCATGGGCCACCACACAGGCCACGACGACCTCGCCCCATTCGGGATCCGGGCGACCGATGACCGACACCTCGCTGACACCCGGGTGGGTCAGCAGCGCCTCTTCGACCTCGCGCGGGTAGATGTTGGTGCCGCCCGATATGATGACGTCCTTGGACCGGTCGCGCAGGGTCAGGTAGCCCGCGTCATCCAGGCTGCCCATGTCGCCGGTGCACAGCCAGCCGCCCTTCAGCGTCTTCGCCGTGGCGGCGGTGTCCTGCCAGTAGCCCGCCATCACCGGCGTGCCGCGCACCAGGATCTCGCCCACCTCGCCGGGCGGCAGGCTGCGCCCATCGGCGTCGGCGATGCGCACCCGGACCGGGCTTTGCGCACGCCCGACCGATCCCAGCATGGCAGGCCCGGCCCCGGCGATTTCATCGCGCGACAGCGCGGTGATCGCCATCGGGCATTCGCCCTGTCCGTAGATCTGGACAAAGCGCGGGCCCATGACCTGCAGCGCCTCGGCGATGTCGGCGGTGTACATCGGGCCGCCGCCGTAGACGATGGTGCGGATCCCCTCGCCCCGGCTGCCTTCGGCCTTGGCGGCATCGACCAGCCGGCGCACCATGGTGGGGGCGGCGAACATCGACAGGTTGTCCAGCGCGCGCCCCAGCGCCAGAACCTCGGCCCCGTCGAACCCGCCGGACGCGGGCACCACGTGGCGCGCGCCCTTGATCACGTGCATGAAGTTGTACAGCCCCGCGCCATGGGACATCGGCGCCGCATACAGCGCGGCATCGGCGCCGCTGACCGGGTCGACATCGGCGAAATAGGCGAGCGTCATGGCTTCGAGGTTGCCGGTGCTCAGCATCACGCCCTTGGGCTGGCCGGTGGTGCCGGAGGTGTAGAACAGCCAGGCGAGGTCACCTGCGTCCATCTCGTGGATATCGGGGGCAGGGCCGGTTGCGTGGGCGACCAATGTCGCCAGATCAAGGATCAGCGGATCGGGGCACAGGGCCTGCAGCGCGTCGCGGTGGGCCGGTTCGGTCAGCAGGGCCGCAGCGCCGGAATGGGTGACGATATAGGCGGCCTCGCGGTCGTGCAGCTTGGCGTTGATCGGCACGGCGACGCCGCCCAGCCACAAGATGCCGTACATGGCGACCAGGTAATCGGTGGCGTTCCTGGCAAACAGTGCCACCCGGTCGCCGGGTTTCACGCCATGGGACAGCAGGGCGGCGGCCACCGCCCCTGCCCCGCGCGCAAAGCCCGCGTAGTCGGCGACCACCCCGGTTCCCCGCAGCAGCGCCGGCCGGTCGGGACCGGCGGCGGCGCTGCGGACCAGCCATTCCGCCGGGTTCATGCCTTGCCCCCGGTGCGTTCCAGGATCGACACGTAATTGGCGACGCCCGATCCGCCCATGTTCATCACCGCGCCCAGCCGCGCGCCGGTGATCTGCATGTCATCCGCCTGCCCCGCCAACTGGCGCGCGGCCAGCACATGCATCGACACGCCGGTGGCGCCCACCGGATGCCCCTTGGCCTTCAGCCCGCCGGACCGGTTCACCGGCAGCGCGCCATCGGCCATCACGGTGCCGTCTGCGATCGCACGCGCCCCCTGCCCCTGCGGCACCAGGCCCATTGCCTCGTAGACCAGCAGTTCGGCGATGGTGAAGCAATCGTGGACCTCGGCGAAGTCCAGGTCGCTGACCCCGACACCGGCGGCGTCATAGGCGCGGCGGAAGGCCTGCGCGGGGCCTGCAAACTCCAGCAGGTCGCGGCGCGACATCGGCAGGTAATCGTTCACCTGCACGGCGGCGCGGAAGCCGATGGCATGGTCGAATTCGTCGGCCATGTCCTCGTCCACCAGCACCAAAGCGGCGGCGCCGTCCGATATCAGGGAACAATCGCTCATCCTGAGCGGCGGGGCGATCAGCGGATTCCTGTCCGACACGGTGTTGCAGAAGTCGAAGCCAAGGTCCTTGCGCAGATGCGCCAAAGGGTTGTCGAGCGCGTTGCGGTGGTTCTTGGCGGCGATCCGGGCCAGCGCCTCGGACTGGTCGCCGTAGCGCTGGAAATAGGCCTCGGCAAAGCGGGCGAAGATCATCGGAAAGCTCTGGCCGTCCTCTTCCGCCGCATATCCCGCCTGCATCAGCGCGTCGGTGACGCCGGCTGTGTCCATGGCGGTCATCTTCTCGGCGCCGACGACCAGCGCGACCCTGGCGTCGCCCGCCCGGATCGCGTTGCGCGCGGCGTGGATCGCGGCGGACCCGCTGGCACAGGCGTTTTCGCAGCGGGTGGCGGGGGTGAAGCGCAGGGCGTCATCGGCCTGCAGCACCAGCGAGGACGCGAAGCCGTCGCGCACCATGCCGGCGTTGAAATGGCCCAGCCAGATGCCGTCGACTTCGCCGGCCCCGATCCCGGCATGATCCAGCGCCTCGCGCGCGGCCAGCCCGATCAGCCCTTCCAGATCCTCGTCCCTGCGTCCGAAGGGGGTATGGCCCCATCCCACGATACATGCGTCACCCATCGGTCGATCCTCCTGCCCATGATGCGAATGGCATCATCATGACCCATGCGGGGCATCCTTTCCCATCCGTGGAACTACGCGGTTTTCCGGGATGCCGGTGTCCGGTGGGCAGGGTCCGCGCATGGTGTTCCCCCGACCCGACAGTGCCGGCGGCGGGATCAGAAACGCATCCCCGATCGGCGGGATCTGTCGGTGTCATGGTACCCGCGGCCGGACTCGAACCGGCACGGCACAAGGCCTAGGGATTTTAAGTCCCCTATGTCTACCATTCCATCACGCGGGCACGGGCCGCAGTACATACGCGGTCACGCGAAGGTGTAAAGCGGTTGATGATGCCCCTCAGGTCTCGGATACACCGCTGGCGCCGGGTTCCTTCACCGCCTCCATCGCCACGTAGGTCGATGTGCCGGCCACGTAAGGCAGGGTCGATATCACCTCGGCCAGCAGCAGGCGGTAATCGTTCATCGACCCGGTGCGCACCTTCATCAGGTAATCGAAATTCCCCGCGATCAGGTGCACCTGCTCGATCTCGGGCACGCGGATCACGGCGGCGTTGAAGGCGGCCAGCGCGGTTTCACGGGTGTCGGTCAGGCGCACCTCGACAAAGGCCACGTGGTCCAGCCCCATCCGGATCGGGTCGACCAGAACGCGGTAGCCGGTGATGGTCCCGTTCGCCTCGAGTCGGCGCAGCCGGGCCTGGGTGGGGGATTTCGACAGGCCGATGCGCCGGGCCAGGTCGGCGATGGACATGCGCCCGTCTTCCCCCAGCGCGGCAAGGATGGCGCGGTCGAAACGGTCCAGGGCCTCGCGGGCGGAATGATTTGGATCCTGGGTCAAATTCGGTCTGTTTGCCTGCTGATTGACTGTCTTCGGGACAACCGCCCGATGAATACCGGATATAGTGGGCGAAACACCCAGCCCTGCCAACCGAAAAGCTGCCCGCCCATGACACTCGACACCGGCACCTACGCGGATGAGACCCGCCTGATCGAAACCCTGGCCGCCCAGGCCGCCCTGACGGTCGCGGATCGCGCGGCGATCTGCGCGCGGGGCGCCGAGCTGGTCCGCGCCATCCGCAATTCGGCCGCGCCCGGACTGATGGAGGTCTTCCTGGCGGAATACGGGTTGTCCACCGACGAGGGCGTCGCATTGATGTGCCTGGCCGAAGCGCTGCTGCGGGTGCCCGACGAGGACACGATCGACGCGCTGATCGAGGACAAGATCGCCCCGTCCGACTGGGGCCGCCACCTGGGCAAATCGGCATCGCCGCTGGTCAATGCCTCGACCTGGGCGCTGATGCTGACGGGCAAGGTGCTGGACGACACGCCACCGGGCCCCGCCAGCCACCTGCGCGCCGCGATCAAGCGGCTGGGCGAACCGGTGATCCGCACCGCCGTCAGCCGCGCCATGAAGGAAATGGGGCGCCAGTTCGTCCTGGGCGAAACCATCACGTCGGCCATGAAACGCGCGGCGGGGATGGAGGCCAAGGGGTTCACCTACAGCTACGACATGCTGGGCGAAGCGGCCCGCACCGAAGCCGACGCCGCGCGCTATCACCTGAGCTATTCGCGCGCCATCGGGTCGATCTCGGACGCGTGCCGGTCAATGGATATCCGCGACAACCCGGGGATATCCGTCAAGCTGTCGGCCCTGCACCCGCGCTACGAGGTGGCGCAGGAAGACCGGGTGATGGAGGAGCTGGTGCCGCGCCTGAAGGCGCTGGCGCTGCTGGCGAAGGCGGCGAAGATGGGGCTGAACGTCGATGCCGAGGAAGCCGACCGCCTGTCGCTGTCGCTGGAGGTGATCGAGGCGGTGCTGGCCGACCGGGCGCTGGCCGGCTGGGACGGGTTCGGCGTGGTGGTGCAGGCCTATGGGCGGCGCTGCGGCGCGACGATCGACGCGCTGTACGACATGGCGCGGCGGCATGATCGCAGGATCATGGTGCGGCTGGTCAAGGGCGCCTACTGGGACAGCGAGGTCAAGCGCGCGCAGGTGCTGGGGATGGAGAGTTTCCCGGTCTTCACCCGCAAGCCCTATACGGACGTGTCCTACATCGCCAATGCCCGCAAGCTGTTCGGGATGACCGACCGGATCTATCCGCAATTCGCCACCCACAACGCCCATACGGTCGCCGCGATCCTGCACATGGCAGATGACCTGCCCGATGCCCGTGTCTTCGAATTCCAGCGCCTGCACGGCATGGGCGAGGCGCTGCACACCGAGGTGCTGCAACGGACACAGGGGCGCTGCCGGATCTATGCGCCGGTGGGGGCGCATCGCGACCTGCTGGCCTACCTGGTGCGGCGGCTGCTGGAGAACGGGGCGAATTCGTCCTTCGTCAACCAGCTGGTGGACGAGGCGATCCCGCCCGAGGCGGTGGCATCGGACCCGTTCGATGCGCTGGACGAGGCCACGCCGGAGCTGCCGGCGGGGACCGGGCTGTTCCTGCCCGAACGCCCGAATTCGGTCGGCTTCGACCTGGCCCATCGCCCGACGCTGGACGCGATCGAAGCCGCGCGGGCGCCTTTTGAGACGATCCTATGGGATGCCACCCCGCTGATCGCGGGCGATGTCGCGCCCGAAGCGGCGGTCGAGGTCGTTTCACCCGCCACCGGCGCGCCTGTCGGGCGGGTGGCTGCGGCCAGTGCGGCGGATGTGGCGACGGCATTGGGGGCGGCCACGCCCTGGGAGATTCCGGCCACTGACCGGGCGGCGATCCTGAACCGGGCCGCCGACCTGTACGAGGAGAATTACGGCGAGCTGTTCGCGGTGCTGGCCCGCGAGGCCGGCAAGACCCTGCCCGATGCGGTGGCCGAGCTGCGCGAGGCGGTGGATTTCCTGCGCTATTACGCGGCGCGGGCCGATGACGACCGGCCTGCGGCGGGGCGGTTCCTGTGCATCTCGCCCTGGAACTTCCCGCTGGCGATCTTCACCGGCCAGATCGCGGCGGCGCTGGCCGCCGGCAACGCGGTGATCGCCAAACCCGCCGAACAGACGCCGCTGATCGCCTGCATCGCCGTGAAGCTGATGCAGGACGCCGGGGTGCCGGTGACGGCGCTGCAAGTGCTGCCCGGTGACGGGGCGGTCGGTGCGGCGCTGAGCGCGTCGTCGCGGATCGACGGCGTGGCCTTTACCGGATCGACCGAGACGGCGTTGAAGATCCGGGCGTCCATGGCGCAGAACATGGCCCCCGGCGCGCCGCTGATCGCCGAGACCGGCGGGCTGAACGCGATGATCGTCGACAGCACCGCGCTGCCCGAACAGGCGGTGCGGGCGGTGGTGGAATCGGCCTTTCAATCCGCGGGCCAGCGGTGTTCGGCCCTGCGCTGCCTGTATGTGCAGGACGATATCGCCGACGACCTGCTGACCATGCTGAAGGGGGCGATGGATGCGCTGCGGCCGGGCGACCCCTGGGCCCTGTCCGCCGACCTGGGCCCGGTGATCGATGCCGAGGCCCGGACCGCCATCCTGGACCACGTCGCCCATGCGGAAAAGAACGGGCGGCTGGTGCACCGCATCCCGGTCCCGAACGAGGGCCATTTCGTGGGACCGACGATCATTTCCGTGTCGGGCATCGACGATCTGGAGCGCGAGATCTTTGGCCCGATCCTGCATGTCGCCCGGTTCCGCGCCAGCCAGATCGACGACGTGATCGCGACGATCAACGCCACGGGCTACGGGTTGACCTTCGGGCTGCAGACGCGGATCGACGACCGGGTGCAGCAGGTGACCGAAGCGGTCGCGGCGGGCAACATCTATGTCAACCGCAACCAGATCGGCGCCATCGTGGGCAGCCAGCCGTTCGGCGGCGAAGGCCTGTCGGGCACCGGGCCCAAGGCGGGCGGGCCGTTCTACCTGAGCCGTTTCAAGGCGCCCCTGCCGTCCGGCGCCCCGGTTGCGCCGCCCCCTGCCCCGGACGAGGTCCTGCCCGGTCCCACCGGCGAATCGAACCGGCTGTCCCGCCACCCCCGCGCGCCGTTCCTGTGCCTGGGCCCCGGGGCCGAGGCCGCCGCGGCGCAGAAGGCCGCGGTGGAGGCGGCGGGCGGTGTGGCCGAGCTGGCCGACGGGCTGTCCCCGGACGCGCTGAGCGCGCGGATCGGCATCGGCGGGGCGCTGTTCTGGGGCGACCCCGACGACGCGCGGATCCTGGCGATGGCGCTGTCGGCGCGGGAAGGGCCGATCCTGCCGCTTCTGACCGGCGCGCCGGAGCCGAGCCATGTGCTGGCCGAACGCCATGTCTGCGTCGACACCACGGCGGCGGGCGGCAATGCGGCCTTGCTGGGCGGGATGAGCTGACCCCTGGTCAGCGCCGGGTGGCGCAGGGGCGGCCGGGTATTTGCAAAGAGAAAGAAGCAGGAGGGGCGACCGTGGCGGGGCATGTCCCCTTGACCCGGTGGGGGTTTGATCACAGCTTCGGCTGATGTTTCCGATCCGTGATCACAATCCCTCTGGCCGCACGCCCTATGTCACCTACGGGCTGATCGCGGCGAACGTGCTGGTGTTCTTCATGACCACCTGGTTGATCCCCGGCGGGCCGGCGCTGGAGCGGTTCTACATGTTCTGGGCACTGGTGCCCGACGAGGTGTCGCAGGGGCAGCGCCTGGTGACGCTGGTGACATCGATGTTCCTGCATGGCGGGCTGATGCACCTGGGCGGCAACATGCTGTTCCTGTGGATCTTCGGCGACAACCTGGAAGACGAGATGGGCCACCTGCGCTTCCTGGGGTTCTACCTGGCCGCGGGCGTCGGCGCCGGCCTGGTGCACGTGATGGCGGCGCCGGGATCGGCGGTGCCGACGGTGGGCGCATCAGGTGCGATTGCCGCGGTGATGGGGGGATACATGTTGCTGTTTCCCAGGGCGCGGGTGGATATCCTGGTGATCCTGATCATCTTCTTCCGGATCTTCGCCGTGCCCGCGTGGATGATGCTGGGCCTTTGGTTCGGGTTCCAGTTCCTTGGCGGGATCGGGGCGGACCCGGAGGCCGGCGGCGTGGCCTACTGGGCCCATGCCGGCGGCTTCGTGATTGGGTTCCTGCTGTGCCTGCCGCTGTGGGTCAGGCGCGGTGGCGCGGCGTTCTGGAGCCGCACCCGCGGTCTGCCGCCGCATCCGCAGGCGACCTATGGCATGTCAAAGACGCGGATCCCGAAGGTTCCGCGCCGTCGCTGAAGGGGCTCAGCCCTGGTTGCGGATGATCCTGGCGAAGTTGGCGAAGACGTTGCCGTTGCCGCAGATCACGCTTTTGCTGTCGAAGATGTCGGCGTCGGGGCGGATCGCCTCGACCAGGCCGCCGGCTTCGCGCACGATGATCAGCCCCGCGGCCATGTCGTATTCGTTCAGCCCGCGTTCCCAGTAGCCGTCGTAGCGGCCCGCCGCCACATAGGCCAGATCCAGCGCCGCGGCGCCCCAGCGGCGCACGCCGGCGCAGACCGGCATCAGCCGCGCCAGGTCCTGCAGGGTTGCCGGCAGGTTGGGGCTGGTGGCGAAGGGCACGCCGGTGGCGTAGATCGTTTCGATCATCGCGCTGCGGCCCGAGACGCGCAGGCGCTGTTCGTTCATCCAGGCGCCGGCGCCCTTTTCGGCAAAGAACATTTCGTCCTTGGCGGCGTCGAAGACGACACCCGCGACGACCTGACCCTTGTGTTCCAGCGCGATGGACACCGCCCAGTGCGGCAGCCCGTGCAGGAAGTTCGTGGTCCCGTCCAGCGGATCGACGATCCAGCGGCGGGTGGGATCCTCGCCCTCGGTCGCGCCGGTTTCCTCGCCCAGCCAGCCGTAGGTGGGCCGCGCGCCCATCAGTTCTTCCTTGAGGATCATCTCGGCCGAGATATCGGCCTTGGAGACGAAATCCCCCGCCGCCTTGGAGGAGACCTGCAGGTTCTCGACCTCGCGGAAATCCTTGACCAGCGAGCGCCCGGCCTTGCGCGCCGCCTTGATCATGATGTTGAGGTTCGCACTGCCAATCATCGGGGAACTCCTGTCCGGTCAGGAGGGGCGTATACGCCGGGTGGCCTGACTTGCCAAGGGTGGCATCGCCCTGCGCTTCGCGGCGTCACGGGTTGCGCCCGGCGTCACGGAACGCCACCTTCCCCCCAACCAACAAGGAGAGACACCCCATGTCCGACACCATGCGCCGCATCGTGCTTGCCAGCCGCCCCGACGCCGCCCCCGAAGCCGCCAATTTCCGGCTGGAAGAAGTGCCCCTGCCAAAGCCCGGTCCGGGCGAGGTTCTGGTGAAGGTCGACTACATGTCGCTGGACCCCTACATGCGCGGGCGGATGAGCGCGTCGAAATCCTATGCCACACCGGTCGAGATCGGCGAGACGATGACCGCCGGTGCCGTGGGCGAGGTGATCGCGTCGGAACATGACGGTTTCGCGGTCGGTGACACGGTGCTGGGCATGTTCGGCTGGGCCGATCACGGTTGCCTGCCCGGGGATCAGCTGCGCAAGCTGGACCCTTCGCACGGGCCGATCAGCACGGCGCTGGGGGTTCTGGGCATGCCCGGGATCACCGCCTGGCACGGGCTGAACGCGATCGGCCAGCCCAAGGCGGGCGAGACGCTGGTGGTGGCCGCCGCCACCGGACCCGTCGGATCGATGGTCGGCCAGCTGGCCAAGGCCAAGGGGCTGCGCGTCGTGGGCATCGCCGGCGGGCCCGAGAAGTGCAGGCTGGCGGTCGAGACCTTCGGGTTCGATGCCTGCCTTGATCACCGGGCTTACGGCGACGCGGCATCGCTGTCGGCGGCCTTGTCGGCAGAATGCCCCGACGGCATCGACATCTATTTCGAAAACGTGGGCGGCAAGGTGCTGGGCGCGATCCTGCCGCTGATGAACGCCTTCGGGCGGATCCCGGTCTGCGGGATGATCGCCTGGTACAATGGCGCCCAGCCCGACGACATGCCGCTGGCCGGCGCCTGGCGGTCGATCCTGACGAACTTCCTGACCGTGCAGGGGTTCATCATCTTCAACCATTACAACACCTTCCCGCAATTCCTGGCCGAGGTCGGGCCCAAGGTCGCCGCCGGAGAGATCAAGTACCTGGAAGACGTCGCCGAAGGGCTGGAAAACGCACCCGAGGCCTTCATGGCGATGCTGAAGGGCGGCAACACCGGCAAGCAGGTCGTCAAGATCAGCTGATCGGCGCGCGACTGGCGGGGCACGGCCGGGGGACGGGCTGGGGACGGGCGGGGGACGAGAAAATCAGCCTGATTTTCCGGTCCCGGCTCAGGCCTTCTGCAGCTCGACCGCCTCGCTCTGCGCCAGCTCGATCAGGCGCTGGACAAAGGGTTTCTCGCGGTCCTCGGTGCGCACCGCCGCGTAAAGCCTGCGGGTGATCCCGGCCTCTGTCAGGGGCCGGGTCACGTAATCCGAGGAATACTTGACCTCGCGCACCACCCAGTCGGGCAGCACCGCCACCCCCCGGTTGGACGCCACCAGCAGCAGGATCACCGCCGTCAGTTCCACCTGCCGGATCGCCGCCGGTTCGACCTTGGCCGGGATCAGCAGCTGGCTGAACACGTCCAGGCGCGATCGGTCCACCGGGTAGGTGATCAGGGTCTGGCCGCGGAAATCCTCGGCCTCGACAAAGGGCTTCGCCGCCAGCGGATGGCGGGCCGAGGCCACGAAGACCGGCGCGTAATCGAACAGTTCGACGAAATCCACGCCCGGCAGATCCTCGGGGTCCGACGACACGACCAGGTCCACCTCTTCCTTCAAAAGCGCCGGCAGCGCGTCGAAGGCCAGGCCCGGCCGGATGTCGACATCGACATCGATCCAGTCCTTGCGGAACGCCTCGAGCACCGGGAACAGCCATTCGAAACAGGCGTGGCATTCGATGGCGATATGCATCCGCCCCGTCTTGCCGGCCCGGAGCGAGGCGAATTCCTCTTGCGCGGCCTCGACCTGCGGGAGGATCTGGTCGGCCAGCCGCAAAAGCCGCAGCCCCGCCGCCGACAGCTTCATCGGCTTGGACCGGCGCACGAACAATTCCACACCGACCTGGTCTTCAAGCCCCTTGATCTGGTGGCTCAGCGCGCTTTGGGTGATGTTCAGCTGATCCGCGGCACGGGCCAGCCCGCCACATTCGTGGATCGCCTTGATGGTGCGAAGATGGCGGAATTCCAGATGCACTTGCGATCATCCTCATCTTGTTCTTGAGGAATATGAATTAGCTTCACTTTGGCTTCTCGTCTAGACAGGGGGTCAGCCCCAAGAGGATCTTTTCATGACCGTGCCCGAGATTTCATTCGAATTCTTCCCCCCGCGCGACCTCGAAGCGTCGTTCCGGCTGTGGGATACGGTTCAGGTGCTGGCCCCGCTGGGCCCCCGTTTCGTGTCGGTGACCTATGGCGCCGGCGGCACCACCCGCGACCTGACCCGCGACGCGGTGGCCACGCTGCACAAGCATTCCGGGCTCAAGGTCGCCGCCCACCTGACCTGTGTCGACGCCACGCGCGAGGAAACGCTGGCCATCGCCCAGGACTTCGCCGATGCCGGCGTGCGTGACATCGTGGCCCTGCGGGGCGACCCGCCGAAGGGTGCCGACCGTTTCGTGGCCCACCCCGACGGTTTCGCCGACAGCTGCGAACTGATCTCGGCCCTGGCCGCGGCGGGCCCGTTCAACATCCGCGTCGGCGCCTATCCCGAAGCGCACCCCGAAGCCGCCAGCGCCCAGGCCGACATCGACTGGCTGAAGCGCAAGATCGACGCCGGCGCGTCCGAGGCGCTGACCCAGTTCTTCTTCGAGGCCGAGACGTTCTTCCGCTTCCGCGACGCCTGCGTGAAGGCCGGGATCGACGCGCCGATCGTGCCGGGCATCCTGCCGATCGAGAACTGGAAAGGCGCCAGCCGCTTCGCCAAGCGCTGCGGAACCGCCGTGCCCCAGTGGCTGGACGAGGCCTTTGCCACTGCCGAACGCGACGGGCGGCAGGACCTGCTGGCCACCACGGTGTGCACCGAACTCTGCACCGACCTGATCGAAGGCGGCGTCGACAAGCTGCATTTCTACACGCTGAACCGGCCCGAACTGACGCGCGACGTCTGCCACGCGCTGGGGGTCACCCCCAAGGCCCACCTGGAGAACGTGGCGTAAGCCTTGCCGCGCCCGCCCCGTCCCCTAGCGTGAGCCCACGCTAGGGAGAGGCAGATGACCGACACACCGACCAAGGACCTGATGCCACTGGCCGAGATCGCCGCGATGAGCGGTCTCGACTACATGCAGGGCATGATCGAAGGCCGCTATCCGGCCCCGTCCATCGCCGCGACGATGGGCTTCACCGGGCATTCCGTCACCGAAGGCCGCGCGGTGTTTCGCGGCACGCCGGAACGGCACGTGATGAACCCGCTGGGCACCGTGCATGGCGGCTGGTACGGCACCATCCTGGACAGCGCGCTTGGCTGCGCGGTGATGACCCGGCTGCAGGCCGGGCAGGCCTACACGACGCTGGAATACAAGATCAACATCACCCGCGCGATCCGCCCGGGCACCGAAGTCGAATGCTGGGCCGAGGTCGATCACTTCGGTCGCTCCACCGCCGTCGCGCATGGCGAGATCCGCGGGCTGGAGGACGGCAAGCTCTACGCCACCGGCTCCACCACCTGCATCATCATGGATGTCGCGCGGGGCTACAACTCCTCGAACCCGGTGTAGAACCGGTTCCAGGTGGGCGAGATCAGGATCTCGTTCAGGCAGACCCGGGCCGGCATCTCGGCGACGAACCGGATGGTGGCGCCCAGGTCCTCGGCCTGCAGCATCTTCGCCATCTGCGCCTCGCTGGGCGGGACCGGGCGCGATTTCAGGATATCGGTCGCCACCTCGCCCGGCATGATCACCGTCGACCGGATGCCGTTAACGCCCTCCTCGGTGTTGATGCTCTCGCTCAGCGCCACGACGGCGTGCTTGCTGGCGTTATAGGCCGCCCCGGTCAGCCGTTCGGCGTACTTTCCCGCCCAGGACGACACCAGCATCAACACCCCGCCGCCCTTCGCGCGCATCCCCGGCAACACGGCATGGGCGGCATAGAAGACCCCGTTCAGGTTCACCTGCACCACCCGGTCCCAGCCCTCGATCTCGACCTTGTCCATGGACCTTTTGGGCACGTTGGTCCCGGCACTGGCCACCAGGATATCGACCGGCCCGATCTCGGCCGCCGCCTTCTCGATGGCCCCCGCATCGGCCACGTCCAGCGGCAGCGCCCGGCACTTGCCCCCGATCTCGGCGGCCAGCGCCTCCAGCGGCTCCGCCCGCCGTCCCGACACGACCACGCTGGCCCCGGCCCCGGCCAGCGCCCGCGCCCCTGCCGCGCCGATGCCCGTGCCGCCCCCGGTGATCCAGGCCGTCTTACCCGTCAGTCCCATGCACACGCCTCCTTTGCTGTACGGGACCAACACTAATGGCCGCGCCCGGGCCGGTCCAGCCGCGCGGTTGCTGCTTCTTTCTCTTTCCAAATACCCCGGCGCGGCACCGGCCAGTCGCCCCGCCCTCAGGCCTCCCCGCGCAGCCCCGACCACAGGGCCGACATACGGTCGCTCCAGCTCTCCGGCACCACCCCGGGCGGCACGCTTTCGTGCAGCCGTTCCGACCGGTCCCGCCCCACTTCGCGCGGGGCGCGCAGGACCATGACCTTGGCCCAGCCCCGCCACGTGCCGATCGACGGCGCATCGGGATCGCAGGGGAACCGCGCGCGCCACTCCTCGGGCAGCGGCAGGCCGCATTCCTCGGCCCGCTCCAGCATCCACACCAGCGAGATGTTCGACCGCTCACGCGCTCCGGCCACCTCGTCGATTTCCCCGCCCACATCGCCATGGGTACCGGCGAACCACACCTGTTCCAGCCGCCCCGTCCAACCGGGCAGCGAGGTCCACATCACCGGTTCATAGGCCCTGCGCGTTTCGTCCAGGGCCAGCGCGTGGAACCCCGCCTTCACCGAAGGCCCAAGGTTGTGATTGTGGTAATTGTGCCGGTCCCGCACCAGCCGCCACAGGATCGGCACGCGCAGCCCCAGCGCCTTGACCGTGTCCCAGGCGCCGATCATCTCGATCTCGACCGTGCCCGGGGCATGGCAGAATTCCCTGGAAAATGCCGCCGCCGCATGGCCATAGGGGTTCTGTTCATAATGCCGGTAGGCCAGGCGCACGTTGGCGTGGGTGGCATGTTCGGGCCGCAAAAGGCCGACCATGTCGATCACCCCGGCCAGCGACCGCGCGGCGAAGGCCCCGCGCGAGAATCCGAACAGGAAGATCCGGTCGCCCGGCCGATAGCGCGAGGCCAGGCGGCCATAGGCCCGGCGGATCTTGCGGCTGGTGCCCTTGCCCTTCAGCACGTCCATGGTGGACCGCCAGTTGGGCCACTGCACGCCCTTCTCGTAATGCGCCAGCACCGGCGCGCCGACCTCGCGACACAGCTTGTAGGTCAGGCCCGCATTTGTCTCGCGCCCCGGATCAAGCGTGGCCAGCGTGCCGTCGAAGACGATCACGTGGATACGCCTGGGCAATTCGCGTCCCGGCGCGGCCGGTTCGGCCCAGGTGAGCCGACCCAGCCAGCGAGACAGATGATCACTCAGCGGCGACCTGGGCATCCTTAAGCATTTCCCAAACTCTGAGCGGCGTGAACGGCATGTCCGCCTGGCGCACGCCCCGCGCCCAAAGTGCATCCTGCACCGCATTCGACACCGCCGCCAGAGCGCCGACGGTCCCGGCCTCGCCACAGCCCTTCATCCCCATCAGGTTGGCGGTCGATGGCACGGGTTCCGAGGTGAACCGGATCTGGACCATGTCGCTGGCCCGGGGCATCGCGTAATCCATGAATGTCGCGGTCAGAAGCTGGCCATCCTCGTCATGGACGACATGTTCGCTCAGCGCCTGGCCCACCCCCTGCGCCACCCCGCCATGCACCTGGCCTTCGGCCAGCATCGGGTTGATAAGGTTTCCGAAATCGTCGACCACGGTGTAGCGGTCCAGCGTCACGACCCCGGTCTCGGGATCCACCACCACCTCGGCCACATGGCAGCCGTTGGGATAGGACCGCCCCGGCAGCGTCGCCGTCCGCTGATGCGTCAGCAGGTCGGTGCGGTTGTCCTGTCGCGCCATCTGCGCGGCCTCGATCAAGGTGGGCCGCATGTTCGACCCGGGCGCGCGGAACGTCTCGGCATCGAATTCGACGGTGTCGGGATCCACCCCCATCTTGTCGGCCAGGTAGGGCACGAAGGCCGTCACCATGGCATCCACCGTGGCCAGCGTCGCCGTGGTCTGCGTGGTCACCGACCGCGACCCGCCCGTGCCCCCGCCCTTGGCGATCAGGTCGCTGTCGCCCTGCACGACGGTGATCCTGTCCGCCGGAATGCCGGTCTGGTCCGACAGGAACTGGGCATAGACGGTCTCGTGCCCCTGCCCGTTCGACTGTGTGCCGACATAAATGCTCACCTTGCCATCCTCGTGGAATTCGACCTTCGCGGTCTCGGAAGGATCGCCCAGAATGCTTTCGATATAGTAACAGATGCCCTGTCCGCGAAGACGTCCGGCCTTTTCATCCGCCGCCTTGCGCGCGGCAAGGCCCGCGATGTCGGCTTCGGCCCCGGCCCGCGTCATCACCTTGACGAAATCGCCCACGTCATAGTTTTCACCCGTGGCGGTCTTGTAGGGAAACTGGTCGGGTTTGATGAAATTGATCCGGCGCAGGTCCATCGGGTCGACGCCAAGCTCGCGCGCGGCCCGGTCCATGACGCGTTCCAGCACATAGATCGCCTCGGGCCGCCCGGCCCCGCGGTAGGCGTCCACCTGGGTGGTGTTGGTGTAATAGCCCTCGACGTTCAGCCAGGTGGTCTGCACATCATAGGTGCCCATCAGCACGCGCGAGAACAGCAAGGTCTGGATCGGCTGACCGTAGTTCGAATTGTAGGCGCCCAGGTTGCAGCGGGTCTTTACCCGGTAGGCAGTGATCCTGTTGCTTTCGTCAAAAGCCAGTTCGGCCAGCGAAACAAGGTCGCGGCCGCCATTGTCGGCCATCATCGCCTCGGACCGGTCCGCCATCCAGCGCACCGGTCGGCCCAGCAGCTTCGCCGCCAGCGCGACAGAGAAATATTCGGGATACGGCCCCGATTTCATGCCGAACCCCCCACCCACATCGGGGTTGGTGATGCGCACGGCATCCGCCTCCAGCCCGAAGGTCGCGGCCATCAGCGCCTTCAGACCCCAGACGCCCTGGCCGTTGAAGGCCACGTGCAGGCGATCGCGCGCCCACTCGGCGTAACATCCGCGCGGTTCCATGGAATTGACGATGATCCGGTTGTCGCCGACCTCGAGGCTCACGGTCTTCGCGGCCTCCCTGAAGGCCGCCTCGGTCGCCGCCTCGTCACCCATCCCCCAGTCGAAGGCCAGGTTGTCGGCCGCCACGTCATGGATCGTCTCGCCGCCCCGGGCGAGGTCCAGCTTGGCGGGAAGATCGTCGAAATCGAATTCGATCAATTCGGCGGCATCACGGGCCTGGGTCAGGGTTTCGGCAAAGACAACGGCCATGGGTTCACCCACGTAACAGACCTTGCCCTTGGCCAGCATCGGCCGAAGCGGCTTCGCGCCTTCGGAGCCATCGCGATTCTCGACCACGGTGCCCGGCATGGCGATGGTGATGCCGGCGGCTTCCATGTCGTCGATGGTGAAGACCGCGGCGACGCCTTCGGCATCGCGGGCATCGGTCACGTCCAGCGAGGTTATCCGGGCATGCGCCACGGGGCTGCGCAGGTAATAGGCATGAAGCGCCCCGACCGGAGCGATGTCGTCCACATAACGGCCATTACCCGTCAGAAAGCGGCTGTCCTCGACACGTTTGACGGGCTGGCTTTTGCCGAACTTTTCCATCGCGATAGCTCCTCAAGTCTCGCCTGCCTGCGACACTAGCCACGAAGGCGGACATGTCCAGCGCCGCTTGCTGCGAAGCAGAAAGGATCCTTGCGGGTGCCGCAAGTTGTGAAGCTAAAACGGGGAATGAGCTACTCCCCATCTATTGGACAGGATCTGGCGTAAATTTAGCTACTCGTTGCACCTGCTGATCGGGTTGGTTGATATCATTTCTCTGCCAGTAGACCAGCGCCGGAGGCTGGCCGCCCAGGGCTGAATGCGGGCGCTGGTTGTTGTAGAAGCTCATCCATTTCCGGATGGCCGCTTTCGTCTCCGATCCGGTCTCCCAGGCATGCAGGTAGACGCACTCGTATTTCAGGGTGCGCCACAGCCTCTCGATGAAGATGTTGTCGAGGAACCGGCCTTTCCCATCCATCGATATGCGCACGCTGGACCGGCGGAGCCGATCCGTCCAGGCAAAGGAGGTGAACTGGGATCCCTGATCTGTATTCATTATCTCTGGCGGGCCGAACTTGTGGATGGCCTCGTTCAGCGCCTCGACACAGAAGTCGGCCTCCAGCGTGTTCGAGATCCGCCAGGACAGGACCTTGCGGGTGTGCCAGTCCATGATCGCCACGAGGTATAGGAACCCGCGCCGCATGGGCAGGTAGGTGATATCCGAGCACCAGACCTGGTTCGGGCGTTCCACCCGCAGACCTCTGAGCAGGTAGGGATAGGTCTTGTGGCCCTTCGTCGGCCTGCTCGTGTTGGGCTTCTCGTAAATCGGCATTAGCCCCATCAGGCGCATCAGTCGCCGGATGCGCTTCTCGTTCACAAGGTGTCCGTCGTTACGCAGATGCCAGGTCATCTGCCGAACGCCGAAGAACGGCGTCTCCAGGAACTGCTCGTCGATCCGCCGCATCAGGCCGAGGTTCCGCTCAGACTCGCCCTTGGGCGTGTAGTAGAAAGACGAGCGCGCGATCGACAGCAGCTTGCACTGCTGGCCGATCGACAGGTCCGGGTGGTCCGGCTCGATCATGCCGCGCCTCACTTCCCGCCCCAGGGCTTCAGCTTTCGTTCCAAAAAAGAGTTGGCCACCGCCAGCTCCCCGATCTTGGCGTGGAGCTCCTTCACCTGCTCCTCGTCAATCTCGGGCTTCTTGCGGCCCCCGCGCTCGAACACACCGGAGGCGCCTTCGAGCAGGGCTCGCTTCCATTGATGGATCATCGTCGGATGCACCCCGAACCGGCTTGCCAGCTCGGCGGCCGTCTCCTCGCCTTTCAGGGCTTCCAGCGCGACCTTCGCCTTGAACTCAGGCGCGTGCTGCTTCCGTTTCGACATCTCTGATCTCCTTCTCGTCGAAGATCAGCAGACTGCAAATCGTAGCTTATGTCAGTGTCCGAATTTCGGGGGGTAGCTCATTTTTGAAGAGAAAGAAGCAGAACCGAAGTGCTCTGATCCCTTGCCGTCCGCGCAAATCCGGCGGTGCTTACAAGGCGATCAGAGCAGCTTCTTCCTCTTGCGGTCATCGGCTCCCCAGCCTGTACCGCACAGATAGAATGACGGTTCGAGGTTAAGAAAGACTTTCTGCTTCTTTCTCTTTTTAAATACCCCAAACCGCGATCACCAGCGGCACGACGTCCGATCCAGAAGAAATCCCGCCTGCCACCTTTCCCTCGCCCGGCCCAAGGGGTAGAGACCAATCCCGACCCTCAAGCAAAGCGTGGGACCCATGGACAAGACCTTTGACGCCGCCGAAGCCGAAAGCCGTCTCTACAAGGCCTGGGAGGAAGCGGGAAGCTTCAAGGCCGGTGCGAACGCCTCGCGCCCCGAGACCTTCTGCATCATGATCCCGCCCCCTAACGTGACGGGCTCCCTTCATATGGGGCACGCGTTCAACAACACCCTGCAGGACATCCTGGCGCGCTGGCACCGGATGCGCGGCTATGACACGCTCTGGCAGCCCGGGCAGGACCATGCCGGCATCGCCACGCAGATGGTGGTCGAACGGGAACTGGCCAGGGACAAATCCAACGCCACGCGCCGTGAAATGGGCCGCGAGGCGTTCCTGGAGAAGGTCTGGGACTGGAAAGGTCAGTCCGGCGGCACGATCGTCAACCAGTTGAAGCGCCTCGGCGCTTCCTGCGACTGGTCGCGCAACGCCTTCACCATGTCCGGCGCCCCCGGTGCGCCCGAAGGCGAGGACGGCAATTTCCACGATGCCGTCATCAAGGTCTTCGTCGACATGTACGACAAGGGCCTGATCTATCGCGGCAAGCGGCTGGTCAACTGGGACCCCCATTTCGAGACCGCGATATCCGACCTCGAGGTCGAGAACATCGAGGTCGCGGGCCACATGTGGCACTTCAAGTACCCGCTGGCCGGTGGCGAGACTTATGAGTACGTCGAAAAGGACGAAGACGGCACCATCACCCTGCGCGAGACACGGGATTACATCTCGATCGCCACGACCCGGCCCGAGACCATGCTGGGCGATGGCGCAGTTGCCGTGCACCCGGACGATGAGCGCTATGCCTCCATCGTCGGCAAGCTGTGCGAGATCCCGGTGGGGCCGAAGGAACACCGCCGTCTGATCCCGATCATCGCCGACGAATATCCCGATCCGACCTTCGGTTCGGGCGCTGTGAAGATCACCGGCGCGCATGATTTCAACGACTACGGTGTGGCCTCCCGCAACAACATCCCGATGTACCGGTTGATGAACACCTCCGGCCACCTGCGCGACGACGGCTACGATTACGCCACCTGCGCCGAGCGCGCCCAGGAAATCGCCAACGGCGACGCCTTTGGTGAGAACGAGGTCGACGGCATGAACCTGGTCCCCGACCACCTGCGCGGGCTCGACCGGTTCGAGGCGCGCGAAAAGGTCGTGGCCGAGATCACCGCCGAGGGACTGGCCGTCATGACCACCGCTGGCGATCCGCGCCTGGGCAAGGCCGCCGCCAAGGCCGAGGATCCCGACGCGCCCGTCCCGCTGGTCGAGGCCAAGCAGATCATGCAGCCCTTCGGCGACCGGTCGAAGGTCGTGATCGAACCGATGCTTACCGACCAATGGTTCGTCGACACCGCCAAGATCGTCGGGCCGGCCATCGACGCCGTCCGCTCGGGCGAGGTTCGGATCCTGCCGGAACAGGACCAGAAGGTGTATTTCCACTGGCTGGAGAACATCGAGCCCTGGTGTATTTCGCGCCAGCTTTGGTGGGGCCACCAGATCCCGGTCTGGTACGGGCTTGACCTGTCGGCGCCGGGCTTCCGCGATGACGAGGGCGACGGCGATCTGGACATGGTCGAACTGGGACGGCTGCTGCAGGAAGGCGGCATGGTCCATGCCGGCCAGAAGGCCCATTGCGCGGCCAGCTTCGAGGACGTGCAGCCCGCCTTCCTCGACGAGATCGCCGATATCCCCACGCCGCTGTCGCACGCCCGCATCGTCGAGGTCGCCGACAAGCACGCGGCCATCGAGACGCTGGCCCGCAGCCTGGCGGAATACGAGGTTTCCCAGGATCCGACGCAGGTGCTTTACCCCGTGTGGCGCGATCCGGACGTTCTGGACACCTGGTTCTCCTCTGGCCTTTGGCCGATCGGCACGCTGGGCTGGCCGGAACAGACGGAAGAGCTGAAGAAGTACTTCCCGACCAACGTGCTGATCACCGGCTTCGACATCATCTTCTTCTGGGTCGCCCGGATGATGATGATGCAATACGCCGTTGTCGGCCAACGCCCCTTCGACACCGTCTATGTCCACGCGCTCGTCCGCGACGAGAAGGGCAAGAAGATGTCGAAGAGCCTGGGCAACGTGCTGGATCCGCTTGAGCTGATCGACGAATACGGCGCCGACGCCGTGCGGTTCACGCTGACGTCGATGGCCGCCATGGGGCGTGACCTGAAACTGTCGACCCAACGCATTGCGGGCTACCGCAACTTCGGCACCAAGATCTGGAATGCCGCGCGTTTCGCCGAGATGAACGGAGTCTTCACCGACGACGTCCCGCAATCGGTCACGCCTCCGGCGGCCGAGGCCACGGTGAACCGCTGGATCATCGGCGAGACTGCCCGGGTGCGCGCCGAGGTGGACGCCGCCCTGGAGGCCTTCCGCTTCAACGACGCGGCCAACGCGCTTTACGCCTTTGTCTGGGGCAAGGTCTGCGACTGGTACGTGGAATTCGCCAAGCCGCTGCTGCAGGACGACGCAGCCACCGCCCAGGCCGAAACGCGCGCCACCATGCGCTGGGTGCTGGACCAGTGCTTTATCCTGCTGCATCCGATCATGCCCTTCATCACCGAAGAGCTGTGGGACGCCACCGGCGAGCGGGCCAAGATGCTGGTCCATGCGGATTGGCCGGCCTACGGCGACGACCTGATCGACGCCGACGCGGACCGCGAGATGAACTGGGTGATCTCGGTCATCGAGAACACGCGATCCGCCCGCGCCCAGATGCATGTGCCCGCTGGTCTGCATGTGCCGATGGTCTTCACCCGGATGGAGCCCGCGGCCAAGCTGGCCTGGGACACGAACGCGACGCTGATCCAGCGCCTGGCACGGATCGAGAGCCTGACGCCGGTGGCCGAGATGCCCAAGGGCACGATCACCATCCCGGCCGAAGGCGCGACCTTCGGCCTGCCGCTGGCCGACATCATCGACATCGACGAGGAAAAGGCCCGGCTGGAAAAGACCCTTGGCAAGCTTGCCAAGGAATTGGGCGGGCTGCGCGGGCGTCTGAACAACCCCAACTTCGCCACCTCCGCCCCGCCGGAAGTGGTCGAGGAAACCCGCGCCAACCTCGAGGCGCGCGAGGCCGAGGAAGCCCAGCTCAAGGACGCCCTGTCGCGGCTCTCGGAAGTCGGCTGAACCTGGACCTGCGCGGGACATGGGGTGGCATCGCCACATGTCCCGCGCGTTCCGATCTTTCATGGAACGACATATTCGCTGGGCCGCGGTCCAGGAACGATTGAAGACATTCGAAGGCGAAGGCAATCTGTTGCCCGACCGCCCGGTCGAGGCGACAGTGGAGCCGGCCCTTTCGCGCGGCATGCGGATCATGGCCGGGGCCGGCGTGAACCCCGATCGGTTCAGGCCGACGGATTAGCGGACCAAGGCCCGCAAGCTGCATGCAACGTTCGTCGACCAGCCCCGCAAACGCAACGCCATGTCCCGAACCGCGACCCTGGGACCACGCTGCAGAATGGCCGACGACGCCCGCCGCGCCTTTTCCGGTGCCATCGCCCGGCTGAACCGGACGGCCGGGTATTTTGGAAGAGAAAGAAGCCAATAGCGCGGCGCCGGGCGGCGAGGACCGGATTGGGTATTTCCCGCCAGCAAAAAACAGTGGCGCCACGCCCCTGCCTTCACCTTGTTCCAAATACCTCCGGGGGAGTCCGCCCTTGGCGGACGGGGGCAGCGCCCCCTGATGGAAGACTCACTTGAAAACCGGTGCCCGCCCCTGCATCTGCGCAGCCACGACCTCCATCTGGTCCGCCTTGCCGATCAGCCCGATCTGCTCCCGGCTCTCGGAGAGCAGCACTTTTGCCCTGGGCTCGGTCTCCGCCACGCCGATCAGCCGCTTGGCCGCGCGGATGGCGGAAGGGCTCTGGCCCGCGATCTTGGCGGCCAGTGCCTGTGCCTCGGCCAGCGGATCGTCGCAGACCTGGGTCACCAGCCCCCAGCGTTCCGCCTGGTCCGCCCCGATGGGCCGCGCCGTGTAGGTCAGCAGGCGCAGCACGTCCGACCGCATCAGCGCCGGCAGCAGCGCCATGCCGCCCATGTCCGGGATCAGGCCCCATTTCATCTCCATCACCGCCATCTTCACGTCGGCGGATGCAATCCGGATATCCGCCCCCAGCGCCAGTTGCAGACCGCCGCCAAAGACCGCCCCCTTCAGTGCCGCGATCACCGGCACCGGGACCCGGCGCCAGGTCAGCCCGACTTCCTGCATGGCGTTGGCGTCGTCATGGGTCCGTTCCATCAGCCAGCTTTCCACGTCCATCCCCGCCATCTTGGCAAAGCTCGCCACATCCAGCCCGGCACAAAAGCTCTTGCCCTCCCCCGTCAGCACAACGGCGCGGGCGTCCGAGGCCGCGACCTCTGCACCGGCATCCAGGATCGCCTGCACCATCTCGTCGTCCAGGGCGTTCATCTTGTCGCCCCGTGTCAGGGTCACCGTCGCGACGTGATCCTCATACGCAATCGAAACGCGTGCCATGTTGCCTCCTCCCGCTTGTCGCTCGCAGCTTGGCGACAGGGGCCTTCCGCGTCCACCGGAACGCGGGGTCATTTCCAGCGTTCAAGACCTCTTGATGACGTGAAATTCCCGATCTATGAGGCGCCATGAAAACGCCCCGTTACACAGGCCTGGCCGACACCCTGCCCGCCACCGTTCCCTTCGTGGGGCCGGAGGCTCAGGAACGCGCCCGAGGCCAAGCCTTCGTCGCCCGTCTCGGGGCAAATGAAAACGTCTTCGGACCCTCGCCACGCGCGATCAGGGCCATGCAGGACGCGGCCGAAAGCATCTGGTGCTACGCCGATCCCGAAAGCCACGACCTGCGCCAGGCGCTGGCCGCCCATCACGGCGTGACGCCCGACCAGATCACCGTCGGCGAAGGCATCGACGGGCTGCTTGGATCCATCGTGCGGCTGCTGGTGGAACCGGGCGACGCGGTGGTGACCTCGGACGGGGCCTACCCGACGTTCAACTACCACGTGGCAGGCTTCGGCGGCACGCTGCACAAGGTCCCCTACAAGGACGACGCCGAGGACGCGCAGGCATTGTTCGCCAAGGCAGCCGAGGTCGACGCCAAGCTCGTCTATCTGGCCAATCCCGACAACCCGATGGGCAGCTGGGTCAGTGGCGACAGCATCGCCCGCGCCATGGATGCGCTGCCCGACGGCACGCTGCTGATCCTGGACGAGGCCTATATCGAATGCGCCCCGGCGGCGGCGGCCCTGCCGCTGCCCGTCGACGACCCCAGGGTGATCCGCATGCGGACCTTTTCCAAGGCCTATGGCATGGCCGGCGCGCGGTTGGGCTATGCGCTGGGACACCGGGACCTGATCCAGGCCTTCAACAAGGTGCGCAACCACTTCGGCGTCAATCGGATGGGCCAGGCCGGCGCGCTGGCGGCACTGGCCGATACCGACTGGCTGGCCCATGTGCAGGGCGAAATCGCGACCGCCCGCGACCGCATCGCCGCCATCGCCAAGGACAACGGGTTGACGCCCCTGCCCTCGGCCACCAATTTCGTGGCGATCGATTGCGGCGCCGACAGTGTCTTTGCCAAGGCCGTGCTGGACGGGCTGATTGCGCAGGGCATCTTTGTCCGCATGCCCTTCGTCGCGCCGCAGAACCGCTGCATCCGCGTCAGCTGCGGAACACCGGCCGATCTGGATGCATTTGACGCCGCATTGCCCAAAGCTCTGGCAGCGGCCCGCGCTTGACGCGGGCCTGACCGGCCATCGCGCGGGCACACGGGGGCCATCCGCGGAAATTTACCTGACAAACACACAGACGGGATTACAGTCGGTCCAAGCTCGCAAGGACCCGCCCATGTCGTCAGATGACCGCCCGTCGGCCCCCGACTACACCAATGCCGCGCTCACCATGCTCGGCGTCAACCTGTTCTGGATCTTCTGCGCGACCTGGTCGCTGCTGGGCTTCGTCGCCGTGATCCTGCTGGCGCTGGGTCTCAACTACGGCATCGACCGCTTTGCCGCGACCCGCCCCGGCGCCCGTACGGCGCATGTCCAGCAGGTCGACGACTGACGCCGCCCTGCTGCTTCTTTCTCTTTCCAAATACCCCGGCGCCCGCCCTGCCAAGGACGCGACGGCCCGGGTGTCAGGCCCCCGCGATCACCCGCGAGGCCGCCTCGAGCGCGCCATCCCCATGCGGGATCTCCAGCGCTTTCAGCCCGGCGTCGATTCCGCCCAGCAGACCCAGGATCATGTGCCCGTTGACATGGCCCATGTGCCCCAGCCGGAAGAACCCGTGCCAGGCCGGATCGCCGGGCGCCGCCATGCCGAGGCCGATGCCCAGCGTCAGGCCCAGGTTCTCCTCGACCCAGGTGCGCAGGGCCGTGCCATGGGGCGCGCCGATGCGCAGCGCGGTCACAGCGTGCGACCGGTGGGCAGGATCGGCCATGTTCAGCGCCAGCGGTCCACCCTGCCCCCAGGCCTCGACCGCGGCCCAGACGGCGCGGGCCAGAACCTCGTGGCGGGCCCAGACGTTGTCGATCCCTTCCTCGTGGATCATGTCCAGTGCGGCGCGCAGACCATAGATGTGGTGGGTCGGGGCGGTGCCGGCGAAATTCTGGTAATATTCCTGCGGGTTGGCCCGCGGCGACCAGTCCCAGTACCGGCTGACGCGCGGCAGCGTCCTGCGCACCGCGTCGGCCTTGTCGTTGAAGAACACGAACCCCAGACCCGGCGGCGTCATCAGCCCCTTCTGCGATCCGGTGACCGCCACGTCGACGCCCCAGCCGTCCATCTCGAAGACGTCGCAGCCCATCGCCGCGATGCAATCCACCATCAACAGCGCCGGGTGCCCGGTTTCATCCAGGACCTTGCGCAGACCGGCCACGTCGTTGCGGATCGAACTCGACGTATCCACGTAGACCGCCAGCACCGCCTTCAGCTCGTGCGCTTCATCGGCCTTCAGCGCCTCGGCGACGCGGTCCAGGTCCCAGGGGTCCTGCCGCCCGAAGTCCAGGATCTGCGGATCGGCGCCAAGCCCCACGGCCATGTCCGCCCAGCCCATGCCGAAGCGGCCCGTGGCCGGCACCAGCACCTTGTCGCCGGGCGCCAGCACGTTCGCCAGCGCGGCTTCCCACGCGGCGTGACCGTTGCCGATGTAGATCGCCACGTGGTGATCCGTGCGCGCGACCCGCTTCAGGTCGGGCGCCAGGCTGCGGGTGATGTCATGCAGCTCTCCGGCATATATGTTGGGCGCGGGCCGGTGCATGGCCTGCAGCACCCGGTCGGGCATGACGGAGGGCCCGGGGATGGCCAGGTAGGGGCGGCCTTGGCGAAGGCTTGGCTTGGATGTCATGGAACGTTCCTGTAATAGCGCCGGGCACCCTAGCGGCAAGGCGGGCAAGGTCAATCCGCCCCGAAGACGCACGCCAGGGGATCTGCGCCCGCCTGCCCGTTTCCCGGGCAGCCGGCACCGGTGACACGAGAGGATGCACGAGATGGGCCTGGGAAAACGGCTGAAAGACTGGGAAGGCCGGATCCGGGCGTATTACAACTCCGATCTCTCGACCCCCGAGAACCGCCGCAAGTCGCGGATCTACACGCTGTGGTTCGACCACGAGATCCTGCGCGGGATCTGGACCAATTTCGACCAGGTGGCGCCGGGCGTCTACCGGTCGAACAATCCCACGCGGGCCCGGTTCCAGAAGATGAAGGACATGGGCATCACCACGGTGCTGAACCTGCGCGGCCAGACCGACGCGGCGCATTTCCTGTTCGAGGAAGAGGCCTGCCGCGAGCTGGGCCTGACCCTGGTCAACGCCCGCCTGCTGGCCCGCGACGCGGCGGTGCGCGACGACATCCTGGACGTGATCCACAAGCTCAAGACTCTGGACAAACCCTTCCTGATGCACTGCAAATCCGGCGCCGACCGGGCGGGCTTTGCCGCCGCCATGTACCTGATGGTGGTCATGGGCGAACCGGTCGAAAAGGCCCGCCGCATGCTGTCGCCGCGCTACCTGCACTTCCGCAACGGCAAGGTGGGGATCCTGGATTACACGCTGGATTGCTACGCCGCGCGCAATGCCGTTTCGCCGATCGGGTTCGAGGACTGGATCGCCACGGAATACGACAACCGGGACATCCTGCGGCGATTCCAGGCCGGCGAGGCCCCGGCATGAGCGGCGCACCGAGCGACGGGAAGACATCCATCGATCCGCAGCTGTTCCGCTGGCTCTGGCGGGATTACCTGAAGCCGCATATCGGCTGGCTGGCGGTGGCGCTGGTGTTGATGACCATCGAAGGGTCGATGCTGGGCGCTCTCAGCTACATGATGAAGCCGATGTTCGACAAGGTCTTCGTCGGCGGCAACATCGCCGCGATCTGGAGCGTGGGGCTGACCATCACCGGCATCTTCACCATCCGCGCGGTGTCCAGCGTCAGCAAAAGCGTGATCCTCACCCGGATCTCGCAGCAGACGGCGGCGGCGCTGCGGGTGGATCTGCTGCGGCGGATGATGCAGCAGGACGGCGCCTTTCACCTGGCCCATCCGCCGGGCTTCCTGATCCAGCGGATCCAGACGGACGTCAATGCAATCAACGACGTATGGCGCGCGGTGATCACCGGAACGGGCCGCGACGCGGTGTCGCTGGTGGCGCTGATGGCGGTGGCCGTGGGGATCGACTGGCGCTGGACGGCCGTCACGCTGGTGGGCGTGCCGCTGATGGCGCTGCCGGTCGCCGCGATCCAGCGCTTCGTGCGCGGACAGGCCCGGTCGGCCCGCGACCTGGGCGCATCGCTCGCCACCCGCCTGGACGAGGTCTTTCACGGCATCGTGCCGGTCAAGCTGAACCGGCTGGAACGCTACCAGTCCGACCGGTTCGCCGAAAAGACCGATGCCTACGTCCATGCCGAGGTCCGCGCCGCCTTCGGATCCGCCCTGATCCCCGGCATGGTCGACATCATTGCCGGCCTGGGCTTCCTGGCGGTGCTGGTCTTCGGCGGATCCGAGATCATCTCGGGCGAGAAATCCGTCGGCGATTTCATGAGCTTCTTCACCGCCATGGGGCTGGCCTTCGACCCGATCCGGCGGCTCGGCTCGATCAGCGGGCTCTGGCAGGTGGCGGCCGCCGCGATGGAGCGGATCAAGGCCCTGATGGACGCGCCGGTCACCCTGACCTCGCCGGAAAACCCGGTCGCCCCGCCCACCGACCTGCCCGACATCGCGCTGGACGACGTGTCGCTGTCCTACGGCGACACCGAAGTGCTGCGCGGGCTGTCCCTGCGTGCCGAGCCCGGCAAGACCACCGCGGTCGTGGGGGCTTCAGGCGCGGGAAAATCAACGCTTTTCAACGTGATGACCCGGCTAGTCGATCCGCAGCAAGGATCCGTGCGCATTGGCGGGATCGAAGTACGTGACATGGCGCTCGACGATCTGCGGGGGTTGTTCTCGGTGGTCAGCCAGGACGCCCTGCTGTTCGACGAGACCCTGCGCGAGAACATCCTGCTGGGCCGGACCGACGTGTCGGACGCGCAGCTGGCCGAGGTTCTGGACGCCGCCCATGTCAGCGATTTCCTGGCGCAGATGCCCCAGGGGCTCGATACGATGGTGGGCCCGCGCGGCTCGGCCCTCTCGGGCGGGCAAAGGCAACGGGTGGCCATCGCCCGCGCCCTGCTGCGCCAGTCGCCGATCCTGCTGCTGGACGAGGCCACGAGCGCGCTGGACACCCAGTCCGAGAAACTGGTGCAGCAGGCGCTGGACCGGCTGGCCGGCGGGCACACGACACTGGTGATCGCACACCGTTTGTCGACGATCCGCGATGCCGACCGGATCCTGGTGATGGACAAGGGCCGCGTGGTGGATGAAGGCACGCACGAAGAGCTGCTGGCGCGGGGCGGGATCTATGCGGATCTGTACCGGCTGCAGTTCCAGGATGGCGCCGCCTGAGAGGGGGCTCTGCCCCCGTCCTCCGTTGGAGGACTCCCCCGAGGGTATTTGAGCCAAGAAGAAGATATTGGACGTTTTGTACAAAAATCGCGGCGCGGTTTGTCCGTTTTGTACCGCCTGTCAAAGGCGCGATCTGCCGCTTCTTTCTCTTTCCAAATACCCCGCCACTGCGCCTGTCATTGGGCGTGCCGTCCCAGAAGAGAGCTCAGCGGCGGTAGTCCTGGGCCAGCCGTTCTGGGTCGGTTCCCAGGCGGTAGCGCAGCAGGGTCCAGAGGTTGCGCAGGCCGCGGCGGATCCAGCCGTCGCGCAGGTAGCGGTCGGCGCTGGTGATGGCCTGGGCGTCAAGGCGGACCAGCGGGCGGGGGAGCGCGCGCACCAGGGCCACGTCTTCCATCAGCGGCTGGTCGGGGTAGCCGCCGGCGGCGTCGTAGTCGGTGCGGCGCATCAGCAGCCCCTGGTCGCCATAGGGCAGCGAGAAGAGTTGCGAGCGCAGGTTGGCCCAGCCGGCGACGAGGGCCGGCATCAGGCCGTTTTCGCGGTAAGCCAGGCGGAAGTGGGCCGGGCCGCCCTGGTCGCGGATATGGTCGATCACCACCTGCGACCAGCCGTGCGACAGCGCCGTGTCCGCGTGCAGCACCAGGATCCAGTCGGCCCGCGCCGCCGCGACCCCGCGGCGCAGCTGACCGCCGCGCGAGGCGGGGCCCGTCACGAGGGTGGCGCCGGCGGCATCGGCCATCTCGGCCGTTGTGTCGGTGGAGCCGCCGTCGGTGATGACGAGATCGCGGATCAGCCCGGAGGTCAGCCCTTCGATCAGGCTCTCCAGACAGCGGGGCAGATGTTTTTCCGCGTCCAGAGTTGGCACGATGATACTGAGCGTGGCGGTCAAGGGCATCTCTCGGTTACGATGGGACCCGCGCATACCTATATGAACGCCAGCCAGACTCAAGTCACAGCCCGCACCGGGCCTTATCGGCCCTTCGCCCTACGCCCCTACACCCGCAAATCCAGAAGGACATCGCGATGTCGAGCAGACGCATTCTTCAGTTCACCGGCGGCGATGCCGAGACCTTCCTGCAGGGTCTGATCACCAATGACATCAGGCGGCTGTCGGACGGGCTGGTCTATGCCGCGCTGCTGACGCCGCAGGGCAAGTACATCGCCGATTTCTTCCTGTTGCGCCACGGCGATGCCATCGTGATGGATATCGCCGACGACCTGGCCGATGCGGTCGCCAAGCGGCTGGGCATGTACCGGCTGCGCGCCGATGTGCAGATTGCCGAGAGCCCGCTGAACGTGCAGCGCGGCACCGGCCCCGCGCCCGAGGGCGCCCTGCCCGATCCGCGCCACCCCGCCCTGGGCTGGCGCGCCTATACCGAGGCGCCCGAAAGCGACGACGGGTCCGACTGGACCGCGATCCGGGTGGAACATTGCATTCCCGAGACCGGCATCGAGCTGACGCCGGACAGCTACATCCTGGAAGCCGGGTTCGAGCGGCTGAACGGGGTCGATTTCCGCAAGGGCTGCTATGTGGGCCAGGAAGTGACCGCGCGGATGAAGCACAAGACCGAGTTGCGCAAGGGGCTGGCCCGCGTGGCGCTGGAGGGTGCCGCGGCGCCGGGCACCGAGATCCTGGCCGGGGACAAGCCCGCCGGCACGCTGCTGTCGAGCGCGGGCGACAAGGGCATCGCCTACCTGCGGTTCGACCGGGTCGCGCCCGCCATGACCGCCGGCGCGGCGCGGGTGCAGATGGAGGCCGTCTGACCCGCACACCGCCTGCCCGCGCCCGGAGTCACGGGTGGTTGCCGGAGTACTGGCTGGGGCTTTGCGTGGTCTTCTCGGGGCCTTTGGGGGGGCTTTGGGGGGCTTGTTACCTTTCTGCATGGATTTGGCCCCGCTTCACCCGCGGATGTGTTGACCGTCTTGCCCTGATCCCGGCGCGAGGGCAGGAAAGGGGTGTGCGAGGTGAGCAAGTCGGGGTGGTCTGATGCTGGAAATGTATGTCGCGATCTGGCGGGTGGATCCGCGCCGGCAATCCATCCTGATCCTGTTGTCCGTCGCTGTCGCCGCCATGGCCGCCGTGCCGTTGAGCTATCAGAAGGCGATCATCAACGAGCTGACCCACGACAAGATCTCGGCCGACAAGCTGGTCGGGCTGTGTAGCGCGATGATGGCGCTGATCATCGTGAGCCTGGCGCTGAAATGGGCGCTGGGATTCGGGGCCAATACGCTGGGCGAGGACGTGATCCGGCGGCTGCGGCGGCGGATCTACCAGACGGTGCTGGGACAGGGGGCGGACCGCGAGGTTGCCTCGGGCACGGTGGCGACGATGATTTCGGCCGAGGCGGAGGAGCTGGGCAAGTTCGCCGGCGCCGCCTATTCCGAGCCGGTCGTGCAGGTGGGCACGATGGTGGCCGTGGTGGGCTATATCGCGACCTCGCAGCCGGTGCTGGGGCTGATCGCGCTGTGTATCGTGGTGCCGCAGGTGATCCTGGTTCTGAGCACGCAGAAGGTGGTGAACCGTTACGTGGGCCAGCGGGTGCGGGTGCTGCGCAAGTCGACCAGCGATATCGTCGCCGACGACCTGGCGCGCGAGAATGCCGGCGTGCTGGCCGCCTTCGACGAGATCTACGGCACGCGGCGGTCGATGTTCCTGTGGAAGCTGTCGACCAAGTTCGTGCTGAGCACGATCAACTCGGCCGGGACCGTGGCGCTGTTGCTGCTGGGCGGGCTGGCGGTGATCGACGGGCGCACCGACATCGGCACCGTGGTGGCGGCGACCATGGGGATGGCGCGGCTGCAGGGGCCCACGACCTACCTGATCGCCTTTTACCGGCAGGTCAGCGCCACCCGGGTGAAGTATGAACTGCTGAAATCCGTGGCCCGGGCGGACGACGACGGGCGCGCGACAGCGGCGACGCCGGGGATCGTGTGAGCGTTTCGACCGGGTATTTTTGAAGAGAAAGAAGCAGGGGCTTTGCGCTTGGGCGGGCACCGTGGGTGCGAAGCGGTTGCGGTGGGACGGCCCGGGCGTTTGGACGGGGTATTTGGGGCCAGAAAGAAACGGATGCGCGCACCCTTGTCCGGGCGGGGCGGGGCGGGACGCGGATGTGAAGACGGCCACGCCCGGGGGGGCATGGCCGTGCGTGTCGGGTGTTCGGGAGGGGGCATGGAGCCCCTGCCCCGACGGATTCCCGCCCTGGTGGATCGCTGACAGAATCCACGGGCGCGCGCGGGTCAGGCGCGTTCGGAATATTCCATGGTTTCGGTGTTGACGATGATGTCTTCGTCCTGGCCCACGAAGGGCGGCACCATGACCTTGACGCCGTTGTCCAGGATCGCCGGCTTGAAGGAATTGGCCGCGGTCTGACCTTTGACCACCGGTTCGGTTTCGACGATCTTGCAGGTGACCTTTTGCGGAACGGTGGCGTTCAGCGCTTCTTCGTCGTGGAATTCGACCACGATGGTCATGCCGTCCTGCAGGAACGGGCGGCGGTCGCCCAGCAGGTCGGAGGGCAGTTCGACCTGGTCGTAGGTTTCCACGTCCATGAAGGTGAGCATGCCGTCGGTCTCGTAGAGGAACTGCATGTCCTTCTGTTCGAGCCGCACGCGTTCGACCTTGTCCGCCGAGCGGAAGCGTTCGTTGAGCTTGGTCCCGTTGCGCAGGTTGCGCAGTTCGACCTGGGCGAAGGCGCCACCCTTGCCGGGCTTGACGTGATCCACCTTGACGGCAGCCCAGAGCCCGCCGTCGTGCTCCAGAACGTTGCCCGGCCGGATCTCGTTGCCATTGATCTTGGGCATGACATAAAACCTTTATAAACGGTTGATGGCCTGTATCGGCCCCCTATATCTGGCGAAGAATGGTGTGACAAGGCGACGAAACCGCTGCGCGCCCCGTGCCGACGACCAAGATGCAGACATGCACGGGACGCAAGCTAGTTATGCGTTTTAGCGGTATCCGAATCGATCCTCTTTCGCCATAAGGGGCGGCACGCCGAAAACACAAGAGCAAGAAAAACAAGGAAAACGAGATGAGAGATTTCGTTGACGGCACTGCCTTTAACAACGAACAAGGCAACCGTGCCCGAAAATTGTTCGCGGCCGTGGTGCTGGCTGCGCTGGACGACGCCATCGCCGACGACAAGAAGTATGGGAATGGCCCTGAGCAGATCGCCCGCTGGGCGCGATCGCGCGATGGGCGGGAAGTTCTGACCTGCGCCGGTATCGACCCGAATGAACGAGTCGTGTCGGGCCTGATGGAGTTCGTCTCCAAGGGTGTCCGGACCTCTGTCGCGCTGTCGCGCGAGGAAAGCGAACGCCGTCACGCGGCGGAAGCACAAGCCCAGGCCGCCTGATCCTGACCGGTCAGCAACGAACGACGCGCCCGTTTACGGGCGCGTCGTTCGTTTTTGGGACATGGTGACGTAACGTTTCGCCAGACCGCCGCCCCGGCTGGGGACGGCGATTGCATGTCGATCGAGGTGTCGGGATGCCGGGCGGGGGCCGTTGACAGCGGTGCGTCAGTCCAGATCCTGGGCCGCGAAGGCGCGATGGATCTCGCGGCGGACCAGCTTGCGGACGTTGCGGGTGATGCGTTCGCCCAGGGCGCCCTGCAGTTCCTCGCGCACGATGTCGGTCACCAGCTCGCGCAGGCTGTCTTCGTCGAGCACCGCCTCGCCGGTGCCGAAGATGTCGGCATTGGCGGCCTGCGCCTCGCGCAGGGCGGCTTCGGCTTCGGCGCGGGCGTCTTCTTCGGTAAATTCGGTCAGCCCATCGGTCGGGGCGTCATCGGTCGGGCCATCGGGCTGCCAGGCGGTCTGCCAGGCGGCGGGGCGGTTATCGTCCGGGGCCAGGTCGGGGCCTTCGTCCGGGTCGTAGGCCGCGTCCGCGTCCGGGCGGGGCGCGGGCTGCGGCGTGGTGGCCTTGCGGCTTTCGGCCAGCTGCGCTTCGAGAAGGGCGATCTTGGCGGTCAGCGCGTCGATGGCCGCCGCGGCGGAATCGGGGCTGTGCACGTCCGGTTCCGGCGCCAGGGGCGTGTCCTGCATCTGCGGGGCGGGGGATGGCGCGAAGACGGGCCGGAGCCAGCTTTCGTCCACCTCGGTGAGGGGGGGCGCTTGGGGGTCGGTTGCGGTTTCCGGCTCTGGTTGCCAGGTGGCCTCGTCGACTTCCGGCAGGAAGGTGGCGTCGTCGGACGGCAGTTCGTCTTCGGGCGTGTCGTAGGGGGCCAAGCCGTCCGTCGCGAGATTGACCGTCGCCGGATCGTCCGGCGTCATGTCATCCGCCGGCAGATCGTCTTCGGTCATTTCGTCGTTGGCCAGATCCTTTTCCGGCGCGACGTCGATGCGGGCTTCGGGTGCAAGCGACATGGGCACGGCAGCAGCCGGTTCGGCGAAGGTGTCTTCGTCGGAGGCGGGCTCGGGGTCCAGCGGGCCGATCCAGGTCATCTGGCGGTCGACGACAAGGGGAGCCGGAGCGGACTGCGGATCGGCTTGCGGAGGGACCGGGGGCGTTGCGGCAACGGGACGTTCGCCACGTTCGGGCCGGCGCAGGTTGAAACGGGCGCGGCTGACCACCGGGTAGACCGGGATCCGGTCTTCGATGTCCGCCTCATCTACGGCGGGATCCGGGACGGACGTGTCCGTGGCAGCGGTATCTGCGGTGACAGGCGCCGTGCCCAAGGGCGCGTCGGACGCGTTGGCGGCGTCAGCCGGATCCCCTGCCCCGTCGGTTTCCAGCCCGACGGTTTCCAGCCCGTCGATTTCCAAGTCATCGTCGCCAGATGCACGGGGCTGGGGCGCCTCGGGCACGCGCAGCGCCGGTGTCAGGACCAGCTTGTCGCGGGGGCCCGGCGCATCGAATGACGCCTGCTTGGGCGTCAGCTCAGGCAGTTTGCGTGCTTCTTCCGAAACCAGCCTGCGGATCGAGGACAGCACGTCCTCGATTTCCAATTTCGAGACTGGATCTGTCATGTTCTGCCACCGTTCTGCCCCTGAGCGCGAAGGATAACGCGGCGCCAGCGGTCACACAACAGAAACGGAAAATTGTCACTCTTTCCCAATGGCGCGCAGGACACGGTCCAGGTCCTGGCCCTGCTTGCTGTAGAGGCTGGGCGCCGATTTGACCGCGTTGTAATAGGCGTCCACGTCGTAGATCGGCACGTTCAGCCCCAGCCGTTCGGCGCTGAGAAGCCCCTGCGCGGCAACCAGCCGATAGGCGGCGATGTAGCGGTTGGCCTGCACCGAGATCAGGTCGGCGCGGGCGTCGAGCAGATCCTGTTCGGCGGTCAGCACGTCAAGCGTGGTGCGCGAGCCAAGGCGCGCTTCCTCGCGGATGCCGTCAAAGGCGACCTGTGCGGCGCGCACCTGTTCCTCGGTCGAGGAGATCGAGGCGATGGCCACCTGCAGCGAGGCGAAGGCGGAGGCGACTTCCTGTTCGACCCCACGCTGGGTGGTCAGCAGGTTGCCCCGCAGCGAATCGCGCGAGGCGATGGCCCGGCGGATCTGGGCGGTCAGCGCGCCGCCCTGGTAGATGCGCTGCGACAGCGAAACCGACGCGGTCACGGTGTCGTTGTAAACCGGGTTGTCGAACGTGTTGCTGACGCCGACGTCGAGACCGGCGGCCAGCGTGGGGCGCATCGAGGCGCGGGCGACGTTGACGGTGATGTCGGCGGCCGAGATCTGATCCTGCAGCGACTTGATGTCGGGGTGGTTCTGAACCGCGATCGCCTGGGCCGTGTCGATCGACGCCGGGCTTTCGGGAATGCCCGGCCGGGGCGCGAGGTCGCCGGCCGGGCGACCGATGATCTGCACGAAGGTGGCCTGGGCCGAGACCACGTTGCCGCGGGCGTCGGCGACGTTGGATTCCGCCGCGGCCAGCTGCGCTTCGGACAGGGCGACGTCGGTGCGGGTGACCTCGCCCACTTCGAAGCGGTCGCGGGAGGCGCGCAGTTCTTCTTCGAGAACGTGGCGGTTGCTTTGCGCCAGGCGGAGGAATTCGTTCGCGGTGACCACGTTCATGTAGGCCTGCACGGCGTTGAACAGCACCGTCTGTTCGATCGACCGAAGGGATTCGCGCGAGGCGAGAACGGTCTGCTGGGCGGCCTGGACATTCATCCGCGACGCGCCGCCGTCCCACAGCAGCTGCGAGCCGGAAAGCCCGGCGGTGCCGACATCGGTGGTCAAGCTCGTCCGGCCGAGGCCCTGGTTGCGGTCGATCCAGTTGCGGCTGAACGAGGCGGACCAGTCGATGATCGGGCGCAGCGCGGCCAGCGAGATGGCGACGTCTTCGTCGGCGGCGCGCAGCAGGGCCCGGTTCTGTTCAAGCAGGCCGCTGTTCACATAGGCGCTGGCCATCGCGTCCGAGAGCGTTTCGGCCGAAGCCTGCCCCTGGAAGATGGCCCAAGCCACGGTAACGGCGACCCCGCCCGAGCGGATACGTTTCAGAAATCTCGACATGCCCAATCCCGCCTTTGACGCGTTTTAACGCGCAGTCTAAACCAGATAGTACAGTTCGTGCATCACGCAACCGTGACGCCGGACGCATCAGTAAATTCTGATGCGCATTTACAACGAGAAGGCGGCCTTCCTGGCGAAACCGGGCAGGACGGGAACGCTGGCGTTGAACGCCTCGCGCCAGTTCACCTTGCCTTTGTGCTTGTGCCCGACCTTGAGAACGCCGAACTGACCGTCGCAGAAAATGGCCGCGATCCGGCCGCCGTCCTTGAGCTGGTCCAGCATGGCCTGGGGCACGGTTTCGACGCCGCCTTCGATGATGATGACGTCGTAGGGCCCGTGTTCGGGGGCGCCGGCGGCCAGGTCGCCCTGTTCGACGACGACGTTGTCGGCGCCCGCGTCCGACAGAAGGGTCTGGGATTCCGTGGCCAGCGCCTCGTCCTGCTCGACCGCGACGACGGCCTGGGCGATGCGGGCGATGACGGCGGCGGAATAGCCGTAGGCGGATCCGATATCCATCACCAGGTCGTGGCCGGTGAGGTCGAGCGCGTCGAGGATCTTGGCCAGCAGGCGGCCGTCGAAGATCACGCGGTCCCTGGAGAGGGGGATGTGTTCGCCGGCATAGGCGGTCTCGCGGTAGGCGTCGGGCACGAAATCTTCGCGCGGGACGGTGAGCATCGCGTCGATGATGGGGAAACGTGTCACGTCCGAGGGGCGCACCTGGGTATCGACCATCATGCGGCGGCGGGCTTCGAAGTCTGTCATGGCCTGGCTCTTGTCGTTGTCGACGTCTGGACGCTTGTCGCATATCGATGCCGGTCCGGCAACGGGCGGGGGGGCGGTTTCCTTCGAGCATAGGGGGACTTGATTAAGGGAGTGTCTCTGGCCGTGAGGGGCGGGTGATGGCCCGCGGGGGAAGGCTGTCCCACGCGTGGGACATTTTCGGGGCCAATGATATCAAGGGGTTGCAGAGGCGGATTTACCGGATGTTAGGGTTTGGGGGGTGTGGGGGTGGTCGTTTGGTTTTTGGGAGGGTCGGGATTTTGGTTCATTCGGCATAGTTGGCCCGGCCTCTTGGACAGCGCGAAGCAGCCATTCAAGAAATTCGGGTTGTGCGACTGCTCCGAGCCCAACTTGACAGATGCTGCTCTGCGCACCAACGACCGCTTTTGAAGTGCGGCCAAAAACTTGACAAAATCAACGGCAGTTTTGCCAAGGGTTTGTGGCACAAAATTTTTCAAGGACTTCCGCAATGGCAGCGCATGTGACAAAGACGACCGTTTTTGACCCGATGGGTTTCGTCAGGACTTCTTGTCCAAATGTGATGGGCGAATTTTCCATCTGCTCTCAGGGGCACGTTACTCTATTTCCACCAGGTTTTCCTGATCTTTCTTCGTTCTTCTTCTAAGGCATCAGAAAGATGTATTTTGAGTATCGACGGAAGCTCTGTTTTCATTGACTGAACGATTGTCTTGCTCAGAGTCTTTTTCAAAACGTTTTCATAATTTTCTGAAAGCAAAGCGTTTTGGAGTTCGCGCTTTTTTGCGATAAATTCCGCGTGAGCTCGCTCAACATCTCGTTGCTGAACTGCGATCTTTCTTTCCAAAGCTTCGATAATATTCTTGTATTCGACAATGCTAGGGGAATCGCTTGCAAGCACCGTTAAATATTTGGAAAATGATCTTGACGAAGAAAAAACATAACCCAACCCGACTACGCTCGCGGTGCACGAAAAGAAAATAACCAGAAAGAAATCTGTATCAAATTCTCTTGGGGCTTGAATTTTCTCTTCATAGAGCAAGACGACAGAGTATGCTGAGGCAATCATGAACCCCGACACAAAACAAGACGTCATGATTAGAAACCTGTACCCCTCTAGACTTTTGTATAAAATTCTAGACGATCCGATTGGTAATTTAACTATTGATCTAATTATGGAAATTGAAATTGTGTCAATAATGTATCCCACTAACCATGATCCTAGCAGAAATGCTATAATATAGAATGCCCTCCAATTCAGCAGCATTCCCGCTCGGCCTGGAGCATTATTGAACAAGTCAATTATCAAATACGAAACCAAACCTCCCAGAACAACCCTTGGGACAATGTACGGAACTTCGTTGGATTCGACTATTTTCCCGATTTGCCGATCAATATAATCCTTCATTAAGTAACAAAATGCCTCCGAACGCGCCTGCTCTGCTCAATAAATCGACTATGAAGAAGAAGCCCTGTCAAGCGTTAACCATACGGCTCTGTCACCGGTAAAAACGGCCGTTTCTGACCAACTCGCTTCTTCGAACGCAGACCTTGGCGCAGCCGCAGCGAAATGGCTCTTTGTCCCGCTGACCAGACTTCGGTCACTGACGCAGCGAATGTCCGGGCGGCTCGGTCCACCCGTCACGACTGATCTGGTTGACCCGCTCTGCCCGGCCCCGGCAGCGCCGGGAGAGGTTTTCGTTTGCGGTTCAGGTTGAACTGCAGGATGAAGGGCTGCACAGGATAAGCCCTTCAAAGGAAAGAAGATGATGGTTCACGGTGAGACTCTGGCGCCCCGCAAAGAACCGCGGGCGGTGTGAGGCGATGACACGGTTTCATTCGTTCGCACATGCGCGCCGCAAATCCCGCAGGCGGCTGCCACGGGGGATCTTTGAATATATCGACCGCGGGATCGGTGAAGAGGCGAGCCTGAGGGACCTGTATGCCCGGCTCGACGCGATCACGATCACGCCGAAGGTTCTGGGCACCAAGCCGGCAAGGTCGACCGAGACCGAGCTGTTCGGCAGGACCGCCGGCGCGCCGGTCGCGATCGCGCCGACCGCGATGGCGGGGCTGGTGCATCCGGATGGCGAGGTTGTGCTGACGCGGGCGGCGACCCGGCATCGGCTGCCCGTGTGCCTGTCGACGCAGTCGATCACCTCGATCGAACGCCTGCGGCGGATGGTGCCGGACGCCGAGCTGTGGATGCAGCTGTATCTGTGGCAGGATCGCGACCTGTCGGTCGGCCTTCTGGAGCGTGCCGCCGGGGCCGGCGTGGAGATCCTGGTGATGACGGTGGATACCCGGTATCGCGCCCGCAAGGAATGGAATGAATACAACGGCTTCGGGATGCCGTTCACGCTGTCGCCCCGGAACGTGGCCGACCTGTGCCGGCATCCCGGCTGGATCGCCCGGGTGGTGCTGCCCAACCTGCTGCGGGACGGGCTGCCCGCGTTCGGCAATTATCCCGAAGGCATGCGGCCCGGGCTGCTGGGCCCTGCGGGCGATCCGCGTGTCGAACTGCGGCACGAGCTGACGTGGGAGGACGTTGCCTGGGTCCGGGACCGCTGGCGCGGCAAGCTGGTGCTGAAGGGTATCCTGGCGCCGGAAGATGCCGAAAAAGCGCGGACTTGTGGCGCGGACGGGATTGTCGTGTCGTCCCACGGGGCGCGGAATTTCGATGCGTCCCCCGCGCCGTGCGATGTCCTGCCCCAGATCCTGCCGGTCTCGGGCGGCATGACCGTGATGGCCGACAGCGGGATCCGGCGGGGGCTGGACGTGCTGCGGTATCGCCTGCTGGGCGCGGCGGCGGTCATGACCGGGCGGCTGCCGCTCTGGGCGCTGGCGTCGGGGGGAGAAGACGGCGTCGATGCGGCGTTCGAGGTGCTGCGGCAGGAATATGTCGAGGCGCTGGATTCGGCCGGGATCGACGAGATCGAGCCGGTGTCGCAGGGGATCGGGGGCGCCTGAGGGAGCCCGAGGGCGCCCTACCCCGCCAGGTCCCGGCAGGCCTGGGGCAGGATGTAGGGCACGCCTTCGGGCGCGGGACGGTTGACCCGCAGCGGGTGGTCGTAGGCGTCCGACAGGCGGGTGTCCGTGAGGACTTCGGCGGGCGTGCCGTGGGCCAGGACGGCGCCGTCCTTCATCAGGACCACGCGGTCGGCGTAGATGGCCGTGAGGTTGAGGTCGTGCATGACGGTGATGACGCCGCCGCCGGCGCGGGCGTAGTCGGACAGAAGGTCCATGACGACGAACTGGTGGCCGATGTCGAGGCTGGAGACGGGTTCGTCCAGGAAGACCCAGGCGGGCTGAAATTCGGACATCGGGTGCCAGACCTGCGACAGGACGCGGGCGAGCTGGACGCGTTGTTGTTCGCCGCCCGAGAGTTCGTGGTAGAAGCGGTTTTCGTAGCCCGACAGCCCGAGGCGGGAGAGCGCGGTTTCGGGGATGGCGGGCTCAGCCGCCCAGGGGCCGGCGGAATGGCCCAGGCGGACGACCTCGATCACGGTGAAGGGGAAGGCGACGGTGGTGCTTTGCGATTGCACCGCGCGGATGGAGGCCAGTTCCCAGGGCTGCATCGTTTCCACGTCGCGCCCGTTGAGGTGGAGGGCGCCGGTGGCCGGGAGCTCTCCGGTCAGGGCCTTGATGAGGGTGGATTTGCCGGAGCCGTTGGGGCCGACGATGGCGGTGATGCGGCCGTCCTCGGCCGAGAAATCGAGGCCGTGCAGGATTTCGCGGCGGCCGAGGGTGACGTGGATGCTCTTGCCGATCATGGGCTTACAATCCCAGCGTGTTGCGGCGTTTGAGAAGGATCGCCAGGAAGACGGGGGCGCCGAGGACGGCGGTGACGATGCCGATGGGAAGTTCGGCAGGCGCGACGATGGAGCGGCTGATCATGTCGGCGGCGATCAGCAGCGTGGCGCCCAGAAGCGCGGCGTTGGGCAGAAGCGTGCGGTGATCGGGTCCGGTGGCGAGGCGCAACAGGTGGGGCACGACGATGCCCACGAAGCCGATGCCGCCCGAGACGGCGACGGCGGCGCCGGTGGCGGCGGCGACGATCAGGATGGCGGCGCGCTTGGTGCGCTGGACCGAGATGCCCAGGTGCATCGCCGTGGCCTCGCCCAGGGCCAGGCCGTTCAGGCCACGGGCGAGCGCCGGGGCGAGGAGGAGGGCGACCAGGATGATGGGACCGGCGGCGGCGACCTTGGTCCAGGTGGCGCCGGCGAGCGATCCCAGGCCCCAGAAGGTGAGATCGCGCAGCTGGGTGTCGTCGGCCATGTAGACGAGGACGCCCGACAGCGCGCCGACCAGGGCGGCGAGCGCGATGCCGGCCAGCAGCATGGTGGCGACGGAGGTGCGCCCGCCGTGGGTGGCGACCTTGTAGAGCAGGATGGTGGAGATCCAGCCGCCGAAGAAGGCGGCCAGCGAGATGAGGTAGGAGCCGAAGAGGTCGCGCAGGGCGAGCGGCAGGAGGCCGCCCAGCACGATTGCGAGGATGGCGCCGAGACCGGCGCCGGCGCTGACCCCGACGATGCCGGGATCGGCCAGAGGGTTGCGGAAGAGCCCCTGCATGAGCGCGCCGGAGACGGCGAGGGACGCGCCGACGGCGAGGCCCATGATCAGGCGCGGCAGGCGGATGTCGACCAGGACGATGCGGTCGAGGGCGGAGAGGTCCTGGCCGGTGGCCAGGGCCTTGAGGGCGGGCCAGATCGCGGTACCGGTGGCGCCGGAGGACAGCGAGACGACCGAGACGACAATCAGCAGCAGGGCCAGGACCACGGTCAGGCGGCGGGCGCCGTGCACCCGATCGCGGGACCGCGGCGTTCCGGTGGAGAGGCTGCCCGCGACGCTCATTCGTGCAGGGCCGCGCCGAGGCTGGTGACCGCATCGGCGACGCGGGGGCCGAAGCCCAGCATCAGCATGCCGTCCATGCGCACGACGCTGCGGGTCTTCGCGGCGTTTGTGGAGGCGATGGCGGGCATGGCGAACAGCGCGTCGTCTGTCAGGCCGTGGTCGCCGACGCGATCCATCATCAGGATGACGTCGGGGTTGGCGGCGGCGACGGCTTCGTCCGAGACCTGCTTGTAGCCCTGGATCGAGGTCATCACGTTGCGCCCGCCGGCCATGGCGATGATGGCGTCCGCGGAGCTGCCCGCGCCGCCCGCGGTGATGCGCCCGCCGGCGGCGGAGATGATGAAAAGCACGCCGGGGGAATGTTCGTCCACCGGCTTCATGGCGGCCTGCAGCTGCGCCGTGACCTTGTCGGCCAGGGCCTGCGCGGCCTCCCCCTGCCCCAGGGCGTCGCCGACGATGGCGATCTTTTGCGCGATGCCTTCGGGGGTGTAGATTTCGGGGACGGGCACGAAGGTGACGCCGGCCTCTTGCAGCACCTCGATGGTTTCGGGGGGGCCCGAATTGTCGGAGGCGATGATCAGGTCGGGGCGGATCGACAGCACGCCTTCGGGGGACAGCGCGCGGGCGTAGCCGATGTCGGGCAGGTCCAGCACGTCGGCGGGAAAGTTGGAGGTGGTGTCGCGGGCGACAAGCCGGTCCTGCTGGCCAAGCGCATAGACGATTTCGGTGATGTCGCCGCCGATGGTGACGACGCGGTCCTGCGCATCGGTGGCCAGCGCCGGGGCGGCCAGAACGGCCGAGAGAGAGGCGGAAAGGATGAAGCGGCGCATCAGGCGGTTTCCGTTTCCAGCGAGGGGATGGCGTCGACGATGGCGTTCCAGGCCGGGCGGGACTCCTGCGCGTCGCTGCGGCGGCCGAAGATCTGCAGGATCAGGCCGCCATCCGCGTCGAACCCTTCGAGCGAGACGGCGTCGCCGCGCTGGGTGGGCTTGGTGACCGCCCAGACTTCGGCCAGGTGATCGGCGCGCAGGTGCAGGTTGAAGCCGGCGTCGAGCACGTTGAACCAGGGGCCCATGACCTTGATCGTGTCGCAGGGGCCGCCGTGGATCTCGATGCAGCCGCGGTTGCCGACGAAGACCATGACCTCGGCCCCCTGGGCCGATACGGCCTGAAGCGCGGTGGCGATGGCGTCCGGCGCGACGGGACGCACCCAGGGGGCGCCAGCGATGCGGTAGGCGCCAAGGCGGTTCATCTTGAGCTTGGAGGTCAGGCGGTTGAACTGGTGGGTGTCGGTCATCCTGGCCCATTCGGCGCGCAGGATGTCCAGCTTGTCGGGGTTGGATTTGGGCACTTCGGTCGGCTTGCGGGGATCGACCGACAGCGCGTCGGACTGGTCGTCGAGCTTGAGCGTGTCGACCAGCGCGGCCCAGCCGTCGAGGTTGGAGCCGTCGCGCAGGTGGACCTTGTGGACCGCGTCACCGGCAGCGTCGAAGACCTGGACGGACCGGCGGATGCCGCTGTCGGCCTGGGTTTCCACCGCGAAGGCCGAAACCCAGTGCGACGGGAACATGCGCAGGTCGATGGCGTCGTTCAACACCATCCCGGCGTGTTCGCCCGACCGGTAATTGTCGTAGACGCCGACCTTTTCGATGACGCAGCTGTCGTTGCGGGTCAGGGCCATGACCTCGCCCAGAGCGGTCAGCGCGGGCATGATCGCGTCGGGATGCGCGGCGATGGCAGTGGTCCCGTGACCGACATATGCGGCGACAAGCTGGGCCTCGGCGATACCGAGATGATCGGCCTTTTCGCGGGCGCGCAGGTCGGTGATATCGGCCGCGCGGGCGCGGATCCGGGCCGGGTTCAGGGGGGGCGTATCGGTCATCAAAGCCTCGGGTCATCAGGAATGGGGGGGGGCTGATCACTGGCTGGGATTGCCCGTTCTTCGGGCACGCCGTCGCTGGCCGCATCACTGCGAAAGTTGTTTGTTGACTGTTTTAGTCGCCTAATCTAGGAACCTCAAGCCATAAGCCGGTGGGGATCCGGCAAAATCACAAAAACAGACCTGCGCCAGCCAACATCGCGAGCCTTCCGGTCAATTCCACGGACACGAAGGACAGAACATGCGTTGCATTGCGCTTCGAACACTCTTTGCGAGCACGGTTTCCGTGCTGGCCCTGGCCGCAGTCGGCGGGCCGCTTCTGGCACAGGAGGCCGAGGACGTCTTTGTCAACACGGCCGAGGATTCCGAGGTCGAGGAATCGGTCGTCGGGGACGCCGATTACCTGGGCGAGATCGAGCTGGGCACCTCCAAGCGGGACATCCAGACCCAGACCGCCACGGCGGTGACGACGATCAACCAGGAGGAGATCAACGACCGCCAGGCCGGCACCGTGGCCGAGCTGATCGATTCCGTGCCAGGCGTGACGCTGGTGAACGGATCGACGCCGCAGGGATCGGGGATCAACATCCGGGGCTTCGGCGCGAATTCGACCTATGGCACCGACCAGAAGGTGCTGGTTCTGATCGACGGCGCGACCACCGGGGCGGAGGAGCTTTACCGGATCGGCAACCAGCTGTTCACCGACCCGCAGCTTTACAAGCAGGTCACCGTGAACCGGGGCACCATCGGGTCGTTCGAATACGGATCGGGCGTGATCGGCGGCGTCGTGCAGCTGGAGACCAAGGACGCCTCGGACTACACCGGCGGCGAGATCGGCTACAGGTTCCGCCAGGTTCTGGAAGGGTCGTCGAACGGCGAGGGCTTCGTCACCTCGTCGACCCTGGCCTGGCAGCCGACCGAGCAGGCCGAGTTCCTGTTGAACTACACCCTGCGCGACCAGAACAACCAGGAAGACGGCGACGGCAACGAGATCGGCAATTCGGCGTTTCGCCTGCCGTCGTACCTGATCAAGGGCAAGTACAGCTTCGGCAAGGACCTGGAGCATTCGATCACCGCGTCCTACAACGACAGCTATTCGACCGAGCGCGACGTGCCCTATGACAGCTTCGGCACCACCGGCGACATGTTCGGCAATGTCGACCGGGACATCCATACACGGGTCGCGGGGCTGAAGTACGAATACAATCCCGTCGGCAACGACCTGGTCAACTTCTCTGCCAACCTGACCTATTCGGACCAGCAGATCGACCAATCCTACGTTCCGGGCAGTTCCAGCTGCGACAACGGCGGCCCCTACCCGTCCTATGTCTGCGGCTTTCCGTTCTACGAGTCCGGCTTTGACGTGGTGAACGCCGATCAACGCTACGAGACCACCAAGCTGACCCTGAAGAACGAGGCCTATTTCGTCAGCGGCGCGCTGCGCCACGATCTGCGGGCGGGCGTGGAGCTGATCCGCAAGGAACGCCAGGACGCGAATTCGGCGCCCGGCGGGACCGATGACCGGTTGGCCATCTTCGCGGTGGATGACATCCAGTACGGCGGCTTCACCTTCACGCCGGCGATCCGCTACGAGACCCAGCATCTCGAGGGCACCGCGGCCCATGCGGACGAGACGCAGGACAACGACGCGCTGATGGGCGGGGCGTCGCTGCGCTATGAATTCGCCAGCGGCTTCGCGGTCTTCGGGTCGATGGCCTATACCGAAAGCCTGCCGATCCTCGACGATTTCGACACGCCGCTGTACATGACCCAGCCCGAGAAGGCGACGACCTACGAAGGCGGCGTGTCCTTCGCGCGCGGGTCGATCTTTTCGGCCGGCGACGCCGTGCGGGCCAAGGTCAACGTGTACCAGACCCGGCTGTGGGACGTGACGTCCTATTCCAGTGTCGGCCATATCGAGATGGAAGGCGTCGAGATGGAGGCGTCCTATGCGCATTCCACGGGCATCTACGTCGACTTCAACGCCAATATCGTGGACGGGACCGAAACATCGACCGCCGGCGTGGACAGCCGCTGGCGCAACGCCCCGGCCGACAGCGCCCGCATCACGCTGGGCAAGCGGTTCAACGAAGCCTGGGACGTCAGCTGGGAACTGGTCGGCAACAAGGGCGTCACCGATTCCGACGGCGAACGGACACCGGGATTTGGCGTGAACAACCTGCGCACCACCTTCCGCCCGCAGGCTGGCGGGATCTGGGACGATACCGAGATCCGGGTCAGCGTCGAGAACATCCTGGACCAGGAATACACGCCCTACCTGTCGACCCGCGCCGCGCCGGGCCGGAACTTCAAGGTATCGGTGGCCAAAACCTTCTGATCCCTCTGTAAAGGACTGAAAAATATGACTTTCACGCCAGCCAAAACCCTCAGCCACGTGATCGCGTTCTGCGCGGCGGGGATGTTCCCCCTCGCCGTGCAGGGCCAGGAGGCGGGGGGCGGGACGCTCGGGATCGAGCTGTCCGCCGCCGACGACGTGGGCAGTGCCTGCCGTCTGAGCTTCCTCGTGCAGAACGGCACCGGGGGCGACATCGCCCAGGCGGTCTATGAGATGGTTCTGTTCGGGCGCGATGGACAGGTCGCGCTGATGACCCTTCTCGATTTCCAGGAACTGCCCTCGGGCCGTCCCCGCGTGCGCCAGTTCCAGTTCGACGGACTGGCCTGCGCCGATATCACCCGCGTGCTGATCAACGGCGCCGACACCTGCAAGGCCGGCGACGCCGGCGCCTGCATCGACGCGCTGGACCTGAGCACGCGTATCTCAACGGAGCTGATCGGATGAACCTTTTCGCGCAACTGCAACAGGCGCTGGCCTCGGTCTATGACCTGGGCGGCCCGGTGGTCGCGGTGCTGCTGGCGACCTCGGTCGTGACGGTCGCGCTGATCCTCTACAAGCTGTGGCAGTTCCGCGCCGCGGGCGTGGGGCGCCACCGCCTGCTGGGCGATGCGGTCGAGGCCTGGGACCGGGGCGACCGGGCCAAGGCCGCGATGCTGATCGACGAAAGCCGCAGCTATCTGGCGCCGGTGATCCGGCTGGCCTGCAAGGACCGCGACGGGTTCCATGCCGACCGCGCCGATGCCGAGGCCGAGGATCGGTTTGCCCATCTGGAACGCGGGCTTTCGGCGCTGGACATCGTGGCGCAGCTGGCGCCGCTGATGGGGCTGTTCGGCACCGTGCTGGGCATGATCGACGCCTTTCGCGCGCTGCAGAACGCCGGCACCTCGGTGGATCCCTCGCTGTTGGCGGGCGGGATCTGGGTGGCGCTGCTGACCACCGCCGCGGGGCTTGCGGTGGCGATGCCGACCTCGTTGATCCTGAACTGGTTCGAGGCGCGGATGCGGCGCGACCGGGTGTTCGCCAACCGCGCCCTTCGGGTGATATTCGCGCCCGGAACCGGATCGCCCGAAGGCACCGCCCGGCTGCGCGCCCATGGCACTTGAAACCGCGACCCGCCGCAGAAGCCGGCTGTCGATGACGTCGCTGATCGACGTCATCTTCCTGCTTTTGCTGTTCTTCATGCTGACCTCGACCTTCACCAAGTACGGCGAGATCGAGCTGATCTCGGCCAGTCGCGGCGCGCCGTCGGGGGAAGACGCCGAGAAACTGTTCCTGACGCTCAGGCCGTCGGGGATGATGCTGAACGGCACCCCGGTCGACGTGGCTGCGCTGCGCGAACGGCTGGAAGTGCCCGATGGCGCGCCGCCGCGCATCCTTCTGGTCAGCCTCGCCGCCGAGACGAGTTCGCAGCAGCTGGTCGACATCCTGACGCTCGCCCGCGGCTTTGCCGGCCTCACGCCAGTGGTGCTTAGATGAAACTTGCCCAGAGCCTGTCGAAACCCAAGGAAAACACCATCGCGCTGATCAACGTGGTGTTCCTGATGCTGGTCTTCTTCATGATCGCCGGCACCCTTGCGCCGCCGCTGGATCCGGAACTGTCGCTGATCAAGGCGCAGGACCTTGAAGGACGCGCGCCGCCCGATACGCTGGTGATCCGCGAGGACGGCACCATGTGGCTGCGCGATGTCGAACTGACCTCGGCTTCGGCGTTCCTGGACCGGGTGCCGGGCGATGACCGGTCCGTGGTGCGCATCGTGCCCGACCGGGACCTGCCGGCGCTGAAGCTGATGGAGATCAGCGACGAATTGCGCGCGGGCGGTGCGGAACGGGTGCTGCTGATCTCGGAACGGGGGCTGAAATGACGCCCCGTATTCAACGCCGTGTGCCCCGGTCCCGCCTTGTCGCTGGCCTTGCCGTGCTGCTGGCGCTGGCGGCCCATGCGGCGGCCCTGGTGCGCAACGATGCGGTCGAAGAGGCGCAGTACGAAGGCGGCGGCGGCGATGGCGCCATCGCAGCCCTTGGCAGTGCCTTCGAGGACATGACCGCGGGCCGGGCGGAACCGGTCACCGCCGATGAGACGACGCCGGAAGCGCCGGTCGAACAGGCGCCGCCCGAGGACCGGGAGGTTTCGCAACCCGAGAAGACGGCCGAGACCCCCAAGGCCGAGCCGGTGGAAACTCCGGTAGAGCCGGTGGAGGAGACGACCGAGACCGCGCCGGAGGCCGCGAAGCCCGTCGTGAAGCCCGTCGTGACACCGATGGAGACGACTGCGGCCAGGCAGCAGCCGGCGAAACCGGTTGCGCAGACGCCGGTGCCGCAGCAGGCGCCGACCTTGACCGCGCAGGCGTCCGTGACGGGGCTGGCCGTGCTGCCGCCGCAGGTGCAGACGCCAAAGCCGCCCGAGACAACGCCGCCCGAAACCACGCCGCAGCTGACCGCCCAGCCGGTGGCCCCGCAAGTGCCAGAGCCGCCAGAGCAGGAGCCGCCAGAGCAGGAACCGCAAGAGACCGCCGAGCCGGTGGAGCCCGCGGCGGTCGCGCCGAGCGAACCGGTGGAGATGGCGAAGCTGTCCCCCCTGCCCGACCCGGTCGAGACCGAGCCGGACAGCGCCGCGCCCGAGGTGTCGCGCAAACCGATGGTGCGGCCGGACGACCTGCGTCCGCCCGAACCAAAGCCGGAACCACCCAAACCCAGGGTGGCGGCCGCCCCCGAGGGCAACAATGCCGCGCAGAACCAGCGCAAGGGCAGCGAGACGGGATCGTCGGAGGCCACGGCCGCGCGGGCCGCGCAATCGAATTCGAAAAGTGCCGAGGCGGGCAATGCAGCGATGTCGAATTATCGCGGGCAAGTGTTCCGCAAGATCGCCCGGGCCAAGCGGGGCGGCGTGAACATCAAGGGCGCGGCCATCGTTGCCCTGACCATCGGCCCGTCGGGACAATTGGCCGGCCTGCGCCTTGCGCGCAGTTCCGGGTCGGGCAAGCTGGACGATATCGCCCTGCTGCAGGTGCGCCGCGCCGCCCCCTTCCCTGCCCCGCCCGGCGGCGGATCGCAAAGCTTCTCGGTCAAGATTTCCGGCGGCCATTAGGGCGCCACAGCCAAGGGGTTCAACCGCCTGTCACAGAGCGCGGCTATGGTCCCGGAAATGAGCAAGCATGACACCCGCGAGCGCCTGCTGGACGCCGCCGAACAGGTGATCCGCCGGGCCGGGCGGCCCGAGGACGTGTCCGTCCGCAAGATTGTCGCGGCGGCCGAAACCAACGTGTCGTCCGTGTCCTACCATTTCGTATCGCTGGAAGGGCTGGCGGTGGCCTGTGCCGCGCGGGTCTATCGGCGGCTGAACCTGCAACGGCTGACGGATCTGCAGCGCGCCGTCGATGCCGCCCGGCCCGGCACGCCCGACATCGCGTCGATCCTGCGCGCGCTGATCGCCACCTCGATCCGGTGGAGCCTGGATCCGGCCAGCCCCTACGGCGTGTTCCAGTACCTCAACCACCTGACCGGGCTGACCGACCAGTCGGATGCGCTGCGCGTTATCGTGCACGACGTCGACCATCACATGACCTTCGTCCATTACCTGCACCTGGCCGCGCCGTGGTTCACCGAGGACCAGATCCGCTGGCGCCTGACCGCCGCCCTGGGCGTGCGGTCGCAATTCACCCGCCAGCCGGAACGCAGCGAGGTGCTGGTGGGCCAGCGGCTGGGCGACCCGGAGACGATCATCGACATGGCCTGCGAGATGATCGCCGGCATGTTCCAGCGGCCTGCGGGGGCGGTTCCCCAAACCAGGACCCAGACACCGGCCCGGATACCGGCCCAGACACCGGCCCAGACACCGGCCCAGACACCGGCCCGGGCCCGGCGGATTTCGAACAGCGTTTGAGCCCTGTCACGGCGGGGTGATCGAATCGCCCTAAGCCGCCCCTGATGACAAGGGGACGGCGGCAGATGGCGGATATCCGGATAGAGGGGCTGAGCAAGGCCTTTGGCGGCGCCGAGGTGCTGAAGGGGCTGGACCTGTCGATCAGATCGCAGGAATTCCTGGTGGTGCTGGGCGCGTCGGGCTGCGGAAAATCCACCCTGCTGCGGCTGATCGCGGGTCTTGAGACGCCGGATGCGGGGCGTATCCGTATCGACGGCGATCCGGTGGAACACCTGCAACCGGGCGACCGGGGCTGTGCGATGGTGTTCCAGAACTACGCGCTGTACCCGCATATGACGGTGGCGGCCAACATGGGCTACGGGCTGAAGGTGGCGGGCATGCGCCGCAAGGCCCGCGCCCGGCGCGTGGCCGAGGTGGCGCGCCTGCTTGAGCTGGATCACCTGCTGGACCGGCGGCCGGCGCAATTGTCGGGCGGACAGCGGCAGCGCGTGGCGATGGGGCGCGCGATGACGCGCGAGCCGAAGGTGTTCCTGTTCGACGAGCCGCTGAGCAACCTTGACGCCAAGCTGCGCACCGCCATGCGGACCGAGATCCGCAGGCTGCACCGTCAGCTTGGGACGACGTCGGTGTTCGTCACCCACGATCAGACCGAGGCGATGAGCATGGCCGACCGGATGGTGCTGATGCGCGACGGGCGGATCGAACAGATCGGCACTCCGCAAGAGCTGTTCCGCCAGCCCGACACCGCCTTTGTCGCGGGGTTCCTGGGCAGTCCGGCGATGAACCTGTTTCCGGCGCGGATCCAGCCCGACGGGTCCATCGCGACCGAGGCCGGATGGGTCCCGGCGCCGGGGCTGAGGTGTGACCTGCGTTCAGGCACGGATCTGACCATGGGCATCCGGCCCGGCGCGCTGCACCCCACCGGCGACGAGACGCGGTTCGTCACCGACCTGTGCGAGGACATGGGGACCGAGATGCACCTGCATCTGCGATCAAGCGGGCAGCCGCGCGAGGTGGTGATCGCGCTGGCCGTGGATCGGCCGCGCCCGCAGGGGGCGTTCGGCCTGCGCGCCGCCCCCGCCGACGTACACCTTTTCGATGCGGCGACGGGCCAGCGCCTGCCGGCCCGCGCAATCCCCCTCAACACCGGAGAGCCCACATGGCAGACCCAACCTTCCTTCACCTGACCGACCTGCATTTCGGCGCGCCGGACGATCCGCACCTGCATTCGGATACCGAGGCGACCATGGCCGCCATCCTGGACCGCATCGCCGAGATCGACCCGAAACCGGATTTTGCCATCGCCTCGGGCGATTTGACCAACGCGGGCGACGCGGCAAGCTACCGCAAGCTGGCCCGCGCGCTGGAAGGGATCGGCATGCCGGTGGTCTATGCGATCGGCAACCACGACACCCGCGCGGGGTTCCGCGAAGGCATGCTGGGCGAGGCGCCGGGCAGCGACGCGCCTTATGACCACGACACCGTGCTGGCGGGCGTTCACGTCATCACGCTGGACAGCACCACGCCGGGCGCCATCGGCGGCGCGCTGGAACCGGAGCAGTTCGACTGGCTGGCGGACCGGCTGGCCGATCATGCGGATCTGCCCAAGCTGCTGGTCATCCACCACCCCCCGATGCTGGGCGAGGAAGAGGAGCCGGATTTCTGGCGCGGGATCCGCATTGCCGACAGCCTGCGGCTGGGCGAGATGCTGCAGGGGCGCACGGACATCAAGGGGATCCTGTCGGGGCATATCCACCACGACCGGTTTTCGGTCTGGCACGGCATCCCGCTGATCGTCGGCATGGGCCAGCACGCGGCGACCGACATCCTGGTGACGGACCGGCTGCGCATGGTGCGGGGCGCGGGCTTCGGGATCGGGCGGCTGCGGCCGTCGGGGCTGACCATGGCGCTGGTGCCGCTGCCGTCGGACCGGGCCGAGCTGAACACCTATCCGCTGTCGATGCTGCGCGACCGTGCCCAGCAGGTCGAGAACGCGGCCTATGCCGCCCAGGCCGAACGCGCCTGATCCCGTTCCTTCCACGCCCTTCCCGAAAAGGACCATCCAGAATGCTTCGCAGAACCCTTGTGACAACCGGGGCGGCCATGCTGTCCCTTGCCGGCCTTGGCCTGCCCGCCGCCGCCGACATGGCGCCCGAGATCACCAAGCCGGTGACCATCAGCTTCTATTCCTACAACCTGGCCACCGCCGGGCAAAAGAACGAAGCGACGATGGAGATGCTGAACACCTTCATGGAGCAGAACCCGCTGATCACGGTCGAGCCCATCGGCGCGCCGTCCAACGAGATCCTGAGCCGGGTGCAGGCCGATATCGTCGCCGGCCAGCAGCCCGACGTGGCGCAGCTGGTGTTCCGCGACCTGATCTATGCCGCCCATGACCTGGGCGCCGAACCGCTGGAAGACCTGGCCGGCGACGAGCTGAGCGAGCATGCGCAAGGCATGGTCGAGAAGGGACTGGATCTGGGCAAGGTCGACGGCAAGACCTATGGGCTGGCCTACACGTTTTCGACGCCGGTGATGTTCATCAACGACGACATCTTCCGCGCCGCCGGCCTGGACCCGACGCATCCGCCGCGCACCTGGGCCGAGGTCAAGGAAGCGGGCATGGCGATCCAGCAGAAGACCGATTATTACGGCTTCTTCCCCGGCGCCTTCGGGCCGATCGACGGGACCTTTGTCTATCAGTCGATCGTTATGTCGAACGGCGGGATGGTGCGGGATGGCAACACCCTGACCTTCGCCGACGGCGATGCCGCCGACGCGGTCGCCATGCTGCGCGACCTGCGCGACAGCGGGGCCTATGCCGATATCGACGTGGCCTCGCACATGGACACGTTCGCCGCCGGCAAGCTGGGCATGTTCCTGTTCACGTCCGCCGTGCAGAACAGCTTCTCGGCCGCCGCCGACGGCAAGTTCGAGATTTCGGTGACCCAGATGCCGTCGTTCGGGGACAAGCCCACCGCGCCCACCAATTCGGGTTCGGCGCTGTTCATCCTGTCCAAGGATCCGGTGAAGCAGCGCGCGGCGTGGGAGCTGATGAAGTTCCTCACCTCGAAATACGCCTATACCCAGATCACGTCCAAGATCGGCTACCTGCCGCTGCGGCTGGATATCGTGGATGACCCGGAATACCTGAAGCCCTGGGTCGACGCGCATCCGCTGATCCGTCCGAACCTGGAACAGCTGACCCGCCTGACGCCGAACGTGGCCTTTGCCGGGCCGAACTATCGCCAGGTGGAAAACATGATGAAGGACGCCGCGACCGAGGCCGTTCTGGGCGATGGCGACCCCTACGAGGTGCTGCGCGCCGCGCAGGACCAGGCGCAGAAGCTGATGCCTTCGGATTGATCCCCTTCCGGTGGCGGCCCTCTCCCGGGGCCGCCTCCTCCTGACGAGACGTGCGATGACCCTTGCCTCCTCCCCTCCTCTTCCCCGTGCCGCGGCCCGTCCGATGACGCCTGTCCGGCGGCACCTGGCCCCCTGGCTTTACCTGGCGCCGACGCTGGCGGTGATGGTGGTCTGGATCTACTGGCCCTTGCTGCAGTCCTTCGGGCTGTCATTCACCCAGTGGAACATGCTGCCGACGTCCACGCCGCGTCCCGTGGGGCTGGAGAATTACCGCAACCTGCTGGCCCTGCCCGAACTGCAACAGGCGGCGATGAACACCTTCTGGTACGTCGTGGGGTTGCTGCCCCTGTCGGTGGTGATCCCGCTGTGCGTGGCGATCCTGACGCAGGATCTGCGCGGGCCCTTGCGCAACCTCTACCGGTCGCTGATCTTCGTGCCGATGATCGTGCCGCCCATCGTCGCCGCCGTGCTGTGGCGCTGGCTGCTGAACCGGGATTACGGGCTGGTGAACCTGGGGCTGTCGTGGCTGGGGTTCGATCCGGTGAGCTTTTTCCAGGATCCCGACATCGCGCTGTGGACCATGGTGTGGATCACCGGCTGGAAGCTGATGGGGTTTTCCACGCTGCTGTTTTCGGCGGCCAATTCGATCATCGATCCCGGCTACCTGGAGGCCGCGCGGATGGACGGGGCATCGAACTGGCAGATCACGCGGGATATCCGCCTGCCGCTGCTGTCGCCGACGATCCTGCTGCTGGTGATGATGACCGTCCTGTTCGGCGCACAGTGGAGCTTTGTCTACATCAACGCGATCACCGATGGCGGGCCGCTGGGGTCGACCACCAACATCTTCTTCCTGATGTGGAAATACGGGTTCCAGACCTTTTCCGCCGGGTGGAGCGCCACGGCGGGCGTGATGACCTTCATCACCTTCGGCCTGCTGGCGCTGGCCCTCCAGGCGCTGTCGCGAAAGGTGACCTTCCATGACGACTAGGTCCCTGCCCGCGCGCGTCCTGACCCATGGGGTGATGATCGCCCTGGCGCTGACGGCGGTGGTGCCGATCTACTGGATGGTGGTCACGTCGCTGCGCCCCGAAACGGCGATCTTCGATACGACGCCCTGGCCGCGCGAGGTGAGCCTGGGCAATTACACCTATGTCCTGGACGCGATCCCGATGCTGCGGATGCTGGGCAATACCTTTGCGATGGCCACCGCCACGGCACTGGCGCAGGTGCTGACCGGGCTGATGGCGGCCTATGCGCTGACCCGCTGGCGGTTTCGCGGCGCGAAGGTGGTGCAGGCGCTGATCGCGCTGTCGTGGCTGGTGCCGTTCCAGGTGACGATGATCCCCAATTACGTGCTGTCGACCCGGCTGGGCCTGCTGAACACCACTACCGGGCTGGTGCTGCCCAATGCCGCCGCCGCATTCGCCGTGCTGCTGCTGGTCAACGCGATGAAATCCTTCCCCCGCCAGGTGCTGGAAGCCGCGCGGATGGACCGCGCCGGCGATTGGCGCATCCTGTGGGAAATCGTGGTGCCGAACCTGCGCGCGCCCATCGCCTCGCTTGCGGTGCTGGCGTTCATATCGGCCTGGAACGAATATTTCTGGCCGCTGCTGCTGATCCGGCGGATCGACGATGCGGTGGTGCAGATCGGGCTGCAGATGTTCATGTCGCAGGAGGGCAACCAATGGGGCCCGCTGATGGCGGCAGCCACGCTGGCGTCGCTGCCGGTGCTGGCGATCTACCTTGTCCTGCATCGGCAGGTCATCGAAAGCTTCATGAAATCGGGGATAAAATGACCACCACTTCGATCGTGCCGCCCGTGCCGACCGCGTCCGGGACCCGGGGCACCCATAATTTCCGTGATCTGGGTGGCATCCCCCTGCCCGGCGGGCGCAAGACGCCGGGCGCGGCCGTCTACCGTTCCTGCGCGCTGCAGGCGGCGGATGCGGATGCGTTGGGCGGGCTGCTGCCGTGCGCCCCTGCCCTGGTGATCGACCTGCGGTCAGAGGCCGAGATCGCCGCCGCCCCGGGCCCGCTGGCGGCTTTCCCCGACAGGATCCATGTCCCCGTCTTCGAGGGTCTGGCCCCGGTGACGGCAGTCCTGTCCCAGGACCCCGGCCTGACATTGTCGAACCGCTACATCATGGCGCTGACGGCCGCGCCCAAGGCGTTTGTCAGGGTGCTGACGGCCATGGCGGGTGTGGAATGCGGCGCGGTGGTCTTCCACTGCACCGCGGGCAAGGATCGCACCGGGCTGGTCGCCGCGCTGCTGCTGGACCTGCTGGGGGCGGCGCCCGGCGACATCGCCCGGAACTATTCCGACACCACCCGCCACGCCCCCGGGCTGCTGGACCGTTTGCGCGCGCAAGCCTTGGCGCGCGGTGCCCCGCCGACGATCGTGGACCGTCTTCTGGCGGCCCGCGACGACGACATGCTGAGCGTTCTGGCCCACCTGCGACGCGCACATGGCGGGGCCGAAGGGTACCTGTTGGCCGGGGGCATGAAGGCCGCGGATGTCGAGCGGCTGAGAGACCGGCTGGCGGTGGCGGCTACCGCGTAGGCCAGGCTTGGCGGGTCTTCGAGGAGGCGTTGGACATGTGCTGCCTCTTGGAGGCTGATGTCTTCAAGGCGAGCCGGAGCGATGCAAGCGCCGAATACGGCGGGTATCGAGAGGTCTTTTCAGATCATCGCCTCTCACTTGGGGTGCGGCTGTTGCCTGCGGGAAGCAGGCGCAGGTTTCGTGTCGCGAGCAGCAGCAGCACATGTGCCGCGATCGCGAGGGTCAGAAGGGCCGCCGCCCAATGCAGGAAGAACGGCAGGACGGAGGCGTTGAAATCCCACATCGACAACGTATAGCTGAACCGCAGCCGGGGCCAGAAGCCAAGGATGGTGCCGCTGAAGGTGCCCTGGACCGCGATGGCCGTTGCCAGGGTCCAAACCACGGGTCCGCTCCACCCTGGCAGGGCACGGCCCGACAGGTTGCGCACCAGCGCCGTGATGCGGTTCCAGTTCACCCCGACATGCAGGGCCGCAAGGGCAATCGCCCAATAGGCCGCGAACCAGTGGATTTCCTGCAGGACGAAGATGCGCGGTATCGCCAACCACTGGGCCAGCCCTTGTGCCAACGTGCGCGACACGCCGATACTGGTGATCAGCAGCGCCAGAATGGCCACTGCCAGCAGAACGCCGAGGATCAGGTTAAAGGCCCGCTGCACGGTCATGCGGCCGCGCCGCAACCCCTTCCACCAGAAGAGGTTGTTGGCGACATGGCGCAGCACGATCACGAGGAAGACGGTGCCGATGGCCTCATGCGCCGCGTTGCCCAGCCACCAGTAGGCGAAGGCCAGCACCAGGCAGATCAGCATCGCGCCGTCCAGGATCAGGCGCGGCAAGGGGCGGGTCCAGCGGGGCGTCATCATTCAAAGCTGCGGGCGTCGTTGTAGGTGTACATGTAGCTGCGGCTTTCACGCGACATGTGGCAGGACCGGCAGCGGGCGGTGTTTTCGTCCGTGTTGATCTCGCCGCTCGGCCAATACCACTGGAACTGCCAGTCATCCGTGCGGGTGCCATCGGTGTAGGCGTCGCCAAAGCCTTCGCCCTTTTCCATGACGAACAGGCGGTAGACCTCGCCCTCGCGCCAGTCCTGCAGGATCACCTGCGTTCCGTCCGGCACGTCCTCGCCGGCGTTCAGGGCGGCCAGTGCCTGCGGCGAGGTGTACATGTACTCGGTCACATTCCCACGGGTGACAGTGGTGTAGTGGATCAGTTCGTCCAGCATCTCCTGTGTCGGATAGCGAACCTTGTTGGGTTCGGCCCAGGCGGCGATGGCGAAAAGACCGGCAAGCCCGAGGCCGGCAGAAAGGGGCATGGCTGTCTTGGTCATGATGAACATCCCTTGGTGTCGTTGCTCTCAGGCCGGACGGCCGCGAGAATTTTGGTTGCAATTCCAAGATGGGGCGCAGGCGCGCATTCCATTACCCGCGCAATCGGCATAGCCGACATTAGCCCGGCCGATTAATCGGCCGGGCCGTTGCGCTTAGTGTCCGGTCATCGCCATGGCGGCCGCCGGCAGGCGATCGCCTTCGATCGCAATCGCATCGGCGGCCGTCTTGATGCGCGCCAGATCGTCCGAAGTCAGTTCCAGCGAGACCGCGCCAAGGTTCTCGTCCAGACGATGCGCCCTGGTCGTGCCCGGGATCGGAACGATGGAGGGACGCTGCGCCAGCAGCCAGGCCAATGCGACCTGCGCGGGCGTCGCGTCCTTTTCCTCCGCCACGGTGCGGACCAGATCCACCAGGGCCATGTTCGCCGCGCGGGCCTTGGGGGCGAAACGCGGCACGTTGTTGCGGAAGTCGTCCGGGGCAAAGACCGTGTCCATGGTGATCTGCCCGGTCAGGAACCCGGCGCCAAGCGGGCTGAAGGGCACGAAGCCGATGTCCAGTTCGTCCAGCAGATCCAGAAGTTCGGCCTCCGGCCCGCGCCAGAAAAGGGAATATTCGCTTTGCACCGCGCTCAGCGGCTTGACCGCGTGGGCGCGGCGGATGGTGTCTGTCCCGGCCTCGGACAGGCCCCAATGCAGCACCTTGCCCTCGTCGATCAGCTCGGCCACGGCGCCGGCCACATCCTCGATCGCCACATCGCGGTCGACGCGGTGCTGGTACAGCAGGTCGATCCGGTCGGTGCGCAGACGCTTCAGCATGGCATCGACGGCAGCCTTGACATGCGCGGGGCGACTGTTGGTGCCGGCGCCACGTTCCCCGGTGTCGGGATCGATGTCGAAGCCGAACTTGGTGGCGATCTTCACCTGATCGCGGACCGGCTCCAGCGCTTCGCCGACAAGCGCCTCGTTGGCGAAGGGACCATAGGCCTCGGCCGTGTCAAAGAGGGTCACGCCCTTGTCGACCGCGCCGCGGATCAGGTCGATCATCTGGCCGTGGTCTGCGGCGGGGCCATAGGCCGAGGTCATGGACATGCAGCCAAGACCCATGGCGGACACGTCCAGCGTGCCGAGTTTGCGATGTTGCATGGTAGGGTTCCTTTCGGTTCGGGCGCTTAGTTCAGGCGCCGCAGGATGAAGAGCTTGGAGATGACGAGGGCCGCGAGGACCAGCACCGCGCCGCCCAGAAGCGCATGAGAGGTGCGCTCGGCCACGGCGGCGGCCGAGGTGCCGGAGGCCGAGGTCAGCGTGGCCAGCGCCACCAGCAGCGCGAGGCCAAGCGACGAGCCCATCTGGTGCGCGACGTTGACGGTGCCGGAGGCCGCGCCGACGTCACGGGGCTCGACCTCGGCGATACCGGCGGAGGTCAATGGGGCCAGGGCGGCGCCCTGCCCGAAGCCCACGAAGATCATCGGCAGCATGATCTGCGTCCAGAGGTTGCTGTCAGTGCCCAGAAGCGACAGCCACGCCAAACCGCCACCGCAGGCAAGGAAGCTGAGAACCAGCACCGGCCCTCGCCCGATCCGCGCGATCATCCGGGTCACGTTCATCGCGGCCAGGAAGTTCACGAAGGTGGCGGGCAGGAAGGCAAGACCGGTCATCGCGGCAGAGAGGCCCAGCACCTCCTGCATGTATTGCGCGACGAAGAAGTAGAAGGCGACATTGGCGCCAAGGAACAGCACCCGCGCACCATAGGCCCCGCTGCGTTCGGCATGGGCCAGAAGGCGCAGGGGCAGCAGCGGTTCGCGCACCCGCGCCTCGAGCACGAGGAAGGCCACAAGAAGGATCGCGCCTGCCCCAAGAACCCCGAGCGACCCCCAGTTGCCCCAGCCGGTTTCCGCCGCATGGACGGAGGCGAAGACCAGACCGCCCAGGCCGAGGGTCGACAGGACCGCGCCGCCGAGATCGATCTTGTGCTTGAAAGTGTCGGTTTCCTGCACGAAACGAAGGGCCACGATCATCAGGCCAAGGCTGATCGGCAGGTTCAGGAAGAACCCCGCGCGCCAGGACACCAGATCGGCCAGCACGCCCCCCAGCACCATGCCGAAGCTGGCCGAAACGCCGGCCGCGGCTGAATACCAGGCGACGGCCTTGTTGCGGTCTTCGCCCGCCTCGAAGGTGACCTGCAGCAGCGCCAGCGTGGACGGCGCGAGAATGGCCGCGCCAAGGCCCTGCACGGCCCGTGCCGCCACGATGAAGCCCGCGCCTTGCGCCAGACCGATGGCCAGCGAGGCAGCTGCAAAGATGGCGAGGCCGATCATGTACATGCGGCGGCGGCCGAACAGGTCGCCAAGCTTGCCCCCCAGCAGCAGGAAGCCCCCGAAGAACAACGTATAGATGGAGGAGACCCAGGACAGCCCCGCGTCGGTAAAGCCGAGGTCTGCCTGCAGGCGCGGCAGGGCCGTCAGCACGATGGAAATGTCGAGCACGATCATGGCGTAGCTCAGCACGATCAATGCGAGCACGGCCTTTCGGTGGGTGGAGGATGTCTGTGTCATGGGCGTCCGGTGGTTGGCGCAAGCGTCTGATGAGGTCGCCCGGTCTGTTGCCGGGGTGTCCTTCATCTAGACCCGCCCCATTTAATCGATTAGGTAGATAAATGCGAATGCCGACATAAGCAGAAAGGCATAATGGATGCGCCGGACCTTCAACGAACTTTATGCCTTCACCGTCGTGGCCCGGCACCGCAGCTTCACGCGCGCGGCTGCCCATCTGGGAATGTCGCAATCGGCGTTGTCGCAAACCGTCAAGAACCTTGAGGAATCCCTGGGTGTACGGCTGCTGACCCGCTCGACGCGCAGCGTCTCGCCGACCGAGGCGGGGGAACGGCTGCTGTCCCGGCTGGGGCCGCAGTTCGACGAGATGGAAGATGCGCTGGAGGCGCTGAATTCTGACCGAGAGACCCCGCGCGGCACGATCAGGATCAGCGCGGGCGAACATCCGGCCATTGCCGTTTTGCAACCGAAGCTGGCGGCTTTTCTGGAAGACTATCCCGATATCGTGGTTGAAATCGGCGTCGATGGCGGGATGATCGACATCGTGGCCGAAAGTTTCGATGCCGGTGTGCGGCTGGGTCAGCAGGTCGCCAAGGACATGATCGCGGTGCGCATCAGTGCCGATATCCGCATGTGCATGGTCGCCACCCCCGGCTACCTGCAAAAGCACGGCACGCCGAAGGCCCCGGAAGACCTCACGGATCATCGCTGCATCAACACGCGCCTGCCCACCCATAACGGGGTGTTCGCGTGGGAGCTGGAGAAGGACGGCCAGGAAACCCGCGTCCGCGTCGAAGGGCCCGCGACCTTCAACAACCTGCCGCTGCGGCTGGCCTGTGCGCTGGACGGCATCGGCATCGGCTACCTGCCGTTCGATCGCGCCGAACCCCACCTGAAGGCCGGACAGCTGTTGCCCGTGCTGGAAGACTGGTGGCCGGTCTGGGAAGGCTATCACCTCTATTATCCCAACCGGCGCCAGATGAGCCCGGCTTTCCGGTTGCTGATAGATCACCTGCGCCACAGGGGATGATTTTGGGCGCGGGTGGCGGGCTTATTCGGCCAGACCGCCCAACCCTTTTTCCTCGATCCATTCCGCCGCCAGATCCGCGATCTGCGCATTGTTGGTATCCGAGAAGATGAAGTGGGTGTTGCCGGTGATGCCGATCTCGGGCAGGTGCACCAGCGTGGCGTCGCCGCCATGCGCGTTGATGGCCGCGACCCACAGACGGGCCATCGCCAGACGCGTCCGCCAGTTGTCCAGACCGAAATCATCCGTCGGCTGTTCGGGGATGTTGTCGCCGTAGTAGACCACGATCGGGATCTGCGTCAGCTTGGCGAAATCCTCGTCCGGGATCGCGACAGGTTCCAGCGTGCCCGCGGATCCGGTCATCGGCGCGGGCATCTCATCCTCGGGGAAGACATATCCGCTGCCCGGCTCGTAGGAGATCACGGCCTTCACGTTCGGGTTCTTGATCGCGGTCAGCCAGCCGGGGCCGCCCGCCTGCGAGTGGGTCACGAGGATCGAGGGGCCGATCTCCTCCACCAGCGCCGAGACACCATCGCTGACCACATCCACGTCGAACGCCCCGGTGTTCGGCGTCACCGAGCGCAGGAACTCGTCCAGCGTTGCCTCGCTCTCATCGAACTGAACCCCGTCGAAATAGGCCGGCCACTGGCCGATGCGGAACATGTCGAAATAGAGCTGGTCGAAGTTCGTGGGCCGCACTTCGGCTGCCACGGTGCTGTTGCCGGCGCGGCCACGGCGCGGCTGGTCGATGGTGTAGACCGGGAAGTGGCGACGCAACATGAGGGTCTGGAACCCTTCGCGGCCATCCGCCGTGGTCTCCCAGCTCTTGCCCGACTGGAACGCCCCGTGCCACAGCAGCAAAGGCAGGGCGCGCGGGGTCTCGGGCACCTGGTAGAAGGCATAGGCATGATCGCCGTGGAAGGTCTGACCGGCGGTCGACATCGGGGACTTGTTGTCGAAAGTGCCCGGTTCGGTCAGAACCGTGCCACCCGCGCTGAAACTGCCCTGATCGATGATCGTCAATGGCTCGAAGGCCAGCGCCGCGGCGGCGAACCCCAGGCTTGCAGTGGCGGTCAGCAGGAGGGTGTGAATGGTCATTTGTCTGCCCTTGTTGCGTGCAACGAAGGTGGCCGATCCCGGGGCACTGCAATAGCCGGCTCCTTTCGATCGGCCTTATCGGCTGGATCGATAAGTGGGCTATCTACCGCGGCAATTATTCGGCCACGCTTATCCCGGTTAGTGGGATGCGGGCGCTAATCCTGTGACGCCCCTTGCCCTATTTTTCCGCCATGACACCTGATCATTCGAAACCGGAGCCCGACATGGCACAGACCCGCACCCTTCCGGCGTGGCGCAAGTTGACCGCTCTGGCGTTCTGTCTGACGGCTGGCGTCACGGAGGCCCAGGCGCCGAATGATCCGGTCCTGACGGAGCGTGCCACACACGGGCACAGCCTGCGGGCCCTGGCCCCGCTTGCCCCGAGCGACACGATTGGCGATATTCTGGCCCGCCCCGAATTCGAGGGTTACGCGCGGCGTCTGTTGCCCTGGGCCGACCGGGCCTATGACGCGGATATGCCGATCTCGCGGATGGCGCAGCTGCTGCCCTATCACGGCGAGGTGCGCAGCGACGTCGTCCTGGCGGGGCTCAACCGCATCCTGGCGGCGCAGCAGGCGGGTGTGCCGGTCTTTCACGAAATCTACTCCGAGGCCGAGCGAAACGAGACGCCGTCCCTGAACGAGGCCGGCCTGTTCTTCTTTCCGGGTCAGCCGGGCGCACCTGTCGCGCTGATCGCACCGGGGGGCGGGTTCTCCTATGTCGGGTCCGTGCACGAAGGATTTCCCTACGCGATGGCCCTCGCCGATCAGGGCTTCAACGCCTTTGTCGTGACCTATCGCACGGGTCAGGGCGGCCGCGTCGCCACCTCGGACATGGCGCGGGCCATCGACGTGATCATGGACGCGGCCGGTGATCTGGACGTGGCGCGCGAGGGCTATTCCGTCTGGGGCAGTTCCGCCGGTGCCCGCATGGCCGCCTTCATCGGGTCGCACGGTCCTGATGGGTTCGGCGCACAAACGACCCTGCGACCGGCAACCGTTGTCATGGCCTACACGTCCCATGGCGACCGGGCCGTTACCGAGCCGCCGACCTATGCCATCGTCGGCGCCCGCGACCGGATCGCACCGCCAGGCAACATGAGCCCGAGGGTCGCGTCCCTTCGCGCGTCGGGCACGGATGTGGCTTTCCGCATCGTGCCCGGTGTGGGCCACGGCTTCGGCGCGGGCCAGGGCACGCAGGCCGAAGGGTGGATCCTGGATGCCGCGGCCTTCTGGCAAGATCACCTGCCTGCGGACGTTTCGAGACCGATGGAGGACGCGCGATGACGTCCGACAACGACATCAACAGGCGAGCGGCGCTCATGGGACTTATCGCACCGGCGGTGTCCATCGGGCTGGGCGGGCAGGCACGGGCGCAAACCGAAGGGGCCGACATTCCGGTGGCCTGTTCGTCCCGAAGCGGGAACACCCCCGCGCCTGTCAGCCGATATCGGTGACCCGAAGCGCTTTTCGGCCATCTTTCCGGCATTCCCGATCCGGGGCGAGGATATTGCCCCCGCGACGGCGCAAGGCCGGACGTATTCGACGACATCGAGCTGTTCTGCAACCCAAGGCGCAAGCACACGAACAACGCCATGATGCGGTCCGTCGGCTACGAAATCAGACAGCAAAAATTGCACACGGCAGGTGTCTGGGAAACTGGGGGCGCTTAACGCCGCGAAAACGCGACGAGAGAGATGAAACCGCAAACGCACCGAGCAACGCGCGAAAGTTGGTGATGCCCTGAGGGGCGGCATATCATGGCGGTGTTCAGACGCCGTCAATTCTCAGCGGAGAAAGGGATATGCCACATGTCGGAGACTACCATCAGCACGCTGCCCGATCCATCGGGGTTTTCGCCGGATCCGTTGACGGACCTCATCCGAGAGGGTGCGCGCAAGCTGATCGAACAGGCGGTTGAGGGCGAGCTGGCGACGCTCCTCGCCGCGTTCGCTGAGGAAAGGCTCGATGACGGCCGGGCCAGGCTCGTGCGGCACGGACATTTGCCGGAACGCGAAATCCTGACCGGGATCGGTCCGGTCGCCGTGAAGGTGCCGCGGGTGCGGGATCGCAAGCCGGGAGCGGAGAGGATCTCCTTCACGCCCAGCATCCTGCCGCGCTACCTGCGCAAGGCCAAATCGGTCGAGGAACTGCTGCCCTGGCTCTACCTCAAGGGGGTCTCCACCGGCGATTTTGGCGAGGCGCTGGCCGCCCTGCTGGGGCGAGGCGCCAAGGGCCTGTCGGGGCCAGACGCCAAGGGCCTGTCGGCCAAGACCGTCACCCGCCTGAAAGCCAACTGGTGGTCCGAATACGAGGCTTGGGAAAAGCGCGACCTCGGACCCCGGCGGTTCTCCTCTGCATCTGGGCCGACGGTGTCTACTTCAAGCCGCGCATGGCCGAGGAAAAGCAATGCGTTCTGGTCATCGTCGGGGCGGATGAATACGGCCGGAAGGAACTGCTGGCCATGACCGACGGCTTCCGCGAGAGCACCCAGAGCTGGCGCGAGGTGCTGCTCGATCTCAAGCGGCGCGGCCTCACGCAGGATCCCAAGCTCGCGATCGGCGACGGTGCCCTCGGCTTCTGGACGGCCCTGCGCGAAGTCTTCCCCTCGACGCAGGAGCAGCGGTGCTGGCTGCACAAGACCATGAACGTGCTGAACGCGCTGCCGAAATCGGCGCAGGCCAGGGCCAAGGGACACCTGCACGACATCTGGCAGGCCGGGACAAAGGCCGAAGCCAACGTCGCCTTCAACGTCTTCGTCGAAACCTGCGGCGTGAAATGGGACAAGGCGGTGGCCAAGCTGGTCAAGGACCGGGACGCGCTGCTGACCCTCTACGACTATCCGGCCGAGCACTGGAAACATATCCGGTCGTCAAACCCGATCGAGAGCACCTTCGCCACCGTCCGGCACCGCACCCGGCGAACCAAGGGCTGCCTGAGCCGAAAGACCGGGCGCGCCATGGCGTTCCGGCTGATGATGTCGGCGCAGAAGAAATGGCGAAAGCTCGACGGTCGGAACCGCCTGCCGGAGGTCATCAGCGGGGTTGAGTTCCGCGACGGCGTCCGCCACAGTCAAGCTGCCGCCTGATCAAGCGTCACCAACTTTCGCGCATATCTCATCAGGCGCGGCGGCGGGCCAGTACCTGCTGGACCAGGGCGCGGGCGACATCGTGCTGAAGGACTACCTGATGACCAACATGAAGGATTTCCGCGCCGTCCTGCGCGAGACCATCATCGAGGACGCCAGGGCCTACCAGAAGAAAGCCGCCTGAGTGCGGCGCCCGGCTTGGGCGGAAATCCGGGGGGTAATGCCCCCGGTTCCCGGATCATCCGCCTTGCAAGCCAGATATCCGCTTGACGGCCCCCCGCGGCGACCCTAATGACTGCAGCACTCTGGCGAGTTGGCGGAGTGGTTACGCAGCGGATTGCAAATCCGTGTACACCGGTTCGATTCCGGTACTCGCCTCCATTTACTTTCAAGCACTTGCGTCACTCCATTGATTGCGCGGACTGCGCCGTTTACAGGGCCGTTTACAGTTTTGTTCACTTTCCGCCCCCTTTCGCCTGCGCCAGCTTGACCAGCACAGCATCTGTTTCGCCCGGAGAAACGCGGGCGTAATGTTCGATAACGTTCGCCGCATGGCGGATAGACCAGCCCATGTGATTGGCGATTTCCGACAGGCTCAGACCAGCATTCAGCAGTCTGGTAGCGGCCGTTCCTCGGCAGTCCTGCAACCGCAGGTCTTTGCTCAGCCCGGCCTTGTCCCGCCACTGTCGCAGCCCCTCCGAGGCGCGGTGTTCGGTCAGTTGATTCCCGCTCGCATTCGTCAGGATCAGCAGCCGGTCCCGTGGCGTCGTGTCGATCACCTGGGCCAGCTCCGGCGTGATCGGGATATGCGCGATTCGCCCGCGCTTGTTCGTCCTGACGCGAAGGCGACGGCCGAGCGGGGTTTGCTCCACCGCCGTCTTGGCCAGCTTGATCAAGTCACCAGGACGGAGGCCGGTTTCGCAGGCCACGCACAGAAGACGGCACACCCACTCAGGGGCTATGGCGTCGATCCCCTCGCGATCCGAAGGCGCCCAGACGATTTCTGAACGATCAACCTCATAGAGCTTGGGCAGCTTGTGGCAGTGGTGTTCGGACAGCTTGCCTTCTTCGACCGCCCAATTCAGGACGCGAACCGCATGGGTGCCGGACATGTCGTGCTGCTTGGGTGAGTGCTTCCACTGCGCCCGCCATTTGTTGACTTCGCCGCGCGATCCCTTTTCCTCGAAGATCACAGCCGGCGCGTCGTGGAAGTGCTCCGCAAAGCGCAGTGCCCACTTACGCAGATCGGCCTTGGAGCGTTCGCCCTTGGGCATTGCCGCGCTGTCAAGGAATTCGTCCACCAGGGCCGGAGTCATGAGCATCGCCGGCGCCGGACGCTCCACACACTCTGTGAAGGCCACGAAGAAATCAGGATCGGTCGGATTGCGCTTGTCGTCTTCCCAAAACTTGGGGGCACCGCGTCCGCGCCACGC